>JAUIFJ010000089.1 GCA_030429345.1 bacterium | reverse complement strand
CACGTCCCCAATGGAGCGCTTGCGGCCGCTGAAACAGCTGTTTCGTGATGGCCGGGCAAGCGTGCCCAAGCCGGTCTCCATTGTTTCGCCGCTGACCGATCTCTACGGCATTCGCCAGGTGCTGATCCGGGAGCTGGAGGCCGACGAGGACGGGGACGGGGACTGGATCCCCGTCAGCCTAGTACTGACCGAGTTCGAATCCATCAAGACCCAGCTGGAGAACCAGGCGGCGGCCGCAGAAGCCATTGCGGATGCCCAGGACCAGGGTACTGAGCACATTGAAGGAAACAAGGAGTTGGACAAGCAGCTGGGCTATGTGCGGGACAAATTTAATGAAGGGCTGAGTGAAGGCATGACTGGTGTTGAAACACCGGAGGACGATATGCCGGAACCGGTCTTTTTGCCGGAAGGGTTCTAGTGGACTGGACCTATCCCGTATACGAGATCGAGCTGGATGGCCGGCGCATCGACCCCGCGGTCGTGGGCTTCGAGGTCTGGACCCACTCCGACAGCGCGGCAGACTCCGCGGGCATCGTGCTCTCCGATCCGGAAAGCGTACTGCATGTGAGCCGCGGGCAGAAAGTGATCATCCGCTGGGGCTACCGCGATGATGCACAGCTCGTGACCCTCTTCGAGGGCCTGGTGCGCGAGGCCAGTCCCAGCGGCCTGCAGATCTACCTGCAGCTGATCGACTACCAGGCGGTACTGCAGGCCGAGGGCCGGCGTGTAACGCGCACGTGGGAGCAGGCCACAGCCGCTGAGATCGCGGGCGACCTGCTGGCCGGCACCGGGCTTTCCCTGACGGCCACGGTCCCTGATGCCCCGATTGACCGCTTCCCAGTCCACGGACGTACACCGCGCGAGGCCCTGCAGCAGCTTGTGGCCCTGCTGCGCACCGAAACCGGAGAAGAAATCCGGACCTACGTCCGCGGGGGTCAACTGGTGCTTGCACCCGATGCCCTGGAAGTCCCCAGTGTGCTCAGCCTCGAAACCGGCGTCAACCTCGTCGGCCGCCGTCCCGGCCAGCTGGGGATGGAGCGTGTGGAGACCCTGGTTGCTCCTGTGCTTCACTCCCAGGTGATCGAGGTAGACGGGGAGCGGCTCTACGTCAGGGAGGCGACCTATCGCTGGGAGGACGGGGGCCGGACGGTGCTGCAGGTGGTGCCATGCGCAACGAGCTGAAGCAGATCGTCGAGAAGCTGCGGCCGGACTTGAGCGCCTACATGCGCTTTCCGGTGCGTGGGACCGTGACCGAGGTGGATCCCGATGCCTACACGGTGAGTGTTCAGCCCGCGGACTCCCGGCTGGCGCTCCTGCCCCGCTGCGAGATCCTGGCCGTCTGGGCGACGGCCTCAGCGCGCCTGGTGATCCTGCCCACCGTGGGCGACACCGTGATGGTCGCCTTCGAGGACGGCCGGCCGGAAAAACCCTTTGTGGCCGGCTTCCTGACCGCACAGGGATCGGGGGAGAGTGCGCTGGTCCTGGAGCAGGGGAGTTCCCGGATCGTGATCCAGCCGGATGGCGCGATCGAGATCGCCTCGGATTCGAAGGTACATGTGAACAGCGGGACGGTCGAGCTGGGGGAAGAGGCGGCAGAGCAGGTGATCAAGGGAAACACCTTCCAGGCCCTGTTCAACGCCCACACCCACATCGGGAACAAGGGCATCCCTGTCTCGACACCGATCGCGCCGCTGACGGGGGAAGAGCTTTCGGAAACGGTTCGCACGGAGTAAGGTGTGACATGGCACTGAGCGCACAGACATTGAAGGCCCTGATCCGCAGCAAGACAGACCAGCACCTGTCGGGCATCGATCCCCGTGATCCGAACAACGCGGATGCGATGGCCGATGCCACGGCCCTGGCGATTG
>JAUIFJ010000088.1 GCA_030429345.1 bacterium | reverse complement strand
AGCCAATGCCCGGATCTCCTTTGCTGTACTTGTTTTGTTAGCACTTGCAATGTACTACAAAAGCCAGAGATTCGGGCATTTTCGTCTCAAACTGTGGGACAGCAGTGGCTCCCAAACAAGATGCAATATCCACAAATGCAGCCATTTTCTGTTGAACTAATCTCTCATTCGCAATAGCCGGCGTGAAGTAGTGCTGTGTATCACATGGATTACATAAGTATATTCCCGGTGTGTTAGGATGCCCAATGTCAAATCTGAATCTTTCTACAGCTACTTCAGGAGTTACATGAAATAGATTTTCGAAATGTTTGAGCTTTCTACTTCTTTGCTGTTCTCTTGCTTGCCGCCACAGTGGCTTAGCTAGCCATCCCCAAACCAATGTTTTGGAGAGTTCTTCAGCCATATCCAACAGGGAATCGATGTAATCCTGCTTCGAGCGCAAAGTGGAGTACTCAGCTTCTGTTGCAACTAAGAGAAGTGGCGAATTAGCACTCTGCATAAGACAGTCTCCTAAACAAAGTCATTCTAACGTTCAGCATAAGCTGTGACCGGCTTGGCGCGGGCTTTGCCCGAGCTACCGCGACGCGCAGCGGCGCCATTTCCTGGCAAAGGCCGTGACAAGGCGAGGCACCAGCTTGTAGGGTCAGGGGGAGGCGCCTGGATCACACAAGTGCAATCTGGTTTCCACTCCCTGCCACATCAAACCGGACGTGAGGTTCTCCCTCATCCGGCTTTCCGACAGCATTCACCGTGAGGCATGCAAGGCGCTGGTCCAGCCTCGTCCTTGGGGATAGAAGCTCGCCAATCCGCTCCGTGAAAGCCAGCACATGAACGCCTCCGGCAATAGTCTCCCGTGGTTGCCGCGTCGGCGGCTCAGGAAGATCCACAGCCGGTTGAAGAGGAAGCGATCCAGGTCGGCGAGCTTCTTTGTCGAATTGCCGATCCGGAAGTAGTTCCGCCAACCGGTGACCTTTGCGTTCAGCTCCGCAATCAGGTCGTCCAGGTCTACATGCTGCCGGTTGCGGGCGGTCAGAAAGCGCAGGGTATCCCGCATCTTCTGCATCGCCTTTCTGCCCGGCCAGGCATAGGGAACCCGTCGTCCCGTGCGAAGGGAGTTGCGCTTGCGGAAGTGGAAGCCTAGAAAGTCGAAGCCCTCGTGATCCATGCGGACGCAGCGCGTCTTTGTCGGATGCAGGGTCAACTTCAGCCGTTGAAGGAACTGCGTAACGATCTTCAGCGCCCGTTCTGCCTGCCATCTGGACGGACAGACGATCACGAAGTCGTCACAATAGCGGGTCAGCGATCCCAGCTCTTCATGTTGCTGCCACATCTTGTCCAGCGTGTGGAGATAGATGTTGGCTAGCAAGGGACTGATCACGCCGCCCTGCGGTGTGCCTACGGTTGTCGGCTTCTTCACTCCCTCTTCGACGACTCCGGCCTTCAACCAATACCGAAGCAGTTTCAGGATGCGCGAATCGCTGACGCGCCTGCGGACGAGGCCCAGCAGGATGTCGTGATCCACCGCATCGAAGAAGCCTTCGATATCGGCATCCACCACCCACCAGCCGCGAACGAGCTGCCGCTTGACGGCAAGTACTGCATTCGCCGCACTGCGTTTGGGGCGAAAGCCGTGGGAGTTGTCGAGGAAGTTGCTTTCAAACAGAGGTTCAAGAACGATCTTGCAGGCCTGCTGTGCGACACGGTCACGGATCGTGGGGATACCCAGCGGGCGCTGCCGACCATCGGACTTTGGAATGAATACCCGCTTGACCGGCTTGGGGTAGTACCTTCCCGCCTTCAGGTCTTTTGCGAGTTGTACAAGGAAGGGTGTGACGCCACTTGCTTCCACATCCTCGATGCGGATGCCGTCGACGCCGGCTGCTCCCTTGTTGGCCCGCACTTCTTCCCAGGCCCGCCACAACACATCGGGCCGAACGAGGCGGTCCAGCAGGGCATGGAACCGCCGGGTTCCACTCCTTTTGGCCGCACGGTAGAGGCTGCGCTGGAGGTTTCGTGAC
>JAUIFJ010000087.1 GCA_030429345.1 bacterium | reverse complement strand
GCCCACGAAGGCCTGCAGCTGGGGAAACAGGTTGGCCGCCAGGTGCTTGGCCACCGACACCGGTTTGCCACACAGCTTGCCCAGCGTGGGCCCCGCCTTCGGCGCCCAGGTCTCCACCCAGTACACCCACTCGGGATCCTCCTGGTCGACCAGGAACTTGATCTTCCGGCAGGCTTCCCGGCACTGGGCCTCCCGGCGTTCCAGCTGCTTGTACCGCTTACCCTCCGGGTCCTCCCCCTTCTTCACAGACTGGAGCTCCCGCCGCGCCTGGTCCACGCACATCAGCAGCTCCGAGGGGTCCGCGCAGCCCGGGCGTGTGATCCGTACCCGGTTGGTCTCGCGGAAGCGCGCGGAGTTCAGGGCCCGGGCAAAGCGCTCTGCCGCCTGGTCCAGCCGCTCCCACGTCTCGCCGGACAGGAAGGACTTGAGCGACCGGAAGGACCAGCGGCCGATGTCCTCGCCGGCGAAGCTGGCCCCGATCTCCGGGATCTCGTGCGCCTCATCGGCGATCAGTATGTCATACGGTGGTAGTACCCGAGCACGGTCGGCTGTCCGCAGCCTGACCTGCAAGTCCGCGAAAAGCAGGTGGTAGTTGGTAACCACGATGTCCGCATCGGCGGCTGACTCGATAGCCGCCTTGTGGAAGCAGGGGAGCTCGCAGCCAGCGCACTCTCCTGTATCGGTCACTGCGAATTGGTGCCAGACCCGCGCACTCGGCTTGAAATCCAGCTCGCTGACATCTCCGCTTCCACTCTGGTTGGCCCATTCAAGGACAGCCTTGAACTCCTGCTCGTCCTCCCTGGCCAGGCCGCCGCCTTTGAAGAGGCCACTATTGTGTTCCATCAGCTTGTCCGTGCATGCAAACTGCTGCCGGCCCTTCATCAGCGCATAGGTGAATGGGGTGGGCATGACCTTGCGTAGGAGCGGCAAATCCTTTTTGACCAGCTGTTCTTGTAGTGCAATGTTGCCCGTTGCAATCACAACACGCTGCTGTTTGGGGACCGCGTGTAGTACGGAAGAAACCAGGTAAGCCAGCGACTTTCCCACTCCGCACGGCGCCTCAATCAGATGATCCTCGCCAGCGGAAAGCGTTTGCATCACAGCCTCGGCCATTTGGATCTGGCCGTCTCGTTCCTGATAGTCCGGTAGCTTGCTGGCTAACAGGCCGCCCGGCCCGAGGATTTGTCTGGGCGTCAGTACGGTTTCCGGCGGTGGCACGGCCGCCTGGGCTTCGGTCAGATTGTTCATCGGGATCCTAGGGGAATGGAATGGATCGCCCCGGCCGGGAAGAGTAATCTCGGCCGGGGCGAAAGGGTAAACAGGTTGATCAGGCGAAGGGATCGCCCTCGCCCTCGCCATCGGCCTGGGCGCGCCGCATGGCATCCAGCTCGCCGTCCACCCAGGACCGGGCGGCCTTAAGCTTGTCCGTCGTCAGCTCCTTGATCTTGCGGAGCCCGAAGTGCTGGGTGAAGTCCTTGGGGATGTCGGCGTTGTAGGCGTTAAGGGTCTGCAGGTCCTTCAGCAGCGGCGCCAGCTGCTCCTCCGTCGCCAGAGTCGCAGGCTTCTCCGCCACGGCGCCTCCGCCCCCTTCTCCGTCGTCGGCCAGGTCATGGAGGGTCAGGCCCGCCAGGTGCTTACGCATCTCGGCCGTGATGTCACACTCGGGCAGGATCGTGTACTCCGTGTCCTTACCGGTTCCGCTGCGCCGGACTTCGAAGACCTTGTTGTCCACGCCGTATTTGATGTCAAGGTTGTTCACCAGCTTGAAGAACTTCTTGCCCTGCTCCAGGATCTGCAGCCCCTGGTAGACCGGCTGGCCGTTCTCCATCTCGAAGACCGCGACGTTCATCTTGGTCTTCAGCACCTTGGACTTCCCGCACCCGGGCGTCCAGTCCTGGTAGTTGGACCCGTCCCAGAATGTCTCACGGATATGGGGATCGCCCAGGAAGGCGACCAGGCCGGCGGCTCCGTCATCAATCTTCCAGAACTTCCCGCCTTCCTTGTCGTTCTCCTCGAAGCGGCGATTCATGTCGTCAAAGCGTCCCATGTGGGAATCCTCC
>JAUIFJ010000022.1 GCA_030429345.1 bacterium | reverse complement strand
CTGTCCCTGGCACCATCCCTGGCACCGTCCCTGGCACCGTGCGTGGCACCGTCCCTGGCACCGTGCCTGGCACCGTCCCTGGCACCTCGCCCTGTTCCACCCCTTCGTAGGGGTCGATCGCGATCGACCCCTACGCCGGTTCATTCAACCAGGAGAGAAAACGCCCCGTCTCTTGCGAGACGGGGCGTTTGTGCTGTCGCGGTGTGTGACAGGGGGCAGACTACATCATGCCGCCCATGCCCCCCATGCCGCCCATGTCGGGCATGCCGCCGCCGCCGGGCATGCCGCCCTTGTCTTCTTCGGGCTTGTCGGCCAGGACGACCTCGGTCATCAGCATCAGGCCGGCCACGGAAGCGGCGTTCTCCAGCGCCGTGCGAGTGACCTTGGTGGGGTCGATGACGCCCATCTTCTTCAGGTCGCCGTACTCCTCGCTCTGGCAGTTGAAGCCGAAGTTGGCCTCCTTGCTCTCGCGGATCTTCTGCACGATGATCGCGCCTTCCAGGCCGGCGTTGGCCACGATCTGGCGGATCGGGGACTCGAGGGCCTTGATCACGATCTGCGCGCCGACGGCCTGGTCGCCCTTCAGCTTCAGTCCGTCGATGGCCTTGTCGCAGTTCAGCAGGGCCACGCCGCCGCCGGGCACAATGCCTTCCTCGACGGCCGCGCGGGTGGCGTGCAGGGCGTCCTCGACGCGGGCCTTCTTCTCCTTCATCTCGACTTCGGTGGCGGCGCCAATGTTCAGCACGGCCACGCCGCCGGCCAGCTTGGCCAGGCGTTCCTGCAGCTTCTCGCGGTCGTAGTCGCTGGAGGTCTCGGCGATCTGGTTCTTGATCTGGGCGATGCGGCCCTGGATGTTCTCCGTGCTGCCGGCGCCGTTGACGATCGTCGTGTTGTCCTTGTCGATGCTGATGTTCTTGGCGCGGCCAAGATCTTCGACGGTGGCGTTCTCGAGCTTGAAGCCCGTGTCCTCGCTGATCACGCGGCCGCCGGTCAGGATCGCGATGTCTTCCAGCATGGCCTTGCGGCGATCGCCGAAGCCCGGAGCCTTGACGGCGGCGACCTTCAGCACGCCGCGGATCTTGTTGACCACCAGGGTGGCCAGGGCTTCGCCCTCGATGTCCTCGGCGATGATCAGCAGGGGGCTGCCGCCCTGGGCGACCTTCTCCAGCACGGGCAGCAGATCGCGCATGTTGCTGATCTTCTTGTCGTAGATCAGGATCGCGGGATTCTCCAGCTCGCACTCCATGTTGTCCGGGTTGGTCACAAAGTAGGGGCTCAGGTAGCCGCGGTCGAACTGCATGCCCTCGACCACGTCCAGGTAGGTCTCGGCGGTCTTGCTTTCCTCGACGGTGATCACGCCGTCCTTGCCCACCTTCTCCATGGCGTCGGCGATCAGGCCGCCGATGCTCTCGTCGTTGTTGGCGGAGATGCTGCCCACCTGGGCGATGTCGTTCTTGCCGCTGACTTCGACGCTCATCTTCTGCAGGCTCTCGATGACCGAGGCGACGGCCTTGTCGATGCCGCGCTTCAGCTCGGTGGGATTGGCGCCGGCGGTCACGTTCTTCAGGCCTTCGGTGACGATGCTCTGGGCCAGCACGGTGGCCGTGGTGGTGCCGTCGCCGGCCAGGTCGGAGGTCTTGCTGGCGACTTCGCGCACCATCTGGGCGCCCATGTTCTCGACCACGTCCTCCAGCTCGATCTCCTTGGCGACGCTGACGCCGTCCTTGGTGACCAGCGGGGCGCCGAACTTGCGGTCGATGACCACGTTGCGGCCTTTCGGACCCAGGGTGGCCTTGACGGCGTTGGCGAGCTTGTCGACGCCGGCCTTCAGTCCGCCGCGCGCATCGTTCTTATAGTGAATGTTCTTCGGCATGGAATGCTCCTTTTGCGTTCAGGAAAAGAGTTAGTTGCTCACCGTGGCCAGAATGTCGCCGCGGGAGAGAATCAGGAAGGTCTCGCCGTCCAGCTTGACCTCGGTGGAGCCGTACTTGGCGAAAACGACCGTGTCGCCTTCCTTGACCAGCTCCTGCAGCGGTGTGCGGCCTTCGGGGGCGTCGTTTCCGACAGCGATCACCTTGCCCATCTGGGGCTTTTCCTTGGCCGTATCCGGAATGATGATGCCTCCGGCGCTCTTCTCGTCGGCCTCGTCCAGTCGCTTCACGACGACGCGATCATCAAGGGGCTTCAAAGCCATGGGGTCCTCCTGGGTTAGGATGTATACTTGAAAGACTGTGTCCATCTTGTTAGCACTCAACTTTGGCGAGTGCCAGCAGCGGTAAATAACGATCTGTGCAGATCTGAGTCAAGTGGCACAACAAAAAAGAGGGCCAACTTGTTTCCGGCAAGCAGGGATCCCGCCTTGTCTTACAATTACTTGACAATGCAGGAGCTTGAACTGGAGATGTTTGGCTTGCCGGAGTCGGCGAGGCGCCCGCAGCAAGGCGGTGGCCCCGAACGCGGTCAACCTGGAGGTTTCATGATCCGCTTGATTGTCTTTCTGGCCCTGATTTTCCAGGGGTATTCCGAACTGGCGGCCAAAACCGCCCCGCTGCCCGAGAACCCGGCAGGCGAGCTGCTGGTCCTCGAAGGCGGCCGCTACAAGCCGCTGGACAGTTTCGCCTGGGAAAGCATCCGCAGCATCTACGGCAAGAGCCACTACAAGGATGCCGACGGCGACAAGTGGGAACCGCGGGACCTGGTAATGAGCATGGCCGCCGAACCCATGAAGTGGGCCGACACCGCCATGCTGCGCGTGGACTACCTGGAACTGAAGCAGGAGTTGGGGCTCACCGAGCACCACAAGTTCTTCAGCTACAATGAATTGAGCAAAGCCGAGGGCCTGCAGGAACTGGTGCAGAAGGCCCGCGAGGTTTCCGGTCGCCCGGAAGAATCGACCAAGCTGACCCGCGAAACCGAGATGCTCTACGGCCGCCTGAGCCTGCTGGACAACCTGCTCTCCGGCTACGGCTTCCATCTGGTGCCCAACGGGGAACGCTGGGTCAGTCCCATGGAAGCTCCCCAGGACATCAAGACCGGCTGGGTCGACATGCTGGTCGCCTGGCGGACCGGCGACGAAGCCGCCTTCCGCAGTCACGTGGCGGCCTTCGAGGCCATGCAGGCGGATGTGGAAAACATTCCCGCCAGCGGGACCATCCGCAACGAGCTGGCCTATAATTCGATCCAACCCTTCCACAAGGCCCTGCAGGTCTACCTGCTGCTGATCCTGGTGGGCATCCTGGCGGTCGTCTGGTCGAAGCCCCCTGTCCTCTGGCTGGGTCGTCTGCTGCTGGCGGCCAGCTTCCTCTTCCACACCGCCGGTTTGTATTACATCACCGTGATCACGGGGCGCGCACCGGTCTCGAACCTCTTCGAGTCCATGGTCTTCATCGCCTGGACGATGATCTTTTTCACCGGCTTGTTCTACATCTTCAACCGCAAGGAGCAGTACCTGCTGATCATCGCCGGCGTGCTCGGCGGCCTGAGCATGTTCTACGCTCTCGATTCGACCATCGACATCTCGATCAATCCGCTGGTTCCCGTGCTGCGCAGCTACTGGCTGAACATCCACGTGACCATCATCACCGCCAGCTACGGCGCTTTCGCCCTGGCGGCGGGCCTGGGGCATGTCTACCTCTTCCGCTACCGCAAGGCGCCGCGTGATACAGCCTACCTGAACAAGGTCGACCTGCTCGGCCTGCGCAGCCTGCAAATCGGCGTGCTGCTCCTGACAGCCGGCGTGATCCTGGGAGCCGTCTGGGCCAATGAGAGCTGGGGTCGCTACTGGGGCTGGGATCCCAAGGAGACCTGGTCGCTGATCACCCTGCTGCTCTACCTGGCCGTGATCCATGGCCGCCTGAATGGCTGGGCCACGCGCCTGACCACCGCCGTCTGCAACGTGGCCGGCTTCGCCGCCGTGCTGATGACCTACTTCGGCGTCAACTACTACCTGAGCGGGCTCCACAGCTACGCCACCGGCAATCCGGACCCGGTTCCGCTCAAGCTGATCGTCTACCTGCTGGCTGAGACCGCCTTCGTGGTCTGGTGCTTCCGGGCAGGCAAGCGGCGACTCGAACTTGCCTGATTCACGTAGGGGCGGCCGCAGGCCGCCCCTGCTTGTTCAACCCCTATATTCATGGAACGGTACGAATCGAGGAACCACTCTTGAATCCATTCCATCCGGCGCTGCTGACGGGCTGCGCCCTTTTCCTGTCTGCCGGCAGCGCCCTTGCTGTTTCCGCTCCCGCTTTTGACCGCCCTCCTGAGAATGTACGTCAGCTCCAACTCGACAATGGCCTGGACGTGCTGCTGATCCGCCTGCCTTCGGTTCCACTGGTCGGCCTGAGCACCCAGGTCCGCGTGGGCAGCGTGATGGAAGACTGGTCGACCAGCGGCATGTCGCACATGCTCGAGCACCTGCTCTTCAACGGCACGGAACACCGCACGCAGAAGGAACTCTACGACGAAGTGGATCGCCTGGGCGGCTACAACAATGCCCACACCAGCGACTGGTTCACCAACTACATGATGCTGGTGCCGCCCGAACACCTGGAACAGGGCATGGACATCCAGTCCGACATGCTTTTCTTCAGCACTCTGCCGCCGGAAAAGTTCGATAAGGAACGGGGCATCGTGCTGGAAGAGATCGCCCAGGGCCGCGACGGCCTGACGGATCTCGACCGCATGCGCTCCGACTGGCGGCGGACCCTGCTGGCGGGCAGTTCCCACGAGCTGCCGACCATCGGCACACCGCAGACGATCCACGCCATCACCCGCGACCAGGTCTACTCATTCTACAAGGATTGGTACCGCCCCAACAACGCCGTCTTGACGGTCATGGGGCCGATCGAGTTCGACAGCGCCATCGACGCCCTGCAGAGAACCTACGGCCGCGCTTTGCCCGGTCCCCTGCCCGCCTTCGAGCCTCTCGAGGCCCGTCTGCCACTTGGCGAGCGCAGCAGCCGGCTGGCGCAGATCGACGCACCCGTGCTCTGGCTGGCCTGGGAATTCCCGGATCGCGGTCATGCCGCCCACCTGGAGGCGCGCGCCTTCGCCGAAGCCCTGGCCCACCCGGAAATGGGCCTGCTCTCGCAGGCACTCTTCATGCAGGGCCTGCCGCCCTTCGCGCGGCTGCAGGTGCAGCATCACGCCAGCCTGGGTGCCGGCCGCCTGGAAGTGGAAGCCGAGATTCCGCTGGGCCTTGCGCCCGAGGATGCGGCCCAAGGCCTGATCGCAGCCCTGCGGCTCTGTTCGGAACTGGATCCGGGGGAGGAACTCCTGCCCCGCTGGGTGCTGGCCCAGCGCAGCTCGGAAGCCCTGCTGCGCGAAAAGCCGCACTACTTCGGCATGTCTCACGCCGCCGACCTGGTGCAGGGCGGCATCGATCCCCTGCTGCAGCTGGATCGCCGCCTGGCCAGCATGCAGGTGCAAGAGGTCCAGGAAACGGCCGCCGACTGGCTGGCGGCAGAACCGGCGCAGCGCCTGGCCCTTCCGGCGCGCGGGCAAAAAGGTCCCGCAGCGTCCGCCGATGGCGAACTCGCGGAGTTCACGCTGGACAGCGGCGCACGGCTCAGCCTGCGCTGCAACACGGAAAGCGAGGTCTTCAGCCTCGCCCTGCTGCTGCGCGACCGCAACGCCTGGGAAGGCGAGAGCCGCAGCGGGGCCATCGACCTGCTGCACCGGCTGTGGGCCGACAGCCCCGCCATGCGCGAGCTGCAGGCCCTGGGCGCGACTCTCGACCTGCACGACCAGGCCTTCATTCCCTACGACGACTACCGCACCAGCCCCCTCTTCTCCTTTGTCCGGCTTGAAGTGCTGGCTGAGCGATCCGAAGAGGCGATCGGGCTGCTCTTCCGCATGCTGCGTGATACAGATATCGAGGAAGAGGCCCTGGAGGAGCAAAAGCAGAAAGCCCTGCGACGGCTGATGCAGCGCGAGGCCAAGGCCTCCGCCCTCTCGCGGCGCCTGGCCGGCGAGGCCCTGCTGGCGCCCTCGCCCTCCGCGCGCCATGCGGAGGGAAGCCGCGAAGGCATCGAGGCGACAAATGTGCAGGATCTGTTGGCCCTGCGCGCCGCCCTGCTGCAGCCGGGCAACCTGGTGCTGGCGCTCAACACGCCGCATAGCCTGGGTGACACACGCGGCCTGCTCGAGAAACAGTTGCCCTCCTCGTCCCTGGACGAGGACGTTCTTGCACACCTGCGAGGACTGTCGATCGACCTGCGCGAGCAGGACAGCTGCTGGAGCCCGCGGAAGGCCGATGCGCCCCGCAGCACCACGGAAAGGGAGATCCGCAGGCAGCTGGGCAGCGCCCAGGCCTCGCTGCGCCTCGTGACACGCTTCGAGAGCCGCCCCGAGGATGCCGCGGCCCTGCGCGTGCTCTTCTCCATCCTTTCCGATCGCATGGCCTTCGATCTGCGTGAGACGGAAGGTTGGGCCTACAGCATCGGGGCCGGAATCTCGAGCCGCAAGGGCGTCAGCTCGGCGACCGCGGCCATGGGCACGCGCCCGGAAAACCTGGAGGCCGCCTTGAAAGGCATGAAGCGCCACTTGCAGGACTTCAAGGTCCGCGAGCTGAGCGAAGAGGAACTGCAGCGCACGGTCAACAGCCTGCAGGGGCGGGATCGCATGCGCCGCATGAGCTCGGTCAACCAGTGCTGGTACCGCGCCACGGCCCTGCTGGGCGACGGCGATTCCGAAGAAAAGCCGCCCGGCCTGGCCGACGTGCGCCTGGAGGACCTGCGCCGCCTGGCCCGTGAGACACTGCCCGAGTTGAACTGGATCACCGTGATCGTCGAATAGCCGGGCCCCCAGGCCCGCAAGGGAGATGCCATGAGCCGCCGATTTTCCATGCACCTGCTTCCGCTCTGCCTGCTGCCGCTCGCCCTGGGCTGCGGCAAGGGCAGCTGGTGCAAGCTGCACCAGGTCCCCTCCGGCGAGGATGCCGAGAGCTTCACGCCCCTGTCGCACAGCGCCATGATCCAGGTCGACCCCGAACACAACCGGCTGGAAGTCGTCGACACCCTGTTCTACGAGGGCAGCTTCAGCCGCTTCCAGGTCCACAAGGACCTGGTCGTCGACAAGCTGGTGATCGGCGGCAAGCGCTTTCCGCAGAAGCAGCTGCGCTACGCCGCCGCCGAATCCGGCGACCTTGTCAATGTGCAGCTCTGCAAACGCCCGCCGGAGGCCCGCTTCGCCGTGATCCACCTGGAAGGCGAGCTCTGGCAGGATCCGCGCGCCATGACCTTCGGCCACGAGAAAGTCGGCCAGGAACTGCGCGCCACGGTCGGGCCGGAAGGCCTTTGGCTGAGCGGAAGCGCCGGCGTGCTCCCGAGGGCCGGCAGCGAGGGCCTGCCGACACGGATCCGTTTCGACCTGCCCGAGGAGTGGGCGGCCCTGAGCAACGGCGAGCTGATCGCGGAAGAGACCGTGCGCGGACGCCGCACGATGACCTGGCAGAATTCCCTGCCGGGCCACTTCCCGGACATGATCGCCGGTCCCTACGACGTGCGCCGCGAACTGCACGAGGGTGTCTCCATCGAGACCTGGTTCTTCGAACGGGAAGAGCCGCTGATGGGCATGCACGGCGAGCCCGTCGACGACGAGGAGGTGCGCAATACGCTGCACCGCATGAGCAACTACTACATGGACATGTATACGGATCTCGTCGGCCCCTACCCCTTCGATCGCTTCAGCATCGTGGAAAGCTTCTTCCCCAGCGGCTACGGCATGCCCGGCTGGACCCTGCTCGGCGAGCACGTGATCCGCATGCCCTACCTGCCCTACACCAGCCTGGGGCACGAGCTGCTGCACAACTGGTGGGGCAACGGCGTGCTCGTCGACAACAGCGAGGGCAACTGGTGCGAGGGCCTGACCGTCTACCAGGCCGACTACCGCTACAAGGAGCAGGAAGGGGCGGACAAGGCCCGCGCCTACCGCCGCGACGTGCTCAAGTCCTGGCTCAACTACACCCTGGGCAGCGAGGACCTGCCCCTGCGCGATTTCCGCAGCCGCCACGACGGGGCGACCCGCGCCGTGGGCTACGGCAAGAGCCTGATGGTCTTCGTGATGCTCGAGGACATCCTTTCGAAGGAAATCCTCGAACTGGCCCTGCGCGACCTGGCGCAGGACTTCATGGGCCGCGAGGCCGCCTGGTCCGACATCATCGCCGCCTGCGAGGCGCGTGGCCGGGTCGACCTCTCGCGCTTCGCCGAGCAGTGGATCACGCGCGCCGGAGCGCCGAACCTGGAACTGGGCGAAGTGGCCTGGGACGAGGGCCTGCTGCGCGGCGAGCTGCGCCAGATCCAGCCCGGCGCCCTGGACACTCCCTACGAGATCGATGTCAGCCTGCGCATCGAGTGTCACGACGGCAGCGTGATCCAGCCCCTGGTCTACATGGACAGCGCGCGCGCCGGCTTCGAGATCGAATGCCCCGAGCCGCGCCGCCTGAGCGTCGACCCGGACGCCCGCCTCTTCCGCCGCATGCACGAGGGCGAGATCGAGGCGGTCATCAGCCAGATGCTGGCCGAGGAGCAGCCCCTGCTGGTGGCTCCCGGCGAGATGCTGCTCGATCCCGCGCAGCGCGAGGCCCTGCAGGTCTTCGGCAACAAGCTCTTCGAGGAAGAAGTCGAGCTGCTCAACTGGGGCGGCTATGACTCGAGCCTGCTGGCCGGGCGCAGCGTGGTCTTCGTCTCCCCGCCGACGATTCCGGAAGGCCTGCAGGCCGGCAGCCTGGCCTATGGGCCGCAGGACTGGCGCTACGAGAACTGGCAGGGCCAACGCGAAGGCGGCAACCTGGTGCTGGCGCTGAAGTCCGTCAAGAACCCGCGCAAGGGCGCCCTGCTCTTCGCCCCCTCCAGCCTGGACAACCTGGGCTTCCTGGCACGCAAGGTGCCGCACTACGGCAAGTACAGCATCCTCGACTTCGACGACCGCGGCGTGAACCAGCTGAAGGGCAACGCACAGCCCGTGGGCAGCCCCCTGGAAGTCCGCTTCGGCAGCTGGTAGGCCTACTCCGATTCTGTAGCGAAGACAACAGAAAAGCCCCCCGTGATCCATGGATCTCGGGGGGCTCTTTGCTTTCTGCAAGTGACAGGACCTGCCTATTTCAGCAAGAGGAGTTTCCTCGTTCGCGCCTGGCCGGCCGTTTCCAGGCGCACAATGTATACGCCGCTCGCCAGTCCCGGCGCATGCAGAGTGTATTCGTGCATTCCGGCGACCAGAGGCTGGTCGACTAGGGTGCGCACACGCTGACCACGCAGATTGTATACCCGCAAACTCGCCCTTTCCGGCTTCTGCAGTTCGATGCGGATCCTTGTACTTGGATTGAAGGGATTCGGGAACGGCGGTTCCAGGCGGATTCCGGAAGGTACCTCCGGCACTTCCGGTGATGGCCCATCGATGCCCACCAGGTGCTCCAGCGTCCCCGCGCCCGGGCCGCCGCTGAATCCGATGTCGTTTCGCAGCCCGCCCTGCGAAGGCCATTGGGCGAAGCCGGGTTGGGCCAGATCCTCCCGGTCGTTGTAGACGGGATCCGGATCTCCCGCGTCGATGCAGGGGGAGGCCGGCGAGAGCCAGGGCGCGCCCAGCTCCCCGTCGAAGAGCGGGTTTAAGCCTTCCAGATTATTGGCCCCGTCCTGGACCGTGCCCGGCACCAGGCAATGCTCGAAGCGGATCGGCCGCGGCTCCTCGGGCCAGATGGGCGTGCCCTCGAAGAGCTGGAAGCTATTGTTCCAGAACAGGCTGTTCAGGACCCGGCTTTGGGGGAAGCTCTCGTCCTCGTAGTTACCGGTGATCACATAGGGCGAGACGCAATTGGTGATGCTCAGGTTGCTGACGCGGCTCGGGCGGTCAAGGTCCGTGTTGTACAACAGAAAGGGCACCTGGGTCGAATGCTGCCAGGCGGGCTCGATGGCCACCAGACTGTCCACCCAGACATTGTGGATCTCCGCCGAGCGCGTGCTGATCCAGACGCCCTTTCGGGTGGAATTGCGGATCTGCACGTTCTCCAGTCGGACGTGTTCCATCCACTGCAGGTGCAGGCCGCCTTCGTCGTTGGTGTCGAAGACGCAGTTCTTGACCACCATGGTGCGGGGTTCTTCTTCCGGGGGTTGCACGCCGTAGTCGATGGCGAAGACGAGATTCCCGATGCTCTCGAAGGTGACATCACGGGCAACATTCGGTTGGCGGTTCCCGGTGAAGATGCAGTCGCTCAGTTCCAGGTACTGGTAGTCGTTCAGGTCGATGAACAGGGCGCGGCCATAGTTCGCCGTCTGGCTTATGCCGGGATAATCGTAGTCGTTGTGGTCGTTCATGTAGTTGTCGATGAACTGGCAATTGCGAATGTAGAGGCTGTCGCCCGGGGGTGTTCCGGAAACGGAGGAATAAAAGTGGACCAGTCCGCCACGCGCCAGGACATTCTCTCCCGGATCTGCCGGGTTCTCCGCCAGATGAGATTCGTTGCCGATAAAAATGCAGTCTTCCAGGGATACGTTCTGCACTTCCAGGTGGCGGCCGTTCTCGGTTGCGGCTCCGCCGTAGACGCCGCCGGAGATGTTGTTTTCCAGCACCATATGGCGCACGACGCTGCCGGCGCCGGTCAGCTCGCTCTTGATGCGTCCCACACTCAGCTCGCTGGTGGAGGTGTTGCGGCGGAAGAAGAGGCTGTCGCACTCCAGTTCTAGCCCACTGATGCTAATCGGCGATTGAAAGGAGTTAGCATTCTCTGTGAATACATTGTCCTCCACGATCAGGTTTTGAACAACAACCCTCGCCATATGGGAACCAATAGCAATAGCGCCTTCAGCCGACTGTGTGCAGTTCCTTACGCATACGTCTCGAACATTGACAAATCCCTCGCCGTCATGCGTTGCTAATGAGAAAAGTGACACACACATCCTTGGACTGCCGTCAAAATCATACACTTGAAGATCTTCAACCAATAGAGTATCGGCTGCAGACGCCAACAGGGCCACTTGTGGTTCGTTGTCGCCGTCGAACTCGAGACCACGAAGAACTGCAGATCGTTCGGCTGCGATAGTTACCCAGCGCGCCTGAAGAACCGAGTAATTATCCAAGAATCGTACGTTGAGCATTTGAATGCGAGACAACCCCCAAGCACCTTGAATGCCTGCGCTAGAAGTAATAGCTGCACCTGAATAATACGAGTGATTACCCATGAAAGTGCAGTCACGTATCTCCAGATTCACACTATCTCGGCAAGCGATACCACCTCCGATCTGGTAGTTTCCCTCACGAGTTCCGAGTCCATTGCGAACTGTCAATCCCTGCAGGCGAAACCATTGTTCCCCTTTTGAGAACAAGGTCAAGACTGTCCCTGAGGAATCACCATCCAAGACCGTGTCTTCGATTCTACTTGAATCACCACTCCAAGCAAAGTGAGAGGCAAGGAAGATGCTTTTGTTCGGTATGACCAGATGCTCCACGTAAACACCCGGAGCGATCCGTAGGGTATCCCCGCTGGCGCAGCTGTCAACGGCCGACTGGATCAGTAGATACTCAGCCGGGATTTCCAGAATTGCAGATATACAGGGTGACCACCCTGCAAGTAGCAGAGTGGCCACAAGGAGATGATACCTATAGAAGTTCAGCCAGCACTCTGAAGCCGGTCTACACCTGGACTGAAGTGGTGAACCCTTTGACATTGCAGTACCGGGTTGAAGCAAATGCCTGCTCGATCCGGCACGAAAGATTGTTCACTTGCATTGGCGAATCAAGGGCCAGTTGTGGTCCAACGAGCCTAGGGCCGCTGCAGCCGGTACTCCGCCAGGTGATACAGCCCCACCGCTCCGCTGTCCGTGAAGGGGCTGCTTTGCAGGCCCAGAGTGGTCCAGGCTCCGCCTTCCACGCGGCGCAGCACTTCCAGCTCTTCCCCGCCCTCCCAGCTCAGCAGGATGTTCGAGGCAGAGCGGTCGATCAGCAGCTCGGGCATCTCACCCAGGTAGACGGTGGCACTGGCCACCAGCTCCGGCGCGGGGTCGTTGGCGTTCCACATGGCGAGGAACTCGAGTACTTCCGGGTGAGTGCTGCCCTCCATGGCCTGTACGACTCGGGGATTCACGCCCTGGAACAGCAGGCGCACTTCGGCGCGGACGGCGCTTTCCGGCAGATGGTAGCGTGTGCGGTCGGCGCCCGAATCGGCGGCGTGATACGAGCTGTCCGTCACGCAGTCGCCCACCGGGGCCGTCAGGCTGACCCAGGGACCGCTGGCCGACCAGCCGGCGGGGAGCAGGCGGTTGTCCTTGGCCCAGCCGTTGGCGCGCAGCAGGCTCCAGGTGGGTGTGCCCGTGTCGTCCTCCATGCGGCCTTCCCAGACCTGGACATCGGCCTCGTCGACGATCAACGCGTGATGCGGTTCCACGCTGCCGTCCTGGCCGGCGATGGTGCCGTCGGCCAGGGGGGCGCCGCTGTGGAAGACCGTCTGCTCGGCGGCGTCGAAGGCCTGCACCTCCAGCCAGAGGCGTCTTACGGGAATGCCCGTCGGCAGCTTGTGTCCGGTGAGGTTGCGCACCTGGACGGCCAGCAGGCTGTCCTCGCGCCAGGCCTCGAGCTGGGCGGCGGTCTGCAGGAAGGCGGCGCTCTTCTCCGCCATGGCGGCAAAGTCGGCCGAATCGGCCAGGGTGTTGAGGGCTTCCGTGTTGGCCGCCATCAGCCGCAGCATCACCGTGTTGCCGCCGACGACGGCGTGATCCGCGCGCGGCGCGCGAGGCGTCAGGCCGGAGGGAATCGTCGAGATCGGCCTTGCGTCGGGGCGCTCGGCCATGTGGCAGGACTGGCAGGTCTCGGCGGCGAAGTCGCTGTTCAACTGCTCCAGCCAGGGCACCTGTTCCGGAAAGACGCCCACCTGGGTGCCCGAGGCATCCAGCGAGGGTGTGAGCAGCGTGTGACAGCTGACGCAGGCCGAGCTCTCGCCCAGGTGTTCCCCGTAGGCCGGGGCGTAGCCGGTGACATCCTCCATGTTGGGCGTCGTCACATCATTGAAGGGACCGTAGATCTGCTGTTCCGTGTTGACCGTGAACTGGCCGCTCCAGTTCAGCGGGTCCATCGGGTCGATCGGTTCCTGCTGGTGACACAGGGTGCAGCTGACCCCTTCCAGGCCCGGGGGATCCCCGGCCAGGTCGCTGAGCAGGTAGTCGCTCTCTCCCGCGAACTGGCTTTCCAGCACGCCCATCGGCGCGTGGCACTGCAGGCAGATTTGCTGCAGCTGCTCGCGCAGGGCTTCGCTGGCGAACTGGTCGATCTCCACCTGGACCTTGGCGCGCCAGTAGGGGTCCCGTGCGCTGTTGGCCATCATCGTCGCCTGCCAGCTCTCGAAGGGGGAGCTGTCTTCCCCGCCGTCGTCGTAGATGCCCTCGCCCTGGTTGTGACACTGGGCGCAGGCCGTCCCGCTGACGAAGTGCTCGCTGGTCCAGAAGCCGGGCACCTCGCATTCGTCGGGCACGCCGTTCTGGTCCGTGTCCAGGCTGCTGCCGGAGGCGATGTCACACTCGTCGGGAATACCGTTTTCGTTGCAGTCCTGGCTGGTGCCCGCTTCGATGTCGCAGTCGTCCCATTCGCCGTTGCTGTTGCAGTCGATGCCGTTGCCGCAGCCGACGACGCCGTCACACGAAAGGCTGAGCACGCCCTCGCCGGCCGATGACTCGCCCCAGCCGCCGATGCGGATCGTATACGTTGTCCCCTGCTCGACGGCCACGCTCAACTGCGAGCGCCAGCTGGGGCTGCCGCTGCCCGGGCAGCCGTCATCGTTGCAGCCGACCAGGTCCGCATCGTCAAAAGGGCAGTCGGCGCCCTCGTAGACCACCAGGTCCGTGTCGTAGCCCGATCCGCAGAGCGTGATCTCCAGGGTGCCCGTGCAGGGAGCGAGCCATTTCATCCAGATGTCGTTGTAGCACTGCCCGTCGAACTGGCAGGAGGCGTGCGCCACGCCGTCGGTGGTCGCGGTCGAGGTGTCGAAGGTCCAGTCCCCGCTGAGGATCCAGGGGGCGTTCTCGCAGTCGTTCGCGCCGACATCCACGCACTCGTCGGGAATCCCGTCCAGGTTGGCGTCCAGGCTGGTGCCGTCGGCGATGTCGCACTCGTCGGGAATGCCGTTGCCGTTGCAGTCCTCGCTGGTGCCCTCCTGGATGTCGCAATCGTCCGGAGTGCCGTTCTCGTTGCAGTCGCCGCCGCTGCCGCACTCGTCGCTGACGATGCGGTAGACGGTGCCGCCGGTGAGGATGTAGAGCTCGCCGTTCTCGTCCTCGGCGAAGGAGAGAATGGTCGAGAAGGGATCCAGCTCGCTGGTGCGGTCGGTGACCGTCGCCGTGTTGCCGTCCCAGCTCAGGCTGTAGACATCATGGCTGCAGTAGTCGGCGAAAAAGTACTCGCCCTGGATCGCTCCGATCGAGCCGCGGTAGACATAGCCCCCGGTGATCGAGCAGCGGCCGCCGCTGTGGTTGTATACATGCACCGGATCGACGGACTGGAAACCGTTGCAGCTCCCGCAGCTGTGCAGGCCCGTGCAGACGAAGCCCTCGCGGCAGGCCCAGCCGTAGTTCTCGCCGCCGGCCGAGGCCGCGGGCTGGAAGCTGATCTCTTCCCAGGCGTTCTGTCCCACGTCGGCCATCCAGAGATCGCCCGTGAGACGGTCGAAGGAGCAGCGCCAGGCATTGCGCAGGCCGTAGGCCCAGATCTCCTCGTAGACGCTTTGGCCGATGAAGGGATTGTCCGCCGGCACCCAGGGTGCGGCGCCGTCCACATCCAGGCGCATCATCTTGCCCATGGGGTTGTTCAGGTTGAGCGCGCGGTTGCCGGGGTCGTTGGCGCTGCCGCCGTCGCCCAGCGAGACATAGAGCATGCCGTCGGGGCCGAAGCCGATCCAGCCGCCGTTGTGGTTCGAATAGGGCTGGTCATAGGTCTTCAGCACCAGCGCCGAACCGGCATCGGCGAGATCCGGATCCGGCCCGACCGAGTAGCGGGCGACCACCGTGTCGCCGCTGTTGTTGGTGTAGTTGACGAAGAACCAGCCCGTGCTGTCGTAGTCCGGGTGGAAGGCCAGGCCCAGCAGGCCGCGCTCTCCGCCGGAGCCGACCAGGGCGTCGATATCCAGGAAAGCGCTGGCATTGACCTGCCCCGTCGCCAGGTCGACAATGCGGATCCGCCCCGCCTGCTCGACGACGAAGAAGCGCTCCGTGTCGCCGGGGGGCGAAGTGGCGAATACGGCTCCGGAAACCGAGCTGGTCAGGGTTTCCAGTTCCAGCAGGGCGTGACAATCAACGGCCGTCAGGGCCAGAAGCGCCGGAGTGATCCAGGCGCAGGCACGAATAGACATGCATTCCTCGCGTAGGGGGGAGCTTCACTCCCATGGATTCTGTGCGTTTGCGGTTGGGGGATCGGCAAGGAAGCAAAAGCCACGGGCGGGGTCAATGACATTTCCCGGACAAGAGAACTTGCCGCTTGTTGGGGTCGGCCCCTGGAGAAGAGACTCACGCAGAGACGCGGAGGCGCGGAGGGGGGTCTCTCGAAGGGATGCGCTTGTAGACAAGGTCGGCTGAAGTGGTCCTTGTTCCTTTGCGTCTCTGCGTCGCTGCGCGAGAACAAAAAAGCCCGGCGCTCTCGAGGAACGCCGGGCTTCTTGTGTGATGCAAAATTCGCGGCTAGCGGGCGAGGATCATCTTCACCGGCTGCGCGGGAACGCCGTCCGCCGTCAGGCGGGCGAAGTAGAGGCCGCTGGCCAGGCGCGAGGCCTCGAAGACGACGCGGTGTTCGCCGGCCGGCAGCGGGCCCTCGGCGAGCACGCTGACGCGGGCGCCCGTCAGGTCGTATACGGCCAGGCGCACATCCGCCGCGCGGGGCAGGGTGAAGGCCAGGTTCGTCGTCGGGTTGAAGGGATTGGGCCAGGCCGGGCTCAGGCTGAGCTCGCTGGGCAGCGCCAGCGGACGCGGCGCAACGTCCACCTGTCCCATCCAGCCCATGATCGCGCCGAGGGCTTCCGTCAGGCCGGCGGTGGCCGCCGTGCCGTGGGCCGCTTCCAGGGCGAAATTGCAGTAGACCATGTGATGCCCGCCGTCGCTGTGACGCACGCCGGTGTTGAACTGCAGATTGTAGTCGGTGAAACAGGCCTCGGTGCCGGGCGTGTCCGTGGCGTTGACTTCCGTCACCGGAACGCCCTGGTTGTTGGCGCCGTTGGCTCCGGTCAGGATCATGGTCAGGCCGCCGGCCATTTCGTCGCCCTCGACGCCCTTGGCGCCGCGCACGGGTGTGGTGCCGTCGCCGGTGGTGGCGCGCAGGACATCGCTGAAGAAGGCCGTGCCGCCAATATCCTGGTCCGCGTTCTGGCTGCTGAAGATCAGGTCGCCCGTTCCTTCATAGCTGCTGAAGAGGCCCTGCTCGGTCTCGTCCAGGGTGCTCTCGTTCAAGCCCGAGGCGTAGACCACCAGGGCATAGTCGGAGAGGTTCAGGTCTCGGCCGGGGAACTGCGGGAAGCCGCCCTCGTCGGTGCTGTACCAGTCGAAGACGCGCCCCATGTCCTTGAAGGCGTTGTAGTACGCGTTGTAGATCGGGTTGTCGGCGGCGCCGTCGTCGTAGAGCAGCAGGTCGCTCTCGCCGACCATGATCTCGAATTCGTAGACGGCCGGTTCCGGGGCGTTGTCCGTCGCCACCGTGACCTCGAAGGGAATGAAGCGGGCCGCGCTGCCGCCGGCGATCATCACCGGCAGGGCGTCGCCGAAGGTGTCCAGGCAGAAGGCGTCGGGAATGGCGCTCATCTGCATGGTGGCGCCTTCCGGGAAGCTGACGTCGGGATCGGTGGTGGCGACGCTGATCTCGACGGTCTCGGTCGGGTTGGGGCCCGTGTTGCAGACTTCGAGCCCGATGGCGAGACCCTCGCCGGGCATGAAGCGGCCATCGCCGCTGTCGTCCGTGACCTGGGCCTCGGCGATCTCGATGGTGGTCTCGCGAATGTTGAGGATCGCCTTGCGGGCGTTGACGCGACCGGCGCCCAGCTCTCGGTCCTCGGCGAATTCCTGGTTGCAGTTCAGGTGGTAGATGTCGTCGCAGGTGGCCAGCAGCTGGGCGCGCACGTCCAGGTTGCTGTAGTCCGGATTGTGGTTCCAGATCAGGGCGGCGACGCTGGCGGCCAGCGGGCAGGCCATGGAAGTGCCCTGCAGGTTGGTGTAGTTGTTGTTGAAGATCGGCGCGAAGATTGCCGTGCCGGGGGCGCTGATGTCGACCCAGTCCCCGTAGTTGCTGAAGTCGGCCTTGCAGTCGCCGCTGTTGGTGGCGGCCACGGAAATCATGCCCGAGGCGCGGTCCAGGCCGTCATCATTGTCCACGTTGTCGTTTCCGGCCGCGTGGAAGCAGAGCAGGCCGCTGTTGTAGGCCAGGGTGGCATAGGTACGGACCGTGTTGCTGCCGCCGAAGCTCATGCTGATGATCTTGGCCCCGTTGTCGATGGCGTACTGCACCGCGTTGGCCGCGGCGCTCTGGATTACATAGCCATTGCCGTCGCTGGCCTGGTAGCCGGCGCGCAGGGACATCAGCCGGCCGTTCCAGACCACGGAAGCCGTGCCCGTGCCGTTGTCCGTGTCGCCGACGGCAATGCCCGAACAGTGGGTGCCGTGGCCGTTGAAATCCATGGGATCGTTGTCGGGCGTCGAGCAGTCCTCGCCGCCGGCGCAGCCGCTGGTGACGACCCAGTCCCAGCCGTAGAAGTCATCCACATAGCCGTTGCTGCCGTCGTCGATGCTGTTGCGTTCGGCGGCCTCGCCGGGCGTGCTGCCCCCGGGCACCACCTGGTCGCCGTCCAGGTCCTCGTCCGGGTTGTGCCACAGAATGTCGATCAGGTCGGGGTGATTCCAGTCCACGCCCGAATCGATGATGGCAACGATCATGTCCGGGTTGTCGGGAGTAGCCGGCAGCTCGTCCCAGGCTTCCTCGGCATCCAGGGGATTGAGGTACCACTGGTTGTCGATCAGGGGATCGTCGGGCATGCGGTAGAGCGGGCGCAGGTAATCCGGTTCGGCATATTCCACCAGGCCGCTGGCCTCGTAGAGCTGGGCCATCTTCTCCATGTCGACGCTGTCGTCGAATTCCAGCAGGTAGTTCAGGCTGATGTCCGGCAGGCCGCCGCGATAGGGATTGAGGCTGGTGTGGCGGATCGACTCGAGACCGGCCACGCTGGCGTTGATCTCGTCCAGGTCCTTCCAGCCCAACAGGACTTCCTGCCCCGTGCGCAGGATCTCCGGGTGGTCGTGGAAGCGGACGGACAGCCGGCCGGGAATGTAGTCGTCGCCGAATACGGCATGCGCCGGCTGCGCCAGCAGGCCTCCCATGAGCGCACAGGCGGCAAGAGAGGCGAAGGAGAGGGTTCGCATGAGTTCCTCGTCTAGCTTTATTCTACGTGTCTTTTGCTCTGCTCGGCAGGATTGCGTGCGAAGCGTCTGCGGGGCTCCGTCCGGCAAGCCCTGAATGTAGGGTATTGGTTGATGCCTTACCCGAACACTGCAAGAATCAAACCAGAAGCAGCCGCTTGACAGCATTCGACGCCAGGACCCTGGAAATGGTAGCTTTCGACGCAGTTTTCGGCCTTTCCAGGTTTCGACTTCTTCATCCATCGGCACGAAGGGTGCAGGAGTGCAGCCTTTGCCGGTGAAGGCCTTCACACGAATGACAAGCGCAGGGGCTCCCCATCTTGAAATCCATACACCGACATCTGCCCCTGCTGGCCCTTGTACTGCTCGCCCTGGCCTTCAGGCTGGACTGGTACCTGGTCCACTCGGCCAGCCCTCTTTTCCACAGTCCGGCCATCGACGAGGGACAGCACTGGGCCTGGGCGCAGCAGTTGGCCGCCGGCGAAGACATGGCCCGGCCCTATTTCCGCGCACCCCTCTACCCCTGGATGCTCGGCCTGCTGGCTGACCTCGGCCTGAGCGGAGTGAGGCTGGCGGGCCTGGCCCTGAGCCTGCTGACGCTCTTCGTGCTGGGGCAATGGGCCAGGGAAGAAGGCGGCAGGGGGGCGCGGCTCTGGCTCTGGCTGCTGGGGGCGGTCGAGGCGGGGCTGGTGTATTTCGCGCCGCTGCTACTGATTCCGACACTGTTGCTGACGCTGGTGGGGTTGGCCTCGTGGATGCTTTGCGGGGCGATGGCGAAGATGGATGGGGGGGCGGCCGCGGGGAGGGCGGCCGCGGGCCGCCCCTACGGGATTTGGATCGGCGGGATTGCATTGGGGATGGCGGGGATTGCGCGGCCAACGGTGCTGCCCCTGGTCCTGCCGGCTTTGTGGCTGGTGGGGCGATCTGCCGCGGGAGGGGGATTCTCCTGGAAACGGGGGGTGCTGTTCCTGCTTTGTTTCCTGCTGCCGCTGGCCCCGGTGGTGCTGCGGAATGGCTGGCCGGCCAGCGGGGTGCTGATCGCCAGCCAGGGGGGCGTCAATTTCTGGATCGGCAACAATCCCCTGGCCGACGGCATCAGCGCCAGCCTGCCCGGCGCCGGCGCGGCCTGGGAACGGGAGGACACGGCCCGCGAGGCCTACGAGGCCGGCGTCGAGGGCGCCGGCGCGGAAAGCCGCTGGTATACGCAGCGCGCCCTGGAGTGGATCACGACGGAACCGCTGACCGCCGCGGCGCTCTGGCTGCGCAAGGCCTTCCTGCTCTTCGAGAGCCAGCCCCTGAACAACAACACGGCCATTCCGGCCACGGTGCGCGGCAGTCCGGGCCTGGGCCTGGCCTTCGCCCTGGGCTGGCCGCTGCTGCTCTTCCTGGGGCTGGGCGCATTGATCGAGGGCTATCCCCGCCGTGATGCATCACGGCGCTGGATTCTCTGGGTCCTGCTGCTGCAGGCCCTGCTGCTGGTGGCCTTCTTCGTCAACACGCGCTTCCGCATGATCTTCGTGCCCTTCCTGCTGCTGCCCGCCGCCTGCTGGCTCGCTGCTGCCGGGGATGAGCTGCAACGCCCGGGGCGTCTCACGGCGGTCTACGCGTTGTCGCTGGCCCTTGCCACCCTGCTTTTCGGGCAGCCCCTGCTGCTGGTGCTGCCGCTGCTCGGGCTGCGCCTGCTGAAGAAGGACCAGCGTGGCTGGGTTCCGGAGGCGATCCTGCACGGCGGAGGCTGGCTGCTGATCGCCGCAGGCCTGCTCGGCACTCCAGCGCCATTGCTGGCCCTGCCTGGACTTGCCGCGGCGCTCTTCCACTGGCTCAGCCGGCCGATCCACAGGCACCCCCGTCGCCTGGCGGCTTTGGCGATGGCCCTGGTCCTGATGGAAGCCAATCCCTACACCATCGCGCGCAGCGAAGAGCGGATGAATCACGAATTCGCCCGCCAGGCCTTCATGGAAGGCAATGCCTGGCTGAGGCTGGAGGAAGCGGAAAAGGCCGAGTCCAGCCTGCTGGCGGCCATTCGGCTGGAACCGGAACTGCGCGAGGTGCGGCTGAACCTGGGCATCCTGGCCCAGCAGGCGGGCCGGCTGCAGGAGGCCATGGCGCACTACATCGGCGAACTGGAGATCGACCCCTCCTCGGCCAAGGCGCTGAACAACCTGGGCGGCCTCTACCTGCGCAGCGGCCAGGAGGAGGCCGCCGTGACACGCTTCCGCCAGGCCCTGGCCCTGCGCCCCGGCCTGCAGGACGCCCGCTGGAACCTGGGCCTGGCCCTGGCAAGCCTCGGCCTGCGCGAGGCGGAAGCCGGGGACACGACGGCGGCCCGCGATCGTCTTACGGAAATCCGCCAAACCACCTACCGCGGCCAGGGCTACCAGCGCCTGCTACAAATGCTGGGGCCGTAGAATGCGAAGCAACTTCCAGAACAGCCGTCTCGCACGGAGATCACGGAGAAGACAGAGCTCACGGAGGATCGGATGCAGGGTCTTGCAGGTCGAAAAGGCGACAGCAAACAAGTACCTGCCTCCCTCTTCTCCGTGCCCTCCGTCTTCTCCGCGCCCTCCGTGCGAGCTCTTACTCGAACAAGCCCGCCATATTTCGTAGCCGGGCCAGGGTGCGCTCACGGCCGGCGAGTTCGTATACCTCGAAGATGCCCGGCCCGACGCCCTGTCCCGTGATCGCGATGCGGCTGCCGTTGATCAGCTGGCCCGGCTTGATCTCCCGCTCCTCGGCGAAGGCGCGCAGGCAGGTCTCCAGGGCATCCGCAGTCCAGTCCGGCAGGGCGGCGAAGGCCTCCGCCAGTTCGGGGAGCTGCTCCTTCAGCTCGGGGCGCTTGAGCAGATGCTTCGCCCGGGCCTTCTCGTCGATCTCGAAGACATCGCCCAGGTAGGCCGGCAGGGTACGGTCGAAATCCTCCAGCAGGAAACAGCGCTCCTTGACCGCGCCGATCAGCCGCTGCAGGCGGGCCTCGTCGGCCAGGGCCTCGGGACCGGGAGCCGTGTGTGACAGCAGCCGTTCGCGCACCAGGGGCAGCAGATCCGCGTCCTCGCTTTCGCGGATGTACTGGTTGTTCAGGTGCAGGGCCTTCTTGTCCGTCCACTCGCGCTCGTTGTCCTCGCGGAAGTTGACAATGGCGTTGGCCTTGTTGATGCGATGGCTGTCGAAGAGCTCGATCAGCTCCTTTTGCGGAAAGAGCTCGCGGTCGCCGCCCGGGTGCCAGCCCAGCAGGGCCAGGAAGTTGCGGAAGGCCTCCGGCAGGAAACCGCGGTCCCGATAGGTCTCCATGCTGACCACCGGGCCGTGCACGCGCTTGCTGAGCTTCTTCTTTCCGGGCGCCATGATCAGCGGCAAGTGGCCGAATTCGGGGACCGGCCAGCCGAGGGCGCGGTAGAGCAGGATCTGCTTCGGCGTGTTCGGCAGGTGCTCCTGGCCGCGCAGGATGGTCGTCACGCCCATGCGATGGTCGTCGCAGGTCACGCCCAGGTTGTAGAGCGGACTGCCGTCGCTGCGCTGGATCACGAAATCCTCGATGTCGCGGCCGGCCCATTTCTGCGGGCCGTATACATGGTCTTCCCACTCGATCACCGTGTCGGGTTCCACGTTGAAGCGCAGCACGAAGGGCTTGCCGGCGGCCAGGTTGGCCTCGATCTCGTCTTGTGACAGCTTGAGCCCGCTCTTGTCGTAGCTCAGCCGCGCTTTCGCCTCGCGGGCCTTCTCGCGGATCCGCGCCAGCTCCTCCGGAGTGCAGAAGCAGCGATAGGCGGCGCCCGTCTCGAGCAGGGCCTGCGCCGCCTCGGCGTGTTCGCCGGCGTGATCGGCCTGGTACTCGACGGGGCCGTCGATGTCGAGGCCGAGCCACTCGAGGCCCTGCAGGATGCCTTCGACCATTTCCTGCTGGTTGCGGGCCTTGTCCGTGTCCTCGATGCGCAGGCGGAACTGGCCGCCATGCTTGCGCGCCATCAGCCAGTTGAAGAGTGCCGTGCGCGCCCCGCCGATGTGCAGGTAGCCCGTCGGACTGGGGGCGAAACGGTATACGTGTGACATGTCATTCCCTTCGGAAACAAAAGTAGGGGCCGTTCGCGAACGGCCCCTACCGGATTCGGATTTGCCAAGGTCCCCTACATTCCCGGCGCGACGCCGAAGAGGCTTTCTAGGTCGATGGGCTCGATGCTGCGGCCCCAGCCTTCGTTCATCGTCTCGATGACCTTGTTGGCGACGACGGCATAGCCCAGGGAACTGGGATGGATGCCGTCCAGGCTGAAGAGCCCGCCGGTGGCGTAGGTGGTGGTCAATGTGTTGCCTCCGGCCATCACGCCGTTCTGTGTGACCTCGCTGAAAAAGCTGTTCATGTCCACCAGCAGGATCGGCGACTGGTTGCCCTGGCGACCGGTGTTGAACTGGTCGATGGTCGCGGCGATGCGCGTGTTGAACTCGTCGACGGCGGCCTGGGCGGCGGCGGCTTCGCTCGCGTCGAGCACATACTGCGGTCCCAGGGGTGTGTCCTGCGCGCCGTTGTCCAGCAGGTCCGCCTGCAGGGTGGAAAGGGCGCTCAGCAGCACGAAGTCCTGGGACAGGTCGACCGGCACCGTGTTGCCCGCCAGGTCCGTGCCCATCAGCTGTGTGACCCCCAGGCTGCCAAGGACCGCGTTGGGATAGGTCACGTAGGGAATCGAATTGATGTCGGGAATGTTCAGCGCGACAATGTACTCCGTGGTCGCGAAGGCATTGAGCGCGTAGGCATAGGCGCCGCTGAAGAGGGTGGCGTCGCTGATGTCCTGGCCGCCGAAGGCCGCCGGCACGCCGCCCGCGGTCACGAAACCGAGCACATCGTTGTTGCCCAGCCAGAGCGTGATGAAATCCGCGTTGGCCTGCTGGGCCACCAGGTCGATCTGGCTCAGGGAAGCGCTGGTGGCATTCATGTAGGCGCCGGCGTAGGGGATCAGCGGCTGCACCGCCGTCAGCGGCTGGGTCGCGCCGAGCAGCGTGATGCCGGGAATGCCGAAATTGCGCGGCGCGGCAAAGGAGATGTCCGCGCCGACAGTCTGCAGGGTGAAGAGGGCCAGCGAATCGATGGGCGAATAGGACACGCTGGAGTTCCCGCTGGCGTCGAAGTTGAGCACCTGGTTGCCGACGGGCGCCCCGTCGACTGTGACACTGGCCAGGCCCGTGCCGCCCAGCGCGACCTGGTCGAAGTTCTCGATCCCCAGGGCCCGCGCCAGCTGGTTGGGGAAGCTGTACTCGATGTGATCCGGATTGCCCCAGGCGCCGCTCTGGAAGCCGGCCGTCAGGCTGTTGCCGATGGCCGCGTAGGCGCCGAAATCCTGCGCCGAGCTTGCCGGGTTCTCGTAGTTGGGGATGGAGGGAATGCTGTCCTCGTCCCCGCAGCCCCAGGCGAAGAGCAGGCCGACCAGGGCAATGTGATGCAGTCGAATGCGACTCATGGAAGTCTCCTAGAAGCTCTTGGACCAGCCCAGTCCGAGGATGGGAATGCTCGTCTCGTATACGCCGGGGAAGGAGGCGAAGGTGCTCTCGCGGGCCTGCAGGCTGACCAGCAGGAAGTAGACATCCAGCATCTGGTTGCCCTTCAGGGCGTAGCCCATGCCCACGGAGAAGCCGTTGCGGGCGCCGTCGGGCAGGCTGGGCTCGACCAGCTCGTCCTTGACCGCCTCTTCCTCGTAATAATAGCCGAACCGCAGGATGGTCGCCGGGTTCATCTGCCACTCGCCGCCCAGGCGCAGGGCCATGGTGTCCTCGTATTCCTTGGGACTGCGGCTGTCCTGCAGCAGGCTGGTCTCGGTCTCGAAATCGAAGTAGAGCTCCTCGTAGGCGCTCCAGGTGGAGAGGACGAAATCGCCGCGCAGCACCAGCTGGGGGTTCAGCTTGTGGCTCACGCCGGCCATCAGGATGCCGGGCATCTCCACGTCCAGGTTCAGGTCCGTGGTCGGGAACTGGGCGCTGAGCAGGCCCTGCTGGGTCGGATTGTCCAGTTCGGGCCAGCTGAACTCGGCCTCGCCTTCCCCGGCCAGCGTGATCGGGCTGCGCCAGCTGAGGGCGAAGGTGGTCTTCTCGTCCATGTCGTACTGCAAGCCCAGGTTGTAGCCGAAGGCCCAGCCCGCGCCTTCCATGTCGGCGTCGATATAGGTGTTGAAGGCGCCGCCGCTGTATGTGTCACGGCTGAGATGCACGTCCCCGTGTGTCACGGAAAGTCCCGCCCCGACGCGCAGGTTGTCCTTCAGGCGGTATCCCCAGGTGGGATTGACCGTGATCGCCTGCAGGCCGATCTCCTCGATCTCCTCGCGGCCGACCCAGTCCTCCTCCCAGGTGACGCCCAGGCCCATATAGGCGAAGACGCCGAGCCCCATGGTGTGGCCGCCGCTCAGTTCGTGGGCGTAGAACAAGCCCGGGACGACGAAGGTCTCGCTTTCCATCGACTCCGTGCGGTAGCCCGGCCGGTTGGTGGGACCGGTCAGGTCCGTGCTCGGCATCAGGATGTGTACATCGCCCTCGAAATTGCGGCCGGAGAGGCCGGCGATGCCCGCGGGATTGTAGTAGATGGACGAGGCGGACTGCGCCGCGCTGTAGGCTCCGGCCGTGCCCATGGCGGCGGGCGACTGCTCGGAAATGGCGAAGCCGGCCGACAGGGCCGACGAAGCCAGGGCCGTCACACAAAGGATCGACCCGGTGATTCTGCTGTTCATCGCTTCTCCTCTGCTGAAGCTTCGCCCTCATCCATGGGAGTGCGAAAGCCGAAATACTTCTCCTCGGCCGGCTGGCCTCCCACGCGGATCTCCCCGTGGGCGGCCTCGTAGCGCTTGAGGGCGTCCTCCAGGTTGCGCTGCAGGGCCTTGGCGTGCGCCGGCGTCATGATGACGCGATCCAGGATGCGCGCTCGCGGCGTGCCCGGCATGACCCGGGCAAAATCGAGCACGAACTCGGCGGCGCTGAAATTGACCAGCCCCAGATTGGCGTAGCTGCCCATGGCCACGTCGTCCTCGAGGCTGATGTTGATCTGCGGTCCGCGTTGCATGCCTACTCCCTGAATTTCTTCTGCTGCTCTTTGAGGTAGTCGTTGGCAGGATCCAGCTCGAGGGCCTGTCCGATGGTCGCCAGCGCTTTCTCCTTCTGCCCGTTCTTCCATTGCAGCTCGGCCAGGGTGTCCAGGACATTGGCGTCGCCGGGCACCAGGCGCACGGCCTCGTGGGCGGCGCGCAGCGCTTCTTTCAGGTTCCAGTCCATTTCTCCGCAGATCCAGGCGAAGCTGTTGAGGGCCTGGGCATTGTCGCCAAAGCCCGCGTAGATCGCCTTCAGATGCTCACGGGCCTTTTCGGGATTCTCCGCGCGGCGGTAGACGGTGACCAGGCGATTGTGGGCATTCAGGCTTTCCTCGCTGCCCGGCCAGCGCTCGCAGAGCCCTTCCAGGTGCGCGGGGTCCGAATCGGCGCGATAGGCCGCCTGCACCAGCAGGGCGTCCGCCGAACTGGCGAAACCGCTCTCGTTGCCGGGGTCGCGGCGCAGAATGTCGCGGGCCAGCTCCTGCCAGCCATCGGCCCCGCGGGCCTCGAGCTTGTTGACCACATGGAAACTCAGCTCCAGGTCATCCGGCGACGCGGCCAGCTCTTCCTGCAGGGCGTCCAGGGTGCCTTCGCCGCGGGCGTAGCCCTGGAAGACCTCCAGGAAGCGCGGCATGGGAGCGTAGCCGGAAACGCGATCGATCTCCGTGCCGTCGGGATTGAGCAGGATCGAGGTCGGAAATCCGCGCACGTTGAATTTTCGGGCCCATTCGGGCCCCAGGGCGCTTTTCTCCGCGTCCAGGCTGAGCAGCACCCAGTCGGAGGCTCCTTCGCGGAAGGCTTCGGTGGCGAAGACATCGGCTTCCAGCCGACGACACCAGCTTCACCATTCGGTCTGGAAATCGACAAAGAGCAGTTTCTGTTCGGAAGAAGCGCGGGCCAGGGCCTGCTCGGCATTGTCGGTAAAACCGTGCTCCTGCCAGTCGAAGGCCAGGGCCGACGAGCTCAAACAGATCAGAGCGGTCAGGGCCCGACCAAGGCGGGGTCGAAACATCATGGACATCCTCCTGGTTCCTGCCGAATCGGCGGCCAGAGGCGGGCCGCCACTACGAGTATGAGCAGAATGTAAGGAGATCCGGGCGGACGATCGCCTTTGTCCGACAGGGCTAGCCTTCGTCCCGGTCCTTGCCGTGCCAGGCGGCCTTGAGACGCTGGTAGCCTTCCTGGATCGACTCGGAAATCACCTTCGTGCCGCCGGTGACAGGCATAAAATTGGTGTCGCCATTCCAGCGGGGCACCACATGCCAGTGCAGGTGGGCCGCAATGCCGGCGCCGCCGGCCTGGCCCATGTTCATGCCCACATTGAAGCCCTGGGGATCCACCGAGTCCTTCAGCACCTGGATCACGCGGACAATGCCCTGCTGGCAATCGAGCAGCTCCCCGGCGGAAAGGGAGGTGAAGTCCGCCGTGTGACGGTAGGGCACCACCATCAGGTGCGAATTGCTGTAGGGGTAGAGGTTCATCAGGGTGAAGCAGTGCTCGCGCCGCTCGAGGATCAGGTTGGCCTCGTCCTCCCCTTCCAGGGGCTTCCAGCAGAAAATGCAGCCTTCGCGACGGGGTTTCTCTTCGCCGCTCAAGTAGGCCATGCGCCAGGGCGCCCAGATCCTGTCCATGTCCCGTCCCTTTCCCGCTCTGCAGCGGTCGATTGCGATCTCGACCTCTCCCGTCGTTCCCCGGTCTCAAAGTAGAATGAAAACGGGGCGCATCGCATGCGCCCCGTGGTCGGTTCGATACAGGATGCCCGTCTACTTCAGCGTCTGGATCAGGCGTAGCACAATGTGCATGTCCGTGTCGCTCAGGTCTTCGCCCCCGCGCTCGCCGCTGTAGAACTGGAAATCGAGGCGTGATTCAAGGCGCAGGTTCGGCAAGGGCACCCAGCTGGCCTGGGCGCCCAGGTCCAGGCGCGAATAGTCGTCCTCGACCTCGTCGAAGGTGAAGCCGTTCCATTCGTCCACCTTGCTGCCCAGTCCCTGAAAGGCGAAACGGAAACTGGTGCTCAGTTCGTCGGGAATCCAGTCGCGCTCAAGGGAGGCGCGCAGGTTCCACCAGGAGCGCTCGCCGAGCACATCGTCGTTGTACTCGTGCGTATACATGCCTACGGTGAGCCGGCTGCGCATGCGGGCGTCGATCTGGCTGCGCAGGCCCAGCGTGGCCTGGAAACTGTTGAAGCCCAGGTCCCGGCGCAGGGGATTGCCGGCGTCCGCGCCGTCGATCTGCCCGATGTCGTCTCCCTTGGTCTGGTTCTGCACGGTGAGACTGGCGCGGTGGTCGCGCTCCAGGAACTGCAGGTCCTTGCTCAGGCCGATGGTCAGCTGCTGCAGGCTGGCGCTCAGCTCGTCGGCGGGGCGCAGCAGGTTGCCTGCTCCGTCCTTTGCCGGATCGTTCTCCTCGCCGACCAGGCTGAAGCCCAGGTTGGCCTTGAAATCCGTCTGGCGCGGATACCAGCCGAGGCCCAGGTTGTATTCGCTGGTCGAGGTCGTGCCCGGGCCGTTGTCATACTGCCCTTCCAGGTTGTCGCTGGATAGCCCCAGCCCCAGGTCCAGGTAGACCTGGTTCTGAGCCAGACGGACACGGTCGCGGATCGTGATGCGCTGGCGGTCGTTGTCGAGGAAGGCATTGCCCAGCGAGTTGTAGTTGGGTCCGACGCGCTGGAAGTCGGCGCGCAGTTCGTTCTTGCCGACACGCAGGCCCATGCCCGCGTCGAGGGCCACGGAAGAAAGCGGATTCTCGGCGATGTCCAGCGGGCTCAGGTACTCATTGATGATGATCAGGTCCTCGAAATCCCCCGGATCCAGGGCCAGGCCCAGGCTGTCTTCCAGCAGCGAGCCGTCGACCACGCCCCCGGTGATGTTCGAGTTGTAGAGGCTGAAGGCCGCTTCCTGGGTCAGCCAGAACTTGCCTCTGGCGAACTGCTGCCGGAAGCGTGTGCCCAGCACCAGGTTGTCCACGGGCTTGGCGGTCGTGGTCTGCGCCGTGATACTCCCGACATCGTCGCGCACGGTCAACAGGCTCAGGCTGCCGGAAAAGGCGTCCTCCATGCCGAAGCCCAGGTCGAAGCCGGTCAGGTCGCGCTGGAAAGTGCCGCCGAAACCCTGGCCTGCCAGGGGATCCAGGGACTCCTTGGTCTTGCCGCTGACGAAGCGCAGACGAGCCACCGGGCTTTTCAGCGCCAGGTCGAGGCCGCGCACGCGGGTGCCGCTGAGGACCAGCTTGCCGAACTGGGGCTGCCGGTCGCCGACGCCCAGTTCAAGGTATTTGTGACTCAGCTGCAGCTCGAAGCGCGACTGGGGCTGCAGGATCTCGCTTTCCCGGTCCAGGGCCGAGAGCAGCAGTCGCCCCTTCCAGCGGAAGGTCCCCAGCTTGCCGCGGGCGCGCAGGCCGGCGGAATGATAACGGGCCCACTGCTCGGCGCGGGAATCGACGCGCTGCATGTTGAATTCCTGGAAGGCGTCCAGGGACCAGCTGCGCGGCGCGCGAGGCCGGGCCGCCACTTCCGGCGCGCTGGGCTGAATGCGGAAACTCTGGCTGCCGACGGAAGCGCCGGAGCCGTCGGTGGCGCTCAATACAATGGTGTGATCCCCGGGGCCCAGGTCGCCCAGCCAGGTGATCAGCCAGGGATCGCTTTCCAGGCCTTCGCTGCGGTCTTCCCCATTGATCAGCAGCTGCAACCCGCCCAGGTCCTCCAGCTGGGGCGCGAAGGCCAGCAGGACGGGGCCGCCGGGAAGGGTTTCCTCGGCGCTCAGCAAAAGGAAGACATCCCCCCCGAGGGTCGCCGGCACCAGGTTGACTTCGTAGCGGCCGCTTTCCGGCAGGCGCAGCGCTCCGCCGGGCAGATCGATCTCGACCCAGTAGCTGAGGCGGGTGCCCTGCGTGCGGTCGGCGGGAACGCGGAACTCCAGGGTGTTGGCGTCCATGTAGACGGCGTCCAGCGAGGGACCGCCCTCGCCGTCGAGTTCCAGAAACAGAATTGCCGCGCTTGGGGTCTCGCTCCCCGCGACACGGCTGAAGTCCAGGTCCAGGGAACTGCCGGCCTGCGCCTGCCCCGGCGGCAGATGCTGCCAGTCCTGGCCCCAGGCCAGTCCGGTCCACAAGGCGAACAGAAGAAGGAAGAGGCGGTTCTTCATGGGAATCCTTTCCGTCTGGAGATCCCTTGGGCGCGGGATCCAGGGCCTTCATTGCAGGAGGCCTCAAACTGGAAAAGGGGCCCTCCCCGTCAGGAGGACCCCTTGCATTCTATTCGTAATACTCGATGATCAGGGTGCGGGCCTCGCCGTCCTCCATCACCGGAATCGAGATGCGGCGCAATTGTCCGCGTTCCAGGCCTTCCTGGTCTTCCTCGTTGGTCGAGCGGACACTGACATCCTCGCTGTTCGAGGTACCGGTCTGTCCCAGGTGCACGTCCTGGTTCTTGCCGGACTCGCGGCTCAGCAGGTTGACGATGCCTTCTTCCGTGATCACCTGGGTCAAGCCGCCCTCGAGGACCTTGGTCCACCAGGCCGTTCCCTTCACGGAGGCCACGCTGGTCGGGGTGGCGATGCGCAGACCGCCATGTCCGCGGCTGACCTTGGTCCACAGCGTGCCCACGTCCATTTCGACTTCCTTTTCCACCTGGCGGCCCTGGCGCTTGCCGTAGAGCACCAGTTCCGTGCCGGGCACCAGCTTGAGCTGACTTTTGTCGTCGGTGAAGATCACCACGGCGCGGCCGTCTTCGCCGGTGCGCAGGCGGTCGCCGTCATTGAGCCGCATGCCGCTCTTCAGGTCCTCGGCTCCCGTGTCCAGCATCCGCTGGGCATCGCCGGTGGCCTTGATGACCAGGGCGATGCTTTCGTTGGCAGCCTGCGCGGATGCCGCCAGAAGCAGGCCCAGCGCCAGGCTCGCCAGCCATCCTCGGGTGATACGCCAGTTCATGGGTCTCTCCTATTCGAAGTACAGGCTGGCGAGGTTCAGCTCACCAGATGCAATCTGGTTGAAAATGCGGGCCAGTTCCTCGGCGTCCACTTCCCGGCCGTCGATGGTGATCGGCCCGGCCAGTTCCATTCCCTGCAGCAGGGCGAGGATCTCGTCGGCCTGGCCGCCCAGGAAGCCGCTCAGGAAATCGAGCAGTTCTTCATAGGTGGCATTGCCGCCGAAGATCGGCTGGTCGCCGTCCGTGTCGTAGACGAAGCTCCAGATCGGGCTGGGTCGGGTCTCGAGACCGGAGGTGGTGTTGAGTACCGCCTCGACGTTCCAGACATAGGTCCGCCCATCCACCAGCGGCCGGAAATGCCCTTCCTCGCCGTAGCTGATGGTGGTCGGCGCCAGGCCCATGCCGTAGACATCCCCGACGCTGACTTCCCACATGGCTTCGCTCTCGAGGGCTTCCAGATGCGAGCCGTGCACCAGCGGATTGAACTCGGCCACGCGCAGATTGTAGGCGCGGGCGCGGCCGCTCCAGGTGAAGGTCGGGAAGGCGTTGGCGATGGCGCTGCCGTCCCAGGGCATCTGCAGGCTGATGCTCAGGGGTTCGCTGATCACCAGCTCGGCGGGATCCGCGATCACCGGCGGGCCGCCGGGCGTGAAGAAGCCGTTGATGTACTGGCCGCGGGTATGGATCAAGGTGAAGCGGTAGGTGCCCGAAGGCAGCGAGTTCCCGGTGAAGTTGATGTCTTCCAGCACGTCCTCGTCGAAGTCCGTGTCGCTGGAATGGACGAAGCCCCCGAAGTTGGCGTTGTTGGAACGGAAATCGCTCAGGGAGTAGGTGTGGGTGCCAGGCTGGACATTCTCGATCAGCAGGTCCGTCACCAGGATCTGGACCGTGCCGGCCGCGCCGAAGTACTCGAAGGCGATGTCGACGTCGTAGTCCCCGCCCTCGTCACCGCCTACACCGAAGGTGACGGTGAAATTGTCCACCTGGGAGCCTTCGGCGAGCGGATCCAGGTCGCCCAGGTAGAAAATGTCCAGGGTCGGGTAATTGAGGTTCACGGTGATGGCCCCGGCTGTTCCCGCCAGCAGCAGTCCCAGGGCGATGGTGCAGAGGTTCTTCATGGTGGATCCCTTTCTACTGCGTCGGCCGTGGAATCCCGCCTCTCGGGATTCCTTCAGTCGGGGGCTAAGCTACAGGATTCAAGCAGACCCGGCGTGACGCCGGAGGGCGCGGCGGTGTGTGGCCTGTCACCGTGGGCCGTGACAGGCTCCGACTGCACCCGGGCCGCGCAGACGGCAAATATAGCAGAGTGAATAGGCTTCGGCCTTCTGGATGGAGCTACTGGCGAATAAAATCAAGGAATAAGACCCGGTCTACGTAGCCCTCGTCGAGGAAGCCGCTCAGGCGATAGGCCAGGCTGTCGCGCAGGGCGTTGCGGAAGCGGATGTCCCCCAGGGTGTCGGCATGGACATTGCTCAGGTAATCCAGCAGGAAGTCCCGCAGGAACAAGTCTTTGGCGACCAGCTCATCGCCGATCCCGCTCTTTTCCGGATCGTACTCCAGGGCCAGGCTGATCTTGAAGATCCTGCGGCCCCCACGGGGATTCAGGATCAGGTCCCCGATGTTGTGGGTCGCCCCGAACTCGTAGTCCACATTCGGCCGGGGCCCCTTGTCCTTGCCGCTCTCCTCGTCCACCACTTCCTCGGCTAGGTCCTGCTCAGCCGTCGGCGGACCGCTGAAAAAATGATCCATGATCAGGTAGGAGAGAGCAACCTGCACGAGAAAGACAAGCAGAATGCCCAGGATCATCATGAATCGTTTCATCGGGTCCTCTTCAGGTGGCGGATCGGCAATGCTCCCCTATACATCGGCAGGTTGCTCAAAAAGTTTCATTTTCACGCGGCAGAATCCGCGTCGCAAGGATCCAGGAGGCCAACTGTTCCGACTTCCCCAGCCACGATCGATCGAGCATCGCACCCCGGCGGTGAACCAGGACTCCCCGGCTCCCGGGCCGGGCAGGATCCCGCCGGATGCGGCCGCGCGCTGCCTGGCGCTGCTGGAAACGGCAGGGGCGCAGGACCCTCTGCCGCGCATCGCGGCGCCGCGGGCTCCGCAGGACCTGCTGGATGCCTGCGAGGAGGGCCTGCGCAAGGTCTTGCCCGGCCTGGAGGAACTGCCCCGGCAGCTAGGGCGCCTGGGCCTGCTCGAGCTGGATCCGAGGACCGGCGATCCGGCAGGAAGCTATTGCGAGGCCGAGGCTGCACATGGCTGGCCGCGAGTCGTCGTGAGGCGGCGCGGCGACTGGGAAGACCTGCCGCGGCTGCTCCACGAAATGGGGCACGCCCTGCAGGCCCTCTCCTGGAGCGCAAAGGGCCGGCCGGCCGGGCAGATCCACCCCGCCCACGCGGAATGGAGCGCCGATGCCCTGGTGCTCCTTAGCCTTCGGCACTGGCCGGGACTCTTCGAGCACAGAGAAAAGGGAAAGAGGGCCGCCCTGCTCTGCCGCGCAAGGCGTCGCACGGCCTTGCGCATGCAGGCCCGGATAGGGGTCGGCCGGGAATCATCGCCCGACTCGCCGGAGGGGGATGCAGAAGCCGCGAATTTCCGGCTGCAGTGGCTGCTTTGGGGGCCGACGGCCAAGGAGCATCCCTTGAGCGCGAAAGCCTGGCTGTCCGGCCTGGAAAAGCCTTCGGGGCTCTTCCTCGACGAATCCGTCGCGGCCTTTGAACGCTCCTTGCGGTAGCACGCCGCCAGGCCCTGGCGGGCTTTACTCTTCGTCGGCGGCGAAAGGAGGGTTGGCATCGCCGGCCAGCACCCGGGCGAGCATGGCGTTGCTGAAACGCGGATCCCCGGCAATGGAAGTCCCAAGCCAGGGCGGATGGTCGGCCGCAGCCAGATGGGCTTCGCTCTCCAGTTCGGCCAGCAGCAGGGGGTAGAGCCCGCCCGTATACAGATCGACCTCCCAGTCGCCGGCCCGCAGGGGGAAGACGGCGCGGAGCTTGTGCAGAACAAGCCTGCCGCAGAGCCCCAGCATCTCCTCCGCCTCGCCGGCCTGAAGCGGCCACTCCCATTCCGGACGCTGCAGGGCCTCCCCCGACATCCGGGAAGCCCCCTTGACGCAGAACTCCCCGCGCGCCTTCGTCGTATCACAGGCCAGCGGGGCGACGCTTTCCAGCTGCAGCGCGAAGTGCTCCGGCGGCAGGTCCTCCAGCAGTCTCACGCGGACGGTCTTCCCCGCTTCGGCGCAGAGGTATCCCTGGCGGATCGAGTACAGGCGGGCCGGTCCTTCCGTCCGCAGCCAGTCCCGCAGCCGGGCGCGTCTCACGCGGAAACGGTATTCCCTCTCGCTGCGGCTCACGCGACGGGATCCCCGCCGCCCTCTCCACCGGCGAAGAGGTCGCCCGGCGGAGGCGTCCCCGGATCACGGGGATCCTGCTCCGGTTCGATGCCCTTGCGCCGCCTTCCGCCTCGCGGCTTCGGGGCGGGCGGGGAGGACTGCCCGCGCCACAGGGCCAGCAGGTCGCTGAGCAGGACGCCATCGACGCGCAGGCCTTCCGTGTTGCAGTCCTCGATGCGGACATCCCGCAGGTCGCAGGAGCGGAAGCGGCACTCGCGCAGGTCGCTCTGCTCGAAGTGGCTGCGCTCGATGCCGCTTTGTATGACACGCATCTCCGGATCACGGGTCTTGTGCAGGTTCATCTCATCCTCCTTCCACGCGCCCCGCCGCCATGCCGCGGCGCAGGAGCAGCAGGCCCAGGGCGAAGGCCAGCAGATTGAGGGCCAGGGCCGTTCCCTGTCCCAGGAGCGCCGCGCCGATGCCGAAGGTCAGGCCGTAGATCAGCAGAGCTCCGCCCAGCCAGTTGCCCAGGAAGCCCCTCAGCGGACTGTCGGCCCCCGTCGCCGGATCCGCCAGCGGTCCCCACCAGCCACCCGGGCGCACGCGTCGCACGAAGGCCTCCAGCACCTCGCGCGGCTCCGGCGGGGTCAGCAGGGTCACCGTGATCCAGACCAGGATCGCGGAAGGCACGACGACCAGGGCCTTGTGGGCGCTGCCCAGCTCCTGCCCGAAGAGCACCGGCGCGGTGGCGAAGAGCCGGTAGCTGCCCGGCAGGCTCTGGCTCCAGGCCAGGATCTCCAGGCCGATGGTCACCAGGATCGAGGTCCCGAGCGCGCTCAGTTCCGACCAGGCGTTGACGCGCCACCAGAACCAGCGCAGGATCAGCACCAGGCCGATGCCCGCCCCCGCGGCCCAGACGAAGACCCAGGCCTTCTCGATGCTGCTCAGGTAGAAACTGAGCCCGGCGGCGGCGGCGATCAGCCCGACGATGCAGAGCCGGCTGACGAGAACATAGTGCCGCTCCTCTGCCTGTCGCACGAGGAAGCGCTTGTATACATCGTTCACCAGGTAGCTCGCGCCCCAGTTGAGGTGCGTGTCGATGGTCGACATGAAGGCCGCCAGGAAGCTGGTGACCAGGACTCCCTTCAGTCCCGGCCCGAGCACCTCGTTGAGCACCATGGGGTAGGCGGCCTTGTGATCCATCAGCGCCGGGTAGAGCACCAGCGAGACCAGGGCCACCAGGATCCAGGGCCAGACACGCAGCGCGTAGTTGGCGATGTTGAACCACAGGGTGGCCTTCAGGGCCTCATCCTCGTTGCGGCAGGAACTCATGCGCTGGATGATGTAGCCGCCGCCGTCGGCGTTGTGGCTGGACCACCACATGACGGTGACGAAGACGAGGAAGCTGAAGAAGGGAGTGGCGGCGAAGCCCTCGGCGAGGGGCGCGACGGTCACCGGGGGCACCATGGCCGTGGCGTGCTCGGGGGCGGAGGGCAGCTGGGCCAGCTTCTCGCGCAGCGCTTCCAGGCCGCCGACCCGCCCGACGGCGATCCAGGCCAGCGCGATGCTGCCGCCCATGGCCAGGATGAACTGCACCAGGTCGGTCATTACCACTCCGCGGAAGCCGGCGAGCACCGTATACAGGACGGCGATGCAGACCAGCGTCCAGGTCACGGGCCCCGGCGGAAGGCCGGTCAGGACCTCGATCACCGTGCTCATGCCCTTGATGACCCAGCCCATGACGATGAAATTGTATACGATGGCGAACCAGCAGGCCTTGAAGCCCCTCAGGAAGGCCGCCGGCCGTCCCGAGTAGCGCAGCTCGATCAGCTCGTTGTCGGTCAGCACCTGGGCCCTGCGCCAGAGGCGGCTGAAGAGGAACACTCCCAGCAGGCCGCCCAGGGCGATGTTCCACCACCACCAGTTCTTCCAGATGCCGGCCCCGCGCACCATTTCCGTAATTGCCAGCGGCGTATCCGCGGCGAAGGTGGTGGCGACCATGCTCGTGCCGACGATCCACCAGGGCAGGCTGCGGCCGGCCAGGAAGAACTCGCTGGTCGAGCCTCCGCTGCGGCGGCGCAGGGCGACTCCCAGCCCAAGGGCGAAGAGGATGTAGGCAAGTACGATCAGCCAGTCGACGAGGGCCATGCAGAGTCCGGGTTGGATCGGTGTCGGCGGGCAATATGGGAAAGGCGAGGAGGAGCCCGGCAGACAGTTTCAGCGGGTGGGAAATCCGCTTGCAGTCCTGGGCTGCGGAATGGGATACAGTGTGTCGGTGTGAGTGGGCAGGGATTGCGGCGATAGCGATAGCGATAGCGATAGCGATAGCGATAGCGATAGCGATAGCGATAGCGATAGCGATAGCGATAGATAAGAAACGCCCCCGCTTGTGGAAGATTCCTGGCGGGGGCGGGTGGGGGGGGTGTGTGAGCTGTAGACGGCTACTTCTTGAAGAGGGCCGAGATCTCCTGGTTGACGGCGATGATCTGTTCGGTGGCGCGCTGGGTCTCCCCGGCGGCCCGTTCGTTCTCGCTGGCCGCTTCGCTGACTTCGTGAATCGTGTTTGCCACCGACTGCACTCCGCTGGAAACGGATCCCACGTTCTGGGCGATGTCGTTGACCGTCACCGACTGTTCCTCCACCGACGCGGCCACCGAACTCGACAGGTCGTCGATGCGCTCGATGATGCGGACGATGCTCTCGGTCGAGTTGACGCTGGCCGCTGTATCACGCTGGAAGGCCTCGATCCGGCTGGCGATCTCCTCGGTGGCGCGCGCGGTCTGCACAGCCAGCTCCTTGACCTCGTTGGCCACGACGGCAAAGCCTTTTCCGGCCTCGCCGGCGCGTGCCGACTCGATGGTCGCGTTGAGCGCCAGCAGGTTGGTCTGGCCCGCGATGGCCGAGATCACCTTGGTGATCTCGCCGATCTGCTCCACGCCGGAGTTCAGCGACTGCATGGTCGTGCGCGCCACCTGCACCTGCTCCCTTGCCTCGCGGGCCGTGCGCGCGGTCTCGCCGGTGTTCTGGGCGATCTCCTTGACCGTCGCGTTCAGTTCCTCGGTGGCGCCGGCCACGGAGCTCACGTTCTCCTTGATCTGTCCGGATGTGTCTGCCGCGCTCTGCGCCCGCTGGGAGGTCTGGGTCGCGCCGGCCGCCATCTGCTGGGCCACCGCGTTCAGCGAATTGACCGAATCCTCCAGCTGGGCCGTCACACGCTCGGCCGTCAGGCGGGCCTGTGTCACATCGCTGGCGAACTTGACCACCTTGTAGGGCCTGCCCTGCAGGTCGCGGATCGGATTGTAGGTCGCCTGGATCCAGACCTTGCGGCCGCCCTTGCCGATGCGCATGAACTCGTCGCTGAAGAACTTGCCCTGACGCAGGTCCTCCCAGAAGGCCTTGTAGGACGGGCTGTCGCGGTAGTCCGGGTCGACGAAAAGGCTGTGATGCGCTCCGCGGATTTCCTCCAGCTCGTAGCCCATGACCTGCAGGAAATTGTCGTTGGCGTGCAGCACGGTGCCCTGCAGGTCGAACTCGATCACGGCCTGGGAGCGCTGGATCGCCTCGATCTGGCTCTTGCGGTCATTGGCAGTCTGTGTGGCCTCGGTGATGTCCGAGGCGTACTTGACCACCTTGACCGGCTTGCCGTCCAGCCCGAGGATCGGGTTGTAGGAAGCCTGGATCCAGACTTCCCGTCCCCCCTTGCCCAGCCGGCGGAACTCGGCGGTCTGGTGCTTGCCGGCGCGCAGCGCGTCCCAGAACGCGTCATAGGCCGCGCTGTTGCGGGTCTGTTCGTCGACAAAGAGGCTGTGGTGCTTGCCCTTGATTTCATCGAGAGTGTAGCCCACGACGGACAGGAAATTGTCATTGGCAAAGAGGATGGTGCCGTCCAGCTCGAACTCGATGACGGCGTGCGAGACGCCGATCGCCTTGAGCTGGCCCTCGGCTTCGGAGGCCCGCAGCTTGTCCTGTGTGACATCCGTGGCCACCTTGATCACCTTGACCACCTGTCCGTGCTCGTCCTTGACGGGGTTGTAGCTGGCGCGGATCCAGACCTCGCGTGCTCCCTTGCCCAGCCGGCGAAACTCCTCGGAGACAAAGTGCCCGCCGCGCAGGCGATTCCAGAACTGCTCATAGGCCGGACTGGCCGCATAGGCCTCGTCGACAAAGAGGGAATGGTGACGCCCCAGGATCTCTTCCAGGCGATAGCCCAGGGTCTGCAGGAAATTGCTGTTGGCGGAAAGGATCGTGCCGTCCATGTCGAACTCGATCACCGCCTGGGAAGCGTGGATCGCCTCCATCGTTGCGCGCAAGTCCGCCAGTTCCTGCGTCAGGACCTTTCCGGCTTCTCCGCTCTTCCGGTCCTGCCGGCGCTTCGACCAAAGTCCGCTTGCCACGCTCATGGGTCCTCCAGAGATCTGTTTCCTTCTCCCCGCACAAAACTGTCGCGCAGGGAAACACATGCATGTAGATCGGTAAACAGAATTCCGGATTTAGCCGACGGGGAACCTTTTGCAAGGAAGCATGTCCTGCACTTTGCGCGACTTCATCGCGATGTCCAGGAACAGCGAGCGGAAGCGGCCGCCGAAGGCGGCCCGTTCTATTTGATGCCGACCTGGAGATTGCGGAAGCGCGCGGGGCTCGAGCCGTGGGTCATGTGGCTGGTCTGTCCCGGCTGGCCTTTTCCGCAATTGGCCACTCCCACCAGTTCCCATTCCTCCGGACCGGCGATTCCGTCGCAGCTGGCCCAGAAGTCGGGGGTCATGCTCTGGTAGTTCGGGTCGCGGACCAGGCCGGTGACCTTCCCCTTCTTCACCCGCCAGCCGATCTCGCAGCCGAACTGGAAGTTGAGCCGGCGCTGGTCAATGGACCAGCTGCGGTTGGTGTCCATCACCAGGCCGTCGTCGATGCCCTCCACCAGCTCCTCGAAGCTGCTCGTGCCGGGCATCAGGCTCAGGTTGTTGATGCGCGTGATCGGAATGTCGCCCCAGGTCTCGGCGCGATTGCAGCCGCGGCTGCCTTCCTCGTCGATCGCGTGGGCCAGCTCGCGGTTGGTCATGTATCCGCTCAGCACACCCTCCCGCACGATGTGCCAGCGCTGCTGTCTCACGCCGTCGTCGTCATAGCCGCGGGTCGCCAGGCCGCCGGGCAGGGTGCCGTCGGCCACCAGGTTGACCAGCGGCGAACCGTAGCGGAAGCTTCCCAGCTTCTCCGTGGTGGCGAAGCTGGTGCCGGCATAGTTCGCCTCGAAGCCCAGCACGCGGTCCAGCTCCGTGGCGTGTCCCACGGACTCGTGGATCTGCAGCACGAGCTGCCCCGGCTTGAGCACCACGTCCAGCCGTCCCTTCGGACAGGGCTCGGCGGACAGCAGGGCGATCGCCTCCTCCGCCACGCGGGGAGCGTTCTCTTCCAGTCGCAGGCCCTCGACCAGTTCCCAGCCCTGGCCGGTCCATTGGCCGCCGTGTGACATGGGATAGCTGCGCGTCTGGCTGCGCCGGCCGTCGCTGGCGGTGGCGTGTATGCCGGCTCCGCTGCGGACCAGCAGCTGCTCGATGGCCAGTCCTTCGCTGGAACACAGCGTGATCCTTTCGCGCACGCAGCGCAGGCTGCCCAGCGCCACCTTGACGCGCGGGTCCCGGCGCAGTTCGTCGTCGCAGGCCTGCAGCAGGGCCAGCTTCTGCTCCAGGGGAACCGAGAAGGGGTCCCGGGCCACGGGCGTCTGCCAGAAGTCCCGCCAGCCGGGCTCCGGAGCCAGCCGGACCTGCTCCCGGTTGACCGAGGCGCTGGCCCGGGCAATGGCCACCGCCTGGCGCGCGCAGGCGGCCAGGCTGTCCCGGTCCAGCCGGCTGGTCGCCGCGAAGCCCCAGGCTGCTCCGGCGAGCACGCGGATTCCCAGGCCCTCGTCCTCGTTGTCGTACAGGCTGCCCAGGGCGCCATTGCGCATTTCCAGGCCCTGGCGGCGGGCCTGGACCCCGCGCGCGTCGGCATAGTCGGCTCCCGCCAGCTGGGCGGCGTTCAGGGCTTGACGGCAAAGATCGATCATGGGAAGTGGGTTCCTAGAAAGAGCTGACGCTGCTGAAGTTGAAGTCTCTCACGCGCAGGCCGGGCGCCAGGCAGCCGCCACCGCCCAGGGCGGCCTGCAGCTTCTGTTCCCGGCTGATGCCGTCCACCTTGCGGAAGAGGTCGAAGAGACTGACCGTGTAGCGCAGGTTGCGCACAGGCTTCGTGATCCGGCCGTTCTCGATGAGGAAGACGCCGTCGCGGGTCATGCCGGTCAGCTCCAGCTCGCGGGCGTTCTGGATGTTCGTATAGTGGAACTGTGTCACGAAAAGGCCCTTCTCCGTGCCGGCGACCAGCTCCTGCAGGCTTTCCTCCCCCGGCTCGAGCACCAGGTGGGCGGGCATGGGGCCGTAGCCGTTGGGACGCGGCAGGGCATTGCCCGTGCTCTCGGCACCCGCCTCCCTCGCGGTCTGCAGGTCGTATACGGGCTGGCGGAAGACGCCCTTCTCGATCAGCGCCAGGCTCCTGCGTGACACGCCTTCCCAGTCCCAGGGGCAGCCGGCGATCAGCGGGTGCGCCGCGTCCTCGCGCAGGGTGATGTTCTCGCCGAAGACCTGTTCGCCCGCCTTCCCGCTGAAGGCCCCGGTCCCGTCGAGCACCGAGCGGGCGCCGAGCGCCATCCAGCCGAGGAACTGCAGGAAATCGATGACGGCGGCCGGCGGCAGGACGACGGTCCAGCGCCCGGCTTCCACATTGCCCGGGTCCTGGGCGCGCAGGGCAATGTCTTCCGCCTGGGCGGCCAGCGCCTGCGTGTCCAGGTCGGCGACACGGTGGCAGGTGGCCGAACTCCAGCCCGAACCCCGCGGGGTCTCGAAGGTCGTCGAGAAGCGGGCCAGGCTGTGCTGCCCCTGGCAGCGCAGGCCGGCGCTGTTGGCCAGGGCCCGCCGCGAGCGCGCGGTGGCCAGGATGCCACTGGCCTGCAGCTTCGCGCCGCGGGCGCGTTCGAAAACCTGCGCCAGCGCGGCCGCCTTGTGCTCCGGGGAGTGGTCGGCCGTCGCCGCGTCCAGGTTGCGGTGATCAGGTGTATCACAGGAGGAGCGCAGTTCGGGCATCATGTCGACGGGGGCGCTGTTCCTCGCCGCGGCGCGCGCCGTCTCGACCATGTGCTTCAGCCCCTCGTCTCCGAGGCGGTTGCTGCTGGCCGCGCCCAGCCGGCCGTCCTCGCCCAGGAGCAGGCGCAGCGAGGCGTTCTCCGTCGCCAGGTTCTGCTGGATCCCGTTATTGGCGAAGCGCGACAGGCGCTCTTCGGCCTCGCTGTAGACCAGCTCCACGTGGCGGCCGGGACCGGCCAGGGACAGGCATTTCTCGAAGAGGGGTTCCAGGGATTCCACGATGGACGACCTTCCTTTCTTCAGGGCGCGGGCAGGGTGCCCAGCAGCAGGCGCAGCACCTCGTTGCCGGGATCCAGCTCCAGGGCTTCTTCCCAGTTGCGGCGGGCTTCCTCGTAGCGGCCCATGCTGCGCAGGACATGGCCCATGTGATCCAGGATCTCCGCGTCGCCCGGGGAGAGGTTCTTCGCCTGCCTCAGGTACTCCAGGGCGTCCGCCGGCTCTCCCTGGCGGAAGAGGATCCAGCCCATGGTATCCAGGTAGTAGGGGCTCTGCGGATCGGAGCGCAGGGCCTGTTCGACGTATCCGTGTGCCACGTCCAGGTCCCGCTCCAGGTCGGCGAGCAGGTAGGCCGTGTTGTTGAGCAGGGAGGGATTGGCGCTTTCGCCGAAGACCTCGATCGCCTTGCGGCCGACCCGCAGGCTCTCCTCCAGCCGGCCGCTTTCCTGCAGGAGGTTGCTGAAATCGATCCAGAAGGCCTGCTCGCCAGGGTAGGCCTCGACCAGGAACCGGCGAATGCCCAGCGCCTCGTCGAGTCGGCCCAGTCGTGTGAGACACCAGGCCAGCGGATCCAGCACCTCGGCGCGTCCCGGCAGCAGGCGGGCGGCCTGTTCCAGTTCGGCGGCCGCCAGGGCCCATTCCTGGCGCCCCAAGTGGATGCGGCCGGCCAGCATGCGCGCCTCCACGTGCAAACTGTCCTGGGACAGTGCCCGGTCCAGGGAGACCAGGGCCTCCTGGTCCCACTCCAGCAGCCAGAAGAGGCGCGCCTGGCAGACGCGTGTCACGGGCAGGGGCAGATGGGGACTGTCCTGCAGCAGGTCGAGGGCCTGCCGGGCGCCCCGGGTGCGGCCGGCCTCCCCGTCCTGCTGCCGGTCGACCCAGACCAGCAGCAGGTCCAGGCTCCAGTCCAGGTCTTCTTCCTGCTGGATCGGCTGCAGGAGCTGAAGCTCCAGCGCCTGCCACGCGGCCTCCTGGCGTCCGTCCTGCAGGGCCAGGGCGGCCCGCCAGGGGAGCCAGTCCTTTTCCTTTTCCCGCTCCAGGGCCGCACCAAGCTCTGCCCCCCGCGCTTCTTCCAGCAGCAGGTCGAACCAGGCACGGAGCAGCACCCTGTCCTCGGGCCGCTGCTGCTGGACCCAGGGCGCCAGGCGGGTCAAGGCGTCGCTGCGGCCCTCAACGAGGGCCAGTTCGCGCAGGGCGGTGTAGGCGAACTCTTTCCGGGGATCCTCTTCCAGCAGCCGGGCATAGCGTCTCACGGCCAGGTCCAGCTGGCCGCGAGTCTCGGCAAGGATGGCCGCCATGGCCAGGCGGTCCGGACGATGGTTCCAGTCCGGGCTCCACAGGGTATCCGCAGCGGGCTTGTCAGCGAAGGCGAGCAGGGGCAGGAGAAGCAGCAGCGCGATCACGGGAGAGAGTCCTGGCTCTCCTCGCTGACGGGCGCCGGCGGAAGCATGCTGTCCCGGTCCATCAGGCGTTGGACATCGTTCTTCATGATGAAGACCATCAGCAACAGGAGCAGCAGCACTCCGGCCTGGTTGATCCAGAGCTTGATGCGCGTCGGGATCGGACGGCCCAGCACGGCCTCGCAGAAGATGAAGACCAGGTGGCCGCCGTCCAGCACGGGAAAAGGCAGGATGTTCATGAAGCCGATGTGCACGCTGATGAAGGCGATGAAGCTCAGGAAGGATTCCAGGCCGCTGCGCGCCACCGTGCCCGACATCTGGGCAATGAAGATCGGCCCGCCCACTTCGCGCAGGCTGGCCCGTCCGCTGAGCAGGGCGCCCAGGGTGTCCCAGGCCATCTGGATCACTTGCCCGGTCATGCGGATGCCCTGGCCGGCCGCGGCGATCGGCCCGATGGACTGGCGCTCCAGGGCCCGCTGAATGCCGATGCGTCCCACCGGCCCCAGTTCGGGATCCAGCAGCTCGCGGGGCGTGACCGGAAGCACCAGCTCCTGCCCCTCGCGCAGAATGACCAGTTCGGTCTCCTGCCCGCTGCGCACGCGGATCAGCCGCTCCATTTCCGCCCAGCTGTCGACCGCCTCGCCGTCGATGCGCGTGACAAGGTCTCCCGATTGCAGACCGGCCTGGTCCGCGGGGCCGTCGACCTGCACCGGCCCGACCGTCGGCGTGTCCAGCGGCACCTGCTGCCCCCAGACGGCGAAGATGCCGCTGTAGATCACCACCGCCAGCAGCATGTTCATGATCACTCCGGCGCTGATCACGAAGGCCTTCTGCAGGGTGTTCTTGGACATGAACTCGTCGTCGGCGCCCGTCAGGCTGCTCTCGCCGTCGAAGTTCTCGTCGACGATGCCCGCCATCTTGACGTAGCCGCCCAGCGGAATCCAGGCCAGGATGAACTCCGTGCCCTTCCAGTGGAAGCTGCGGATGGAAGGTCCGAAGCCCACGGAAAAGGTTTCCACGCGGATGCCGCAGAGGCGCGCCGCAATGAAATGCCCCGCCTCGTGGACGAGGATGATCACTGCAATGACCACCAGGAAGGATAGCAGGGTCAGCATACCGCTAGAGGTTTCCACTTTGACGGGGTTTCGCGTCCCGCGTGGCGCGGATCGCCGGCCAGTCGCCGGATCCCGCTCGTTGACGCACTTCACGATCCAGGGCGATCAGCTCCTCCAGGCTTTCACCCGAGTGACCGGCGAAGGCTTCCAGCGCTCTTTCCACGGTCTCGCTGATCCGGTGGAAGGGCAACGCGCCTTCCAGAAAGGACTCCACGGCCGCCTCATTGGCCGCATTGAGCACGCAGGGCGCCCCTCCCCCCTGTCGCAGGGCCGCGCGAGCCAGGCGAATGGCAGGAAAGACGTCCTCATCCAGTGCTTCGAAATGGAGGCTGCCCAGCTTCAGCCAATCCACCGGCTCCATTTGCAGGGGCAGATGATCCGGATAACTGAGAGCGTACTGGATCGGTATTCTCATATCGGGGAGTCCAAGCTGGGCCTTGACGCTGCGATCGCGGAATTCGACCATCGAATGAATGATCGATTCCGGATGCACCAGCACCTCGATGGCCTCTTCCCCCAGGTCATAGAGCCAATAGGCCTCGATGACCTCCAGTGCCTTGTTCATCAGGGTGGCGCTGTCGGTGGTGATCTTGGCCCCCATGCTCCAGGTCGGGTGCTTCAGCGCCTGTTCGCGGCTCACCTGCTGCAGCCTGTCGCGGCTCCAGCCTCGAAAGGGTCCGCCGCTGGCGGTCAGGAAAATGCGGCTCAGGTCTTCCGGCTTCTCGCCGCGAAGGCACTGCAGAATGGCGCTGTGCTCGCTGTCGATGGGCAGGCAGCTCACCCCGTGGCGGCGCACTTCCTCCATGATCGGTCCGCCGGCGGTGACCAGGGGTTCCTTGTTGGCGAAGGCAATACGGCGTCCGGCGCGGATCGCGCGAACCATCGGCTCCAGGCCCCGCGTGCCGACAATCGCCGAGACCAGGGTGTCGACTCCGTCCCGAAGCGGAAGATCGACCAGGGCCTGCCGGCCACTGAGCACCTCGATGCCGCTGCCGGCAAGGGCTTCGCGGCATTCCCCGAGGCAGGCCTCGCCCACATGGACGAAGGCCGGACGAAATTCCAGGGCCTGCTCCACCAGGCGCTGCCAGCGCGTATGGGCGCTTAAGCCCACCAGCCGGAAGCGCTCCGGATGCCGGCGCACCACGTCGATGGTGCTTTCCCCGATCGAGCCCGTCGAGCCGATCAGCAGCAGGCCCTGGGCGCCCTCCCTGTCTTCAGGAGAGGTCACCTAGAGCACGCTCATGATCAGGCCGAAGGTCAGGCTGTTGCTTTCCGCCAGGCCGTATTCCGCGTTGATGCGCAGGGTCGGCAGCAGGGTCCAGTTCAGCCCCAGGCTCAAGCGGCTCACGTCGCTGTCCAGTTCGTCGTTGACGCTCACCCGGTTGCCCGCCACTTCGTAGCTGTAGTCGAAGGTCGAGGTCATGGAACCGGTGGTGTAGCCGCCGTAGACTTCCAGCAGCAGCAGCTTCTTGGAGACCGCCAGGTCGAAGGTCATGCCCGAGCTTTCAATCGACTCGCCCAGGCTCAGCTTCGACCAGTTGGCCTGCAGGGCGAACTGGGGCATGACCAGGGGAATGTTGAAGAGCTCGTTGACATGCCAGCGCAGGCCGGCGCCGAGCAGGCCCAGCTCGCCGACGTCCTCGGAGAGCTCGATCTGCATGAAGCGCGCGCTCAGCTGGAAGCCCTTGGGCAGGCCCTTGCTGGCGACCAGCATCGGCATGCCGATGGTGCTGACCTCGGTGGTGTTCTCGTCAAGGATGGTGCCTGTCTCGTTGTCGAACATCAGCAGCGGCAGGCGCAGGCCCACGTCGAAGCCGGCAATGCCGTGGCTCTTGCCGTTGTGGAAGGTGGCCGAGCTGGCCAGCAGGCCGCTGACCTCGGCCAGGGGCATGAAATAGGCCTCGCGCTGGGCCTCGTTCTCGTTGCGGTAGTCGGCCAGGATCTCGTCAAAACTCTGGGCCAGCAGGGCGGGCGCAAAGAGGGAAAGGCCCAGCAGGGCATGGTACAGCTTCATCGTTCCAGGTTCTCCTCGGTGAAGCACTCGCCCACCCTGGGGGAATGCCCGTTGATCCAGTCTGAGACAGAGAGCGCGGGGCGCCCCTCCGGTTTCAGTTCGCGTATCAGCAGCTGGCCTTCGCCGCAGGCGATGCGCAGGCCTTCCGCGGCCAGGTCCAGGATTTCCCCTGGACGGCTGGTCGGCGGCGCCGGCGTGTGCAGGGACCGGCTGGCCAGGATCTGCAGGCCCTTGTCGCGGAAACGACAGCGAGCGCCGGGCATTGGCGCCAGGGCGCGGATCCGGTCATGCAGCTGCCGGCTGCTGCGTGAAAAGCGCAGCAGGCGCGTGCGCGCATTCAGCTTGGGCGCTCGCGGCAATCCCTCCGCCGAAGGCTGGGGCCGTTCGACCAGGCTGCCGGCGGAAAGCCCCGTCATGGTTCGGCGCAGCAGTTCCGCGCCTGCGGCCATCATGCGGTCGTGCAGGGAGCCGGCGTTCTCCTCCGGCGCGATCTCCAGTTCCTGCTGCAGCAGCAGGGGGCCGTCATCGACTCCGGCCCGCAGCAGGAAGGTGCTCAGGCCGCTGCGCTCTTCCCCCCGCATCAGCGCGCGCTGAATGGGCGCGGCGCCGCGGTAGGCCGGCAGCAGGCTGGCGTGCAGGTTGATCGATCCGCCCGCCGGAATCCGCAGCAGCTCCGGCGGCAGCAGCCGGTAGGCCACCACCACGAACCAGTCGGCCTGCGCGGCGCGCAATTCCTCCAGGAGAGCCGGATCCAGCAGTTCAACCGGCGTGCGCAGGGGAAGGCCCCGCTCCAGGGCGCGGGCGGAAACGGCAGTCGGCCTTTCCTTGCGGCCTCGTCCGGCCCGGCGCGGCGGCTGGCTCAGCACCAGCGGCACCTTGAAGCCGGCGTCCAGCAGCGCGTCCAGGGAGGGCACGGCAAACTCCGGGCTCCCCATGAAAACAAGACGCCCCGGTCGATCCGGGGCATGGCGATCAGGCATCGAGGGTGCCGTGCTGTTCCTGCAGCCGGCGGATCGCGGGCTGCAGCTGGGTCCGTTCTTCCGGACTCAGCCGATCTATGAAGAGAATGCCCTTCAGGTGATCGATCTCGTGCTGCAGCACCCGGGCTTCCAGGTCCTCGAACCAGGCCTTGGCCTCGCTGCCGTCGGGTTCCTGCCACTTGAGCTGGATGCGCGCCGGCCGGCTGACGTCGGCGCGAATGCCGGGAATGCTGAGGCAGCCTTCCTCCATCACGCATTCGCCGCGGACGGCGAGGATCTCCGGATTCAGGAAGGCCTTGAGGCGCAGGCTGTCGTCGTCCTGGGGAATGCCGATCACCAGCAGCTGTTCCAGGTTGCCCACCTGGGGAGCCGCCAGGCCGATTCCCTCTTCTTCCACCATGCACTGGTACATGGACTGGATGCGCTCCTGCAGCTCCTCGTCAAAGGCGCTGACGGCGGGGCACTCGCGGCGAAGGACCGGATCTCCGATGATGCGCAGGCTCATGTCCATATGAGGGACCTAGCTTTTCTTGCGGGCGACGGCGGCGCGATCCATCTCCACCACCGTGTTCTCGGCAATCTTGACGCTGAGCACTCCGTCGTCGCGAATGGCCTTGATCACGCCATGCACTCCGCCGTTGGAAACCACCCGGTCACCCTGGCTCAAACTGTTCTGCATCTCCTGGTGTTCCTTTTGCCGCTTCATTTGCGGTCGGATGATCAGGAAGTAGAAGATCGCGATCATCACGATGAAGGGCATGAACCCCATCAAGCCGCCGCCTCCGGCAGCCTGGGCAAGTACACTCATTGCTTCCTCTCTGGATACTCCCTTGGGGGGGATGGATAATGCTGAAAACTAAAAAATTGCCGGCGAAGGTTTCGAACCTCCTTAGCGGGATTCGCCGACGATTTCACGACGCCGGCCGCTGGCGGCGCGGGCACGACCCGAGCATGGACCGAGGCGGACCTCAGGGGCGAGTCGTCCAGGTCAGCTGCACTCCCGGGATATCGAGCTCCGCCGACTGCACCTGCTCCAGAGAGGATAAGTCCCGCGCGTGCGAGGTGTTCGAGAAAATCAGCGGCAGCCAGACGCCGGGACGGATCAGTTGCTCCTTGGCGAAGATAAGTTCGATCATGCGCTGGCGATGCGCATACAGCGCGCCGGGCAGGTTGAATTTCAGCTCTTTGCCGTCGGCGAGAACCAGGCGGATGTCAGTGTTGCCGGTCTGCACGCCGAAAGCGCTTCCGCTGAACGAGCTCCCGTTGCGGGAACCGCTTACCAGCCGCTGCAACCGATCTTCCTCAATCAGGTCGCTGAAGGAACAGAGACAGCAAAGCTGAGTGCTGCTCTCATTTATCAACAGGCCGATCGGCGTGAGCCGCGCCAGCAGATGGCCATCTTCGTCCCGGCCTTCAAAATACCGCTGGCTTTCGTTGAGCAGCAGCAGGGAATCCATGTAGGCCACCCGCTGTTCGAGTGCCGGATGGGTCAGGAACTTGTAGTCCTTCTGGTCCAGATTGCGGTCCCAATTGAGCACATGGAGCTTTTTCAGGACCTGCCGGGCCGCCTGGCGCGCCCGTTCGCCGCCGTGACGCATGGCGCAGAGGTAGAGCGCCAGCACGTCCGCCTCCTTCTCGTAGGAGCGCTGCGAGGAGAGAAAGTCGGTGTAGGCGATTGGTGTGACCTGGACCGGTCCAGGCTCTTCGTAATACAGCTGGTGGAAGGCGTTGTGCATCAGTTCGTGCGCCAGTATGAACTCCAGTTCACAAGAATCCTCGATGGCCTCGTAGAGCGCTCGGCTCAGGTAGACGAAACCTGTCGGAAAACTAAGCGCGTTGCTGTACTCGGATTCGACGATTCGGAAGCGGTAGTCGTAGTCCGGCAGATCCGCCGGAAAGGCGCGCACCAGCTCCGAGCCGAGACGCTGCACCTGGTCCTGTGCAGGCGTATTGCCCCACGGCGGGTGGACAATCTCAAAACGGCGTGCCTGCTCGACGGCCCGGCGGCGGGCGCGGATATAAGAGTCCTGCAGAACGCGCTCGTCGCGCTCCATGCAGACATTACAGTTGCGGTAGCCCTGCTCTTCCGCCATGCGATGATCCGCGAAGTACAGGCGGTTGCCGACTGCGGGCAGGTGGTTGCAACGGCTCAGATGCAGTCTGCGGCTGAGGAGATTGCCGCAGTAGGGATCCGGCAGCTCGGCGGGACCGAAGTCGAAGAGTTCCTCAAGCACAAGCCGCGCGATCTCGGCGCGCCGGTCCAGATCAGGGCGTTCGGTCTTCGGGGGGCCCTCCAGGTCCAGCAGACTGCGGCGCGTGTCCCGTGCACCGGGCAGAGCCACCAGTTCGAGGTCGGCTCCGGTCGCCGTCTCCAGCCGCAGGTAGACGCGATGCTTCTTCGTGTAGACCTTGTCAAGCCGCATACAGACTCCCTCGTCGCGCAGGCGGGCCAACTTGCGTGGAATCTGCAGGGTGAAAGGCGGGTCGGTATCCTCGAAAAAGAGCTCGGGCACCAGCGGGCAGGCGGCACGGACGAAGCGCTCTTCGGCGTTGAATGCATCACTCAGCTCACGAACCACATTGGCGGCAAGACTGAGTGAGGCAACAAGCAGCAGGGCGAGGGCAAGCAGCATCCTCATGAGTGGACTCCTTGACACAGAAGGGATTGCATCACGCAAGTTGAGGCCGGTCCGCTGCAGCAAATCGGAGGAAAGAATCAGGGAAGACCGACAGGCGACCTGTGGGCCAGTCTGCCCGGCAGCGCGCCTGCGGGAATGGGGATCCGCGCGCGAAGCCCCGCCGGCGGCGGGGCAGGGCAAACAAACCGAGCAAGAGTTAGCACAAACGGCCCGCCCGACGCTGGATCCAGATCAAGTCCGCCACCACGTTCAGTGATCGGGATGTCGGCGCCCGGGCAGCTTTCCCGATTCCGGCACCAGGTCGGGAAGACCCTCGCGCACAGGGTAGCGGCGTCCGCAGGACAGGCAGCAAAGCGCCTGCTTCTCTTCGCGGAAGAGGCCGCGGCAGTGGGGGCAGCGCAGCACCTCGAGCCAGTCTGCGGAAAGCTTCATGCCGGGGCTTCCATTTGCGACAGGAACCACTGCGGCAGGACTCGCGGCCGGCCGCTGGCGGCATCCAGCAGGCAGTGCTGGGTGCTGCCGCTGATCAGCAGCTCCTCGCCACGCGTGATCCGGTAGCCGATGGTGAAGCGGGCCCGCCCGCGTTCGCGCCAGCTGGCGTGCAGCTGTAGCAAGTCGTCGTAATGGGCGCTTTGGTGGTAGCTCACTTCCAGCTTGAGCACCGGAAGCCACAAGCCGCGCTCTTGCTCCATGCGCGCATAGGAGATGCCTCGCTGACGGATCAGTTCCGTGCGCGCCATCTCGAACCAGGCGGCGGCGTGGCCGTAGTAGGCGAAGCCCATCGCATCCGTTTCGGAATAGCGCACGCGCACTTCCTGCAAGGGGACGAAGTGCTCAGTCGGCATCGAAAATGCCCATGCGCTCGAACTTGGCGATGCGGGCGGCGACCCGTTCCTGCGGGTCCTGGCCCAGCAGCTCCTCCAGGGCCGAAAGAACCGCCTTCTCCAGGCTGGAGGCCGCGCCGTCCCAGTCCCGGTGGGCGCCGCCCAGGGGCTCGTCCACGATGGCGTCGATGATCCCCAGTTCGCTCAGCGAGCCGGCGGTCAGCTTGAGGGCCTCGGCGGCGTCCTGGGCGCGGGAGGCGTCACGGAAGAGGATCGAGGCGCAGCCCTCGGGACTGATCACACTGTAGATGGCGTGTCGCAGCATCAGCACGCGATCGGCGACGGCCAGGGCCAGCGCGCCGCCGCTCCCGCCCTCGCCGATGACCACGCTGACGACCGGCACTTTCAGCCGCGCCATCTCGAAGAGATTGCGCGCAATGGCCTCGGCCTGGCCGCGGGCCTCGGCGCCCAGGCCGGGGAAGGCGCCCGGCGTGTCGACCAGCGTGATCACGGGCAGGCCGAAGCGCTCGGCGGTCTGCATCACGCGAAGGGCCTTGCGGTAGCCTTCCGGCTGCGGCATGCCGAAGTTGCGGTAGATGTTGTCCTTTGTATCACGCCCCTTCTGGTGCCCGATCAGCGCCGCGTGCACGCCGCCGATGCGTCCCAGCCCGGCGACGATGCTGTGATCGTCCCCGTAGGCCCGGTCCCCGTGCAGTTCGACGAAATCCGGCATCAGCCGTTCGATGTAGTCCAGGGTGTAGGGGCGCCGGGGGTGGCGCGCCAGCTGCACGGTCTGCCAGCCGCTGAGTTTCGAGAAAGTCTGCTCGCGGACCTGTTCGAGCTTCTTCTCCAGGCGGGCGATCTCGCCGTCGGCCTTGAGGCCCGTGCCGTCGGAAAGGGCGCGCATCTCGCCCAGCTTGCGCTCGATCTCGACGATCGGCTGCTCGAAATCGAGGGCGGTCTGGATCGCCATAGCTGCTCCTGTATTACAGACGCCCGAAAAGCGCCATCGCCTTCAGTTTCCAGACCATCCAGATCGCCTCGCGGACGATGGCCTTGGACATCTTGCTGCTTCCCTCGGCCCGGTCGACGAAGATGATCGGGATCTCGCGAATGCGCAAGCCCTTGCGCCAGACCTTGAAATTGACCTCGATCTGGAAGCTGTAGCCGCCGCTGTGGATCGCGTCCAGGTCCAGCGCCTCCAGGGTCGAGCGGCGGAAGCACTTGAAGCCGCCCGTCGGGTCCTTGACCGGCATGCCGGTGATGATGCGCGTATACAGGCTTGCGCCGTAGGAAAGCAGCAGGCGGGAAAGAGGCCAGTTGACCACGTTGACGCCGGTGATGTAGCGGCTGCCGATCACCAGGTCGACCTCCGGAATGGTCGCCAGGAAGTCCTTCAGCACGCCGGGGTCATGGCTGAAGTCGGCGTCCATCTCGCAGACATAGTCCATGCCCTGCCCGATGGCCCACTTGAAGCCCGCCACATAGGCCGTGCCCAGCCCCAGCTTCCCTTCGCGATGGATCACATGGATCCGCGGCTCGGCGGCGCTAAGCGCGTCGGCGATGCGTCCCGTGCCGTCGGGGCTGTTGTCGTCCACGACCAGCACCTGGATGCGCGGATCCTGGGCCAGGATCTGCCCGCTCAGCTTCTCCAGGTTCTCGGCCTCGTTGTAGGTCGGCACAATGACGAGCATCGATTCCATGCGGTTCCCTAGTTGATCGACCACAGTTCGGGCCGGTCGGCGCTCCAGGCGCGGATCGACTCGCGGAAGCCGAGCAGCGACAGGCCCAGCTCGCGGCATGTCCTTTCGCAGTCCAGGCCGCTGCGCAGCGGACGCTCGGCGGCCTGGCCCAGCTGCGCCGTGGCCACCGGACGCACCAGGTCGCCGTCCAGGCCCAGCTCCCCGGCGAAGGCCAGGGCCATCTCGTGGCGGCTCATCAGGTCCGGACAGCCGGCGTGATACAGCCCGGAGGCGCGCCGTTCCATGGCCCGCGCGAGTACGCGGGCCAGCTCCATGGCCCAGATGCAGTTGCCCCACTGGTCGGTGACGATGCCCACTTCCCGCCCGGCGCGCAGTTCGCCCTCCAGCCAGGTGAAGAAGTCGGGCGCCAGGGCATGGCCCTTGCCGTATACGACGATCGTGCGCACGATGGCCGCCGGCAGCTCGGCGCCGCGCACCAGGTTCTCGCCGGCCAGCTTGCTCTGCCCGTATACATTCAAGGGGGCGGGACGGGCGTCCTCCTCGTAGGGGCCGTCGGCGCCGTCGAAGACATAGTCCGTCGAGACATGCCCCAGCCAGATGCCGCGCGGGCGGCAGAGCTCGACCAGGCTGCGCACCAGGTCCACGTTGGCCTGCCAGCAGGCTTCGCGCTCCTCTTCCGCCTTGTCCACCGCCGTGTAGGCCGCGGCGTTGATCACGGCGTCGGGCTGGAAGTCGCGGAAGGGGACGCGCAGGGCGGTGCGTGATACACCCTGTATCTGCTGGTAGCGGAAGTTCGAGTGCGCGACGAAGCTCTCCGGCTGGCGGTCCAGCCCGAGCACCTCGCAGTCCGGAAGCAGCAGGCGCAGCAGGTGCTGCCCCAGCCGGCCGTGACAGCCCGGCAGAAGGACGCGCTGCCTCACTTCAGGCGCGCTCCCTCGCTCATGAAGCGCTCGAGACGCTCTTCCATGGCCTTGTCGTTCACGGAGAGCATGCGCGCCACCTGGATCACGGCATTGATCACGCCGGCCTTGCCGATGGCCAGGGTGGCCACGGGAATGCCGGCGGGCATCTGCACGGTGGAAAGCAGGGCGTCCATCCCGTTGAGGTCGCCGCCTCCCAGGGGGACGCCGAAGACGGGCAGGGTGCTGTGGGCGGCGGTGACGCCGGCCAGGTGGGCCGCGACGCCCGCGCCGCAGACGATGGCGCAATAGCCGGCCGCGCGGGCCCCGGAGGTCAGCTCCGCCGTCTGCTTCGGGTTGCGGTGGGCGCTGGAGACTTTCAGGTCGCCCTGAATGCCGAAGTAGTCCAGGTACTTGTCGGCGTTTTCGAAGGTGCTGCGATCGCTCTCCGAGCCGATCAGCATCAGGATCTTGTGAGCCATGACCGTTCAGTCCTCTCGCTTGAATTCGTCCACGTGTCCACGGAAAGTGGAGGCGATGGTGCGCAGTTGATGCAGGAAGGGTCCCTTGTCGCCCCCGGGATTGAGCACGACCGCGTCAATATAATAGGTGCGCCCGGACGCTCCGGCCAGCGGGTCGTACCAGGACCAGAAGAGGAAGGGTCCTCCGCCGATGAAGGCGTCCGTCCCCCACAGGCCCTCCAGCTGCTGCACGCTGCGCTCTCCAAGGCGGCTCAGGCCGAAGCGGCCGACCTCCGGCACGCAGGCTTCCTTGTCGTTGTAGAAACGCCCCAGGCCATTGCGCACCTGGCGCAGGCCGGCCTCGCTGTGACGCAGGCTGTCCTCGCCCTCGACCCAGTGGACGGTGATCCACCTGTCGGGGTTCAGGCGCCGGAAGCGCAGGAAGCGCGGATGCTCCTCGTCCTGGATCAGGAACCAGTCGACGGGCAGGCGCAGCTTCCAGCCGTGGACCTGCTGCAGGCTGTCGGCCAGGTCCTCCTGCTCCATGCGCCGGTAGAGGCCTTCGTGCTGCAGCCGGCGGCTGTGCTCCAGGAAGAGGCCGCGAATGTCGGCGGCGCGTTCCCGGGTCTGGCGCAGGAAGCTCAGCGCCGTGGGCGCGGCCAGGATCACCAGCTGCTGTTCCAGGGCGAAGGCTTCCTCTCTTGCGAACAGAAAGCCCTCCTCCTGCTGGATGCGGTCGCGCACATCGGCGCTCAGCAGCTTGTCCAGCATGCGGCCGGTGGGACCTTCGGCCGGTCCGGCGCGGAAAATGAGCAGGTTGCGGCGATTGAGAATCTCCTGCGGAGCCTTGCCGTCCGCCTGGATGAACTCGAGGATCCTTTCCGGCTGAGGGCCGATCCATTCCGGCGCGAAGAGCTCCTCGATGGCCTGCCCGGCGCGCTCCCAGTCGCTGGAATCGGCCAGCACGGTGACATGGTAGAGTTCTCCCCAGCCCCGGGGCTTGCCGCAGGACAGCAGGCCGGCCAGGAGAGGCAGCAGCAGGATCAGGATCTTGCGACCGTTCATGGCAGCTCTCCTTCTCCGGAGGCCAGTCGCGCGGCGATCGCCTCCAGTTCCGGTCCTTCCAGCCCCTGCGAACGGACCTGGCTGAAGATCGAGGCCGCCTGCCCCGCCTGGCCGATGTCGATCAGCAGGTCCAGGAACCCGGCCACCGCCGCGCCGCGTTCGAAGGGTTCGCTCTGGGCGGCGCGCTGCAGGTACTGGGCGGCAAACTCCAGGTTGTTCGGCGCCCCGTCGAGCAGCGCCGCCCGGCGGAAGACACGGCCCAGCAGCCCGTAGAAACGGCTTTCGGCGAGACCGGTTTTCAGCCCCTCCTCCGCCGCCTGCCTTGCCGCCGCCAGGTCTCCGCGCGCCAGGGCTTCCTCTCCCCGGGCCAACAGGCGGTCGGCTGGATCCGCCAGCTTCGCCCGCAGGCGCTCGAAGGCCGCCGCGGCATCCTGCGCGGGGTCGCGGCGGAAGATGTGGATCTCTTCGTGGTCGTAGTAGCGCAGCGAGAACTCGGCGGGCTCGTCGTCAATGGAGATGCCTAGAAAGCGGGGCAGCGGCTTGAAGACCGTGTCCACCGCCAGGCCCAGCTGGCCCTCGAAGAGGGCCTGGTAGAATCCGGAAATGGCCGGATACCGGCCATTGCGGTCGAAGCAGAGCTTGCGGTTGCTTTCAAGGATCGCCGCCCAGTCGACGCCTTCCAGGCGCTTCTCCAGTTCCTGCAGCTGCATGCCGGCGCTGGCCGAGGGCGAGCGGTAGACGCTGGTGATCTCCATGCAGGGATTGGCCGAGAAGCGCGGACGGTGGATCACGGGCTTGATCGTGTTGGCGCTGCGCTCGTGCAGCACGACGGCGCCGTCCGGAATCGCCTGTTTCAGGTAGCGCCCGGCCTGGATGCGGCTGTCCTCGCGGTTGTGCACGGAAGCCAGCGCCATCGTCCAGAAGGCGGAAGGAAGCAGCACCAGCACGCCGAGCGCCAGTCCGGCGGGGCGTGGCGCGCGGAAATGCTGAGGCAGGCCCGTGACCAGGCGCGCCGCTCCCAGCGCCAGCATGGGCAGGAAGGGCAGCGAATAGCGCATGAAGAGCACCTGGGCGCTGCCCGTCATCAGGAAACTGACCAGGAACCAGCCGGCGATCGCCAGGTCCCCTCTTTCGCGCTTCCAGCACATGAAGCCGATGCCGGCCAGCCCGACCCAGGCCAGCACATGGCCGGCGGCCCAGGGCAGCACGTTGCCCAGCAGGAAGGCGTGGGGCTGGATGTGCTCGAACTGGATCTGGAAGGGATAGTAGAACTCGCCGCGCACATTGCGGATGATGTGGAACAGGGCGAAGGCGTGATCGCCGCCCAGGTAGTTCTCCCAGTCGAGGAAGGCGTAGGGATTGAGCAGGAAGAAGACGCCGACCGTCACCGCCGCCGCCGACCAGAGCCTCGCCCCGAAGAGCTGCTTCAGCGTGTGCGCCAGGCGGTCCTTCCAGTCGCTTGTCTCACGGTCGCGGAAGGCCAGCTCCAGCTCGGCGGCGACCAGGGGGATCACCACCAGCACCGCGTTGACCTTGGTGCTCAGGGCCAGGCCGGCGGCCAGCGCCGCCAGCAGCAGGTCGCGCCGGAGGCCGAAGCGGAACAGCCGTCCGCTGTGATACAGGCTCCAGACCATGAAGAAGACCATGGGAATGTCGACCGTGCCGAAGCGGCCGCTCTGGGCGTGGAAGGCGGCGCAGGCCAGCAGCAGGGCCGCCCAGCGCGCCGTGCGACGATCGAAGAAGTGCAGCCCGGCCCCGTAGAGCAGCAGGATGCAGGCCAGGCCCAGCAGCTGGGTCGCCCAGCGGATGGCCAGGTAGGTGTTCTTCTTCGACAGCGGGTCCTCGAAGTCCCAGGGAGTCCAGTCCCCGAAGAGCCCGGCCAGCCGGACGGCCGCCACGTGGATGTAGACGGTGCTCGCCCCGTAGAGGCTGTAGTCCAGCTTCTGCCCGTAGAGCTCGCCCGTGGGGCGCCAGCTGTCGCTTTCGGTGAAATTGCGCGCCACCTTGACATTGCTGGTCTCGTCGGGGTGGAAGTCGTAGAAGCTCATTGCCGGGGCTTCGGCCCCGGGGAGGGGGCTGAAGTCCGTCCAGCCCCAGTCCAGGCCGTTGAAACGGCCGGCGACCGCCAGCAGCAGGGCTGCCAGCAGCACCAGGTCAAGGCGCAGGCGGCCTTTCCCGGCGCTCAGGTCGATCAGCAGTGGATCACGTTCCATCAGCCTTCGCCCTTCCCGAGCCGGTAGATGCCGGCCCGTTTCTGCCGCCGGATCCGCAGCAGGCCCTGGAGGCTGTTCCATGTGTCACGCAACAGGCGCACGCGGGTGTCCTCGTCGTTGGTCCAGGTCACCGGCACCTCGCGAATGGGGTAGCCCAGGGCGCCGGCAAGGAAGAGGATCTCGGCGTCGAAGCTCCAGTCGTGCACGGTCTGCCGCATGAAGATCTGCTGGGCCGCGTCGCGGCGGAAGAGCTTGAAGCCGCAGGTGAAATCGGTGACCTGCACGCCGATCAGGGCCTGCGCCAGCGCGGTGAAGCCCTTGCCCATGGTCTCGCGCAGCCAGGGCTGGTGCCGGTCGATGTGCGCCTCGCGGCTCTTGCGCGTCCCGATCAGCACGGGCAGGTCAACCTGCATGTGAGGCAGGAAGTCGGCCAGGGCCTCCATGGGCGTGGAGCGATCCGCGTCGCAGAAAAGGGCATACCGGCCCGAGGCTTCCAGCATGCCGCGCTGGACCGCGCCGCCTTTTCCCGTGTTGCGTTCCAGGCGAATGCCCCGGAAGCGCTGGCCCGTCGCCTCGCAGCAGGCGCGCGCCGCTTCCAGCGTGCGGTCCGTGGAGCCGTCGTCGACGACCACGATCTCGTGTTCCGACACGAGCCGGTGCAGCACGGGAGCTGCCGCTTCCAGGCTGGGGACGATCCGCCGCTCCTCGTTCCAGGCGGGAATCACGACGCTGAGTTCGATCTCGACCACGGTTCTTCCGGCTTGTGATACAACAGGAGGCCAGCAACGACCCCGCCGATTTCGTCTGTTTCTTCCGCGCGCGGGCTTCGCTAGACCTCGATCGAAGGCGGCAGCCAGCCCAGTTCATCTACCGACTTCCGGCCGCGCAGGTAGCGTTCAAGCACCACGCAGCCCGGATAAGTGCTTGCCACGACGCGGGAAGTCCCCCTGCCCGCTGCCGCGGCCAGGCTTCTGCGCTCCGCCGGCAGACCGGGGAGGCTTGCCAGGAATTCCGCCACTCCGCGCAGGGCCGCCCAGGCCGCCGCGGGGCGACCGCCGATCAGGTACTGCCCGATGGCCGCGCCCTCCAGCAGCAGACGCAGGGGCAGGCGCCAGCCCAGTTCGGCGCCCTGCCAGTTGCGGGCCACCATGCGCAGGTTGTTGCGATGGTTGAGCCGCACCTTGAGCGGACTGCCTCCGGCCAGGCTGAAGCCGCTGTGGTGGTGCACCCGCGCCCCGGGCGCCGAGGCCAGGCGCCAGCCCTTGCTCCTCAGGCGCCAGCAGAGGTCGATCTCCTCCATGTGCATGAAGAAGCTCTCCTCCAGCAGGCCCACCTGCTGCAGGGCCTCCAGGCGGAAGAGGGCCGCCGTGCCGGAGGTCCAGGCCAGTTCCAGCGGCTGCAGCCAGTTGCTCCCGTCCTCCTCGATGCGGTCGAAGAGCCGACCCAGCGCGAAGGGGTAGCCCCAGGCATCGAGCAGGCCCCCGGCGGCGCCGCTGTAGTCCAGTTGGCCCGGCCAGGGGATCGACAGCAGGCGCGGCTGCACCGCGGCGATGTCCCCGGCGGCATGCATCACGGTACGGCACTCCGCCAGCCAGTCCGGCTCGACCACCGTGTCGTTGTTCAGCAGGACGGCGAAAGCCAGGCCCTCTTCCCGCAGGGCGGCGCGCAGGCCCGCGTTGCAACCGCCGGCGTAGCCCAGGTTCCTTTCCTGGGACAGGACCTCGATCCAGGGAAAAGCCTTCAGGGCCTGTGAGACACTGTCGTCGGGGCTGCGGTTGTCGATCAGCCAGAGCCGGAAGGGCGCCCGCTGGCGGGAGGCCTCCAGGCTCTTCAGGCAATCCAGCAGGATCTCCCCTCCCCCGGCATGGGGAATCAGGACCACCGTGTCGGCCTGTGTCACGGCGTCGTGTCCCGCGCCGCCTCCTGGCCGGCCAACACCCTCTCGCGGCGCTCGAGGGCGCTGGTGTCTCCGGGATTGGCGGCGATCCAGTCGTCCAGCACCTTCAGCGCGGTCTCGTAGTCGCCGGAGCGTTCGCTGGCGCGGATAAGGGCCACCATGGCGTCGCGGTCCTGGGAATCGATCTGCAGCACGCGGCGGTACCATTCGATGGCCTCCGCCGGCCGGTTCGCCTGCTCGAAGGCCAGGCCGGTCTGCAGGTGCCAGTCGCCGCGGCGGTCGGCCTCCAGCAGCGGGGCCATTTCGGCCAGCATGCGCTCTTCGTCGTCGAAGTGATCCAGCCAGGCGTAGGCCAGGGCAAAGCGCTGTTCGGGAGCCAGGCCGCCGGGCCAGCGGCCGACGAAGTCCAGGCGCTGGCGCAGGGCCGTCGTGTCACCCAGCCGGGCCAGCAGTTCGCCCACGTTGAGCGCCAGGTCGGGGCTGAAACTGGGAGCGACCTCTTCCGGCAGGAAGCGTTCCATGCGCTGCAGGTAGGCCAGCGCCGCCTCCGGCTCCGTGGCCTGCAGCTCGAGCGCCAGCTGGATGTAGCAGCTGCGGTAGTTCTGCACCAGTTTGCGGATGTTGTCCGTGTAGTACACGGAGGGATCGTCCAGGTTGCGGAAGTTCTGCTCGAAGAGTTGCAGGTTGCGGTCGATCACGGCGCGGTCGATGCCGCTGCCCGGCACCTTGTGATCCATCACCTTGAAGGCCAGGCCGTCCATGCGCAGGTACTCGCGCAGGCCGACGAAGGAATTGCCGGCCACGGTGACGGCGAAGTATACGGGACGCTTCCACTCGGCGGCGCGCACGATCTCGATGATCATCCGGTCCTGCACGCGCAGCAGGTTGCGGTCGCGGTCGTTGTCGTCGATGTAGATGCCGAGGGTCGGCTCGACGGTGATCGGGTAGCTGTTTCCTTCCGAGTCGCGCAGGGGGACCTTGTACCAGTCCTCCCGCGGCAGCGGCTTGCCTTCCCGATCCGTCCAGACGCGGGGTCCCCAGTAGCGCCAGAGCAGCGCGTCTTCCCCGGCGCCGTCGATGCGGCGGGCAATGAACTCGTCGGTGAAGCGCGGGTGCAAGGGCACGCGGGGTTCGACATCGCGCAGCTGGCGAATGTACCAGCCCGTGTTGAGCAGGCTCAGGTTGACCACTCGCACGTCCTTGCGCACTCCCTCGACTTCCTGCAGGTACCACAGCGGGAAGGTGTCGTTGTCGCCGTTGGTGAAAAGGATCGCGTCGGGCTCGAGCATCTCGAGGGCGTTGCGGGCGTAGTCGTGCGCCACATAGTTGCCGCTGCGGTCGTGGACGTGATACCCCACCGCCACCATGCGCGCGGGCAGGGCGACCAGCAGCAGCACGGCCAACAGCGGCACCAGCACACGGCCGGCCCTGCGGGCGGCGCTGGCCAGGTCCTCGAGCAGGGCGGCGGCGCCGATGCCGACCCAGAGCGAGAAGGCGAAGAAGCTGCCCACGTAGGAATAGTCGCGCTCGCGGGGCTGCGGATCCGGCTGGTTGAGATACAACACGATGGCCAGGCCCGTCAGGAAGAAGAGCGCCAGGATCACCAGGGCTCTGCGCCAGTCGCGGACGAAATGCGTCACGACGCCCCAGAGGCCCAGCAGAAGAGGCAGCCCGAAGAGGCCGCCCCAGCTGACCGCTTCGGTGACATGGTCGCGGCCGATGAAGTTCCAGCCCAGGTAGCGCAGGTACATGTGGCGCACCTGGTAGTCCCAGAAGGGGGCGACACGCTCGAAGTACTGGTTGAAGAAGCCCTGGCTGACGCCGTACTGCTCGCGGCCCAGGTAGGCGATCAGGCCCTGGATCGTTTCCGGATCGTTCTCGTCCAGCGGCGGATTGAGGCCGCTGCGCAGCAGGATGACGATGTAGCTCAGGTAGCCCAGCACGACGAGGATCGCCGCCGCGCTGCCCAGGCTGAGCCAGGGGTGGCCGGTTCGCTGGCCCTGCCAGTAGACCAGGCCCATGCCGATGAAGAGCGCGGGGAGCATCCAGACGCCGGTGGCCTCGATCAGCTTGGGCAACTGCTGCACGATGCCCGGGTAGATCGGCAGGATGGCCAGGGTGCAGAGCAGCAGCCAGCCCCACATGACCAGGGGCTTGTCGTTCGGCCGCTCGTGGAAGTACATGATCATGAAGACCATGGGCAGGGCCAGCACATTCAGCAGGTGCACGCCGATGGCCAGGCCCACCAGGTAGAAGATCAGCAGCAGGATGCGGCGGCCGTCATGGGTGCCGCTGTCGACGCGGGCATGCCAGACCAGCGCCAGCCAGACCACCAGGGCGGTGAAGAGCATGCTGATGGCGTAGACCTCCGCCTCCACCGCGTTGAACCAGAAGCTGTCCGAGGCCATGAAGACCAGCGCGCCGATGGCCGCGCCGGCATAGTCGCTCCAGCCCATCCTGTCGCGGCTTTTCCAGTAGCGGATCAGGTGGATGACGCTCAGGTAGAGCAGCATCACCGTCAGGGCGCTGGAGAGCACGCTGATGAAATTGACCCGCGCCCCGATGTCCGCCAGGAAGGGCACCATGGTGAAGATGCGGCCCAGCAGCAGGTAGAAGGGCGCGCCCGGAGGGTGGGGGATCGAAAGGGTGTAGGAGCTGGCGATGAACTCGCCGCAGTCCCAGAAGGAGGTGGTCGGCGCCATCGTCAACAGGTAAAGGACGAAGGCGCACAGAAAAACCAGCCCGGCGGTCAGCCGGTGCAGGCGTTCAGGATGGGACATGGACTCTCCGGGGACCGACGGCGCCGGTCGGGACTGCTGTTTTTATTGGTATTGGAGGCTGCCGCAGGGGGCGGGCTCCATCTCGCGGTCGAACCGTACAGCTTAATAAACGGGATGGGGAGAGGGAGGATCCCGCAGGATGCGGTGAATCGGGATCGCAGCGAATCACTTGCCTGCAAACTGTAAGAGATACACACTGCGTTTTCAGACCCGCCCATATCGAAGTCCGCAAGCTTTCAAGCGAATAGCCGCGGTCGTAAGCCCGCGGCAGTAGAATGCTGAGTGGATTCGTCGGCCAGTCGAAGAAGCAGGTGACGCAGGAAGTTCAGCGCACAGTGCTATCAGTACACGGGCTGGAAAGCGGTCGTCAATAGGGTATTATCGCTTCGTCCCTTTGTTGGAAGAGGTGTATCGCTTTTCCGTCTTCTCCATCACCCTCTGCGGTGTGGCTCTTCTTGCTGAGGCAATGCGATAGCGGATCGCATTCGGATCGTTCTGGATGGTCTTGAGCAGCACAGCCGCTGAACCGCCGGGCGACTTGGCGCCCGATTCCCACTGGACGATCGTGGACTTGGAGGTCCCGAGGATCCTGGCGAAGACATCTTGTGATGCATTCAGCTTTTTCCTCAAGCGCTTGATTTCCGCGACGGTGATCCGGGGCACGGGAATCTCTATGCCCAGCGCCTTGAGTTCCTTCGTCGTCAACGGCGGCTGAATCCCTGCCTTCATGAAGCCGAGCAGGGTTTCCCCCATTTCCTTTTTGATGCGGCTCATGCTTCCTCTTTCAGTTCGTAGAACTCCTGTTGATCAATCAGGGCTTGAATTTGCTCCGCAGTCAAGGCTACGATAGTCCTGCTGACCGATTTCAGGTGATCCAATTCTTCGAGCTCTATGTTGTCGGTCTCATTCTTCCCGAAGCCGTAGAGGAACACGGCATACTGATCCTCAACGTAAACAAGGACAGTACGGTACCCCCCAGACTTACCCGCTCCTTTTCTTGCAATGCGAACTTTCCAGAGATGACTACCAAGACTGCTGGCACTCTTGCCTGCCATCAGATCATCGACAGCATCCAGCAATTGTCGAGACGTCAACTTCTTCTTCGCCCAGCGGTTGAACGTACGGGTTGAAAGGATCTGCATATGGCCAATATGACACTCAGTGCCATAGCTAGCAACTGATTTCCAGGACTCAAAAATGGATGGAAAGCCCCCTCGATTCGATTGGCTTAACCCTGACCAGCGTATCTGAACCTTAACCGGGCTGCAGTCTACCGACCGCAGCGAATCGCTTGCCTGCAAACTGTAAGAGATACACACTGCGTTTTCAGACCCGCCCATGTCGAAGCCCACAAGCTTTCAAGCGAATAGCCGCGGTCGTCAGCCCGCGGCGGACAAATGCGACCGCTCCGTGATACCAATCGGGATCCCGTGGCCAAGTCACGGGATGACGGCGGTGGGCAAAATGAAAATCCCGCGACCGTGGCCGCGGGATTGAATTGGTTGACAGACTTTCCCCTTCCGCTTCTCGTAGGGGTCGATCGCCGCGCAGAATCGAGATCCCGCGATCGCCCCTGAGCACCCCCTACAGGAACAGCCAGCTGTTCAACAGGAAGAGCGGAATCAGGATCGCTCCAGACCAGGCCATGTAGCCGAAGAAGCTGGGCATCTTCACCCCGCGCTGCTCGGCGATGGACTTGACCATGAAATTGGGGGCATTGCCGATGTAGGTGTTGGCGCCCATGAAGACCGCGCCCATGCTGATCGCCAGCAGGTACTGGCTGAACTCGGTCATCAGCAGGGGCACGCCCTGCGCCTCCGTCATGCCCGGCGTCAGGCTGCCCAGGGCCGTGTTGAAAAAGGTCAGGTAGGTCGGCGCGTTGTCGAGGAAGGAGCTCAACACGCCCGTGACCCAGAAATAGCTCGCCGGGCTGTTGACCAGGTTGACGATGAAGGCCATCGCCCCCTCCGTCCCCGCCTTCAGGATTTCCAGCGCCGGAATGATCGTCATGAAGATGCCGGCGAAGAGGAAGGCCACTTCCTTGATCGGAAACCAGTCGAACTCGTTGGCGTCCCGCGTTTCCTGGCGCGTCAGCTTGAGCGAGGCCAGCGTCAGCAGCACCATGAAGGCGTCGCGCAGGATGTTGATCCAGGGCATGATCAGCGGGTGGTCGCCGCCCATCAGGGTGATGCCCTTGGCGTGGTGCGCCGCCTGGTCGTAGAACAGGGGATGCGAATTGTAGACGCCGGAAAGGATCACGGCCGCCACCACGCCCATCAGCAGCAGGAAGTTGAAGCCGCCCTCGATGCGCAGGGGTTCCGTGCCCTTCTCCTGGGGAGGCAGGTTCTCCTTCTTCAGCATCCAGGAATCCAGGGCGAAGAAGAGCGCCAGCAGGATCACGCTGGTGAAGCTCATGGCGGGCAGCAGCTTCATTGTCCAGAAGAAGTCGACGCCATGGAGAAAGCCCAGGAAGAGCGGAGGATCGCCGATCGGAGTCAGCGAACCGCCAATGTTGCTGACGAGGAAAATGAAGAAGACGACGATGTGCGTCTTGTTCTTGCGGTGGGCGTTGCTGGTCAGGATCGGCCGGATCAGCAGCATGGAACTGCCCGTGGTGCCGATCCAGCTTGAGAGGATGGTGCCGATCAGCAGGATGAAGGTATTGACAGCCGGAGTGCCCGCAATGCTGCCCTTGACGGCAATGCCGCCGGCGATCACGAAGAGCGATCCCAGCAGCACGATGAAGGGCAGGTAATCGACCACGTAGATGTGCAGGATGGCGTGCAGGCTGTCATGCCAGCCATAGGCGAAGACGAAGGGCACGGCGAAGAGGATCGCCCAGAACGCGCTGATCTTGCCGAAATGGTGATGCCAGAAATGCTCCGCCAGCAGCGGGAAGAGGGCGATCGAAAGCAGGATGCCCACGAAGGGGATCACGCTCCAGAGGGGCAGGCTTGCGCCCAGGCCGCCGCCATGTTCACCTCCATGGACTTCTCCGTGTTCGTCGCCGTGCGAATGCCCGGCGGCATCGCCATGACTGTGATCGTGGCCATCGTGGCTGTGATCGTGGGCGTCCTGCTGAACAGCCCAGGCGACACCCTGCGCGCCCTGCGGCTGGACCTCCTGCCCGATCCAGGGCACCAGGGCGATCCACAAAAGCGGGAAAAGCAGCATCCACTTCTTCATGCCGAACTCCAAAGCTGAACCGACCCTCATTGGGGCTCTGCCGTCTTCGATCACCCTGACAAGATGGGACAAACCATGCCAGACAGTCCAGCCGAATCCTGTCAGAATTCCTTGTTAAATCGGCATTTCTGGAGCTTGACTTAAGAGGAAGAACTCACACGGAGGGCACTGAGAAGACAGAGGCCGCAGAGGAAGAGAAGGAAGAAAAGAAGTTTCACGCCCGGGTAATCCTGATCGCCCGAGAATGACCTCCCTTGAAGAATTGCATTTCTCCGTGTTCTCCGTCTTCTCCGTGCCCTCCGTGCGAGCTCTTCTATTCAGGCCTCCCCGCGAGGGTCCAGCCGAGCCAGGCCATGGGGATGTAGGCCAGCAGCAGGTCGAGGGCGTTGTACCAGGCCGGGGCGGGAAGGGTCACGACCATCTGCACTCCGCCAATGAGGAAGAAGGCGCCCATGGCCAGGGCAAGGAATTTCTGCCGCCGCGCCGCCATGCGGGCCACGATGAAGGCCGCGGCCAGGGTCCCGCCGGCGTGTGCCACGAAAGGACCTATGAAATTCTGCGGGCCGAAGAGATGGATGTTTGCCTTCAGGCTTTCGATGTTCGTCACATCCACCCCTTCCGGCGGGGGAATCAGCACCCCGAAGAGCTGCAGCAGGGTCAGGTTGAGCACCATGCCCGCCATCACCGCCAACACGATCGCCAGGGAGTTCTTCAGCAAGGGGTTCATGTTGTGCCTTTCAAATAGAAGAGCTCGCACAGAGGGCACGGAGTAGACAGAGATCACGGAGGCAAGAATCATGGAGAAGTGCTTTTGTCAAACGGCGATCCCGATCGCCGTCTGACAAATCCATCGGAAACACAGACAAACTCCGTGTTCTCCGTCTTCTCCGTGCTCTCCGTGCGAGTTCTTCAGAGAGACTGTCTAGATCGTAGCCGTGATGCTCAGCCAGAGGTTGGGCCAGACGCCGAGGACCAGCAGCAGCAGGGCGGAGAGGCCGGTGACGAGCACCAGGCCGCCGTCCAACGGGGTCCAGGGCGCACTGCCCGCCGGGGCCTTGTGGAACCAGGCGTAGACGATGACGCGCAGGTAGAAGTAGACACTGACCACGCTGGTCAGGATGCCGAGGCAGGCCAGGCCCACATGCCCGGCGTCGACGGCGCCCATGAAGAGGTAGAACTTGCCAACGAAGCCCGCCGTCGGCGGAATGCCGGCCAGGGCCAGCAGGCAGACCGTGATCAGGATGGCCAGCAGCGGACTGTCCGCGGCCAGGCCCTTGAAGTCGTCCAGCAGGTTCTTCCCGCTGCGCTGCCGGCTGATGGCCGCGCCGACCAGGAAGAGCACGCCGTTGATCAGCGCGTAGGGCAGCAGGTAGAAGAGCACGCTGGCCATGTGGGCCGAATCGCTGCTCGCCGCCAGGATGCCCAGCAGCAGGTAGCCGGCGTGCGCCACGCCGCTGTAGGCCAGCATGCGCTTGAAGCTGTCCTGCACCAGGGCGCTGAAGTTGCCCAGGATCATGGTCAGCGCCGCGCAGAGCGCCAGCATGGGAATCCAGGCATCCGCCGCTTCCCCGAGCGCCGGCACGAAGACCCGGGCCAGCCCGGTGAAGGCCGCGGCCTTGGCCGCCGTGCTCATGAAGGCGGTGACGATGGCCGGGCTGCCGTCGTATACATCCGGCGCCCAGTTGTGGAAAGGCGCCACGCTGACCTTGAAGAGGAAGCCGATCAGCATCAACAGTGCGCCGCCGATCAGCATCCAGTTGTCCGTGTCCAGGCTCGTCAGCGAATGGGCGATCGCATCCAGATTGGTCGTGCCGGTGAAGCCGAAGACCAGCGCCATGCCGAAGAGCAGGAAGCCGCTGGCGAAACTGCCGGTCAGGAAATACTTCAGCGCCGCCTCGCGCCCGCCCTCTTCCTCGTTCAGCAGCGCGGCCATGCAATAGAGGGAAATGCTGAGCACCTCGATGCCCATGAAGACCGTCACCAGGTCCCCGGCGCTGACCAGGGACATCATGCCGGTGGCGGCGAAAAGGCTGAGGCTGTGATACTCGGCCAGCGGGATCCGGCGGCTCTTCAGGTAGCTCTCTCCGCCGAGCAGGAGCAGCAGCAGAACGGCAAGGATCACCGTGTTGCCGGCCATGGCCAGCCCGTCGTGGACAGCCGTCCCGGACATGGCCGCGCCGGTGGCCAGCGGATTCAGCGTGAACCACAATGCGGAGAGCACGCCCAGCAGGCTGATCCAGCGATGGGCCCCGTCCGCGGAGTCGCGTCCGACGGCATTGGCCAGGATCACCAGCAGCCCCGCCAGGGCCACCAGCATCTCCGGCAGCAGGCTCAACAGATTCAGGGAGCTCGCGTCGCTCACAGGGCCTCCTTAGGACGTCCGGATCGTGGACAGAATCTGCTCCACCGCGGGCCCGATGCGCTCCAGGAAGGGATCGGGGTAGACGCCGATCCAGAAGATCAGCACCAGCAGGGGCAGGAAGACGATGAATTCACGGGCGCTCAGGTCCTTCAGCTTCTCGTTGACCTCGTGGGTCACGGGACCGAACATCACCCGCTGGTACATCCAGAGAATGTAGACGGCGGCGAAGATCACGCCGGTGGCCGAAATGCCGGCCGCCCAGGGCTGGGTCTTGAAGGCGCCGAGCAGGATCAGGAATTCGCCGGTGAAGCCGTTGGTCCCCGGCAGGCCGATCGAACTCAGGCAGACAATGCTCAGGATCACCGCGTAGACCGGCATCACCTTGGCCAGGCCGCCGAAGTCGGCGATCTTGCGCGTGTGACGGCGCTCGTAGATCACGCCCACCGCCAGGAAGAGCGCGCCCGTCGAGATGCCGTGGTTGATCATCTGCAGGATGCCGCCGGTGACGCCTTCCGGGGTCAGCGCGAAGAGGCCCAGCATCACGAAGCCCAGGTGCGAGACGCTGGAATAGGCGACCAGCTTCTTGACATCGCTCTGGGCGATGGACAGCCAGGCGCCATAGAGAATGCCGATCACGCAGAGGGCGATCAAAAGCGGCAGCAGGGCCTTCAGTCCCGCGGGGAACATGGGCATGGCGAATCGGAGGAAACCGTAGGTGCCCATCTTCAGCAGCACGCCGGCCAGGATCACGCTGCCGCCGGTGGGCGCCTCGACGTGGGCGTCGGGCAGCCAGGTGTGCAGCGGGAACATGGGCACCTTGATGGCGAAGGCCAGGGCGAAGGCGGCAAAAAGCCAGGTCTGGGTGCTGCCGCTGGCGCGGAAGTGCTCGAGGATCAACAGCAGGTCGAAGGTGTGATGCCCGTCGACGCTGGTCGTCCAGTAGACGAAGAGAATCGCGATCAGCATCAGTACGCTGCCGGCCATGGTGAAGAGGAAGAACTTGACCGCGGCGTAGATGCGTCTCGGCCCGCCCCAGATGCCGATGAGGAAGTACATCGGGATCAGGGTGATCTCCCAGAAGACATAGAACAGGAACAGGTCGAGGCTGACGAAGACGCCGATCATGCCCGTGGTCAGCAGGAAGAACAGGATCAGGTAGCCCTTGACCTTGTGCTCCACCGCGTTCCAGGTGCCCAGGATCGTCAGCGGCAGCAGGAAGGTGGTCAGCAGCACGAGGAAGAGGCTGATCCCGTCGACGCCCATCTTGAAGGAAACGCCCCACAGGGGAATCCAGTCCAGGTCGACCAGGAACTGCATGCCGGCGACAGCGGGCGCGAAGCCCGTGAAGAGCGGAATCGAGAGCGCGAACTCCACGAGCCCCAGAAGCAGGGCCGCGTTTTTGAGGGTTCCCTCCGCCCGAGCCGGAATCAGCAGCAGTACAAGGGCCGCCAGCAGGGGAAAGAAGGTCAGGACTGGAAGCAGGAACTCCATCCGCAGGATCCCGTTTGGGACGAGGCGCCGGGGCGCACGTCCATCAGAAGTAGAATACCCATCCGATCAGCGCGGCGGCGCCGACGGCCATTGTCGTCAGATAGCCGGCCACGCTTCCGCCCTGCAGGCGACGGATGCCCGAGCCGGCGGCAGCGCAGGTCTGCGCCAGGCCGTTGACCAGGCCGTCGATGACCAGCATGTCGAAGTACTTCCAGAGGAAGTCGCAGATCGCCCCCATGGGCCGGATGACCAGGGTCTCGTAGAGCTCGTCCACGTACCACTTGTTGTAGACATAGCGGTAGAGGGTGCTCCACCTGGAGGCGATTTTGCCCGGCAGGCTCGTGTCCTGCAGGTAGAAGCGCCGCGCCAGCACAAGGCCGACAATCGCGATGGCCACCGAACAGCCCGCCAGCAGCCATTCCATGGCCACGTTGGCGTGATGCGCCGTCATGTGCCGCAGGTGCAGGTCGCTTCCGCTGTGGAAGACGGGCGCCAGGAACTCGTCGAAACGATTGCCGATGTGGGCGAAATCCAGGAAATGCGGCAGCCCCCAGAAGCCGGCGATGGCGGCCAGGACGGCCAGCACCATCAGCGGCAGGGTCATGGTCAGGGGATTTTCCTTGAAGTGCCCCTCTTCACCGGACTTGCCGCGGTAGCTGCCGTGGAAGGTCATGAAGAAGAGACGGAACATGTAGAAGCTGGTCAGTCCGGCGGCCAGGAAGCCGATGACCCACAGGCCCGCATGCCCGCTTTCCCAGGTCTTCCACAGGATCTCGTCTTTCGAGAAGAAACCCGAGAGCGGCGGAAAACCGGCAATGGCAATGGTGCCGACGGCGAAGGTCCAGTAGGTGATCGGCAGGTGCTTCTTCAACCCGCCCATGTTGCGCATGTCCTGGGCGTCGCGGCTGTGGTCGTGGACCTCGTGGTAGACGTGATGCATGGCGTGGATCACGGCGCCCGAACCCAGGAAGAGCAGGGCCTTGAAGAAGGCGTGTGTCACCACATGGAAAAGCCCGGCGGTGTAGGCGCCGACGCCCATGCCCAGGAACATGTATCCCAGCTGGCTGACCGTCGAATAGGCCAGCACCTTCTTGATGTCGTTCTGCGCCAGGCCCATGGTGGCGGCGAAGAGCGCCGTCAGCGCGCCGACGACGGCGACCACGGCCAGGGCCGTCGGGGCCAGGGTGTAGATCACATGGCTGCGGGCGATCATGTAGACGCCGGCAGTGACCATGGTCGCGGCGTGGATCAGCGCCGAGACGGGCGTCGGGCCGGCCATGGCGTCGGGCAGCCAGACATACAGGGGAATCTGCGCGCTCTTGCCGGTGGCGCCAATGAAGAGGAAAAGCGCGATGGCCGTCGGCAGCCAGTCCCCGGAAGGAATGCCGGCGAACTGGGCGAAGAGCGGGCCGTACTCAAGGCTGCCGAAGTGGGCGTACATCAGGAACATGGCCACCAGGAAGCCGAAGTCGCCGATGCGGTTGACCACGAAGGCCTTCTTGCCGGCAATCGCCTTTTCCATGTCGCCAAACCAGAAACCGATCAGCAGGTAGCTGCAGAGGCCGACGCCTTCCCAGCCGAGGAACATCACCAGGTAATTGCCGCCAAGCACCAGCATCAGCATGCTGAAGCAGAAGAGGTTCAGGTAGGCGAAATAGCGGGCGTAGCTGGGTTCGTCGCCCATGTAGCCCACGCTGTAGAGGTGGATCAGGGTCGCGACGCCGCTGACGAAGAGCGCGAAGAGCATGGAGAGCGGGTCGAGCTGCAGGGTCCAGTCGAGGGACAGGCCGCCCACATGCAGCCAGGGGCCGTAGTCGATGACGATGTGCCGCGCCGCCGGCTCGAGTTCCGTGAGACGGAAGAAGAGCAGCACGGAACTGACGAAGGAGGCTCCGATGGCCAGGGTGGCCACACCCCCGCTGAGGGCCAGGGGCACGCGGCGACCGACCAGTCCGTTGAAGAGAAAGCCCAGCAGCGGAAAGAGCGGAACCAGTCCGAGCAGGAGGGCGAAGTCAGCGTGTTCCATTCAGGATTCCTTAGTGCCGGAACAGGCGAATGTGCTCGATGCTCGTGTCGAGCCGGTGGCGGTAGAGCATGACGATGATGGCCAGACCCACGGCCACCTCGGCGGCGGCGACGGTCATGGTGAAAAAGGTGAAGGCCTGTCCGGCCAGGTTGCCGTTATAGTGCGAAAAGGCCACCAGCAGCAGGTTGACGGCGTTGAGCATCAGCTCGACGGACATCAGGATCACCAGGGCATTGCGGCGCACGAGCACGCCGGTCACGCCGATGCCGAAGAGCACCAGGGCCAGCAGCAGGAAATGGTTCGGACCAAGGACCATCAGCCTTCCTCCTTGTCGCGCCGGGTCATGGCCACCGCGCCGACCATGGCCGCCAGCAGCAGCACGCCGGTCAGTTCAAAGGGATAGACCCACTTGGTGAAGAGTTCCATGCCCAGGGCCTCGATGGTGCCTTCGGGCGCCGGACCGCCGGAAATCCAGTTGCTGCCGGCGCGGAAAAGGCCCGTCAGCACCAGCATCACCGCCAGGCCGGCGGGGATGTAGTACAAGCGTCCCATGGGCAGCGTGCGGCGCTTGAGCACATCGTCCCGCAGGTTGAGCAGGACGATGACAAAGAGGAACAGGATGATGATCGCGCCGGCGTAGACGATGATCTGCACGGCGGCCATGAAGGGCGCCTGCAGCAGGATGTAGTGTCCCGCCAGGCAGAGCATGGTCAGCAGCAGGCAGAGCACGGAATGCACCGGGTTGCGCATGCTCACCGTGCCCAGGCCGCCCAGGACGGCCAGCAGGCTCAGCAGGATAAAGACCAGGTTCTCCACTAGGCCTCCCGGATCAGGGCTTCGTATTCGGAACGGAACTTGGCCAGCGAGCTCTCGACCGGCGCCACCGCCGCCGGCCCCAGGGCGCAGATGGTGCGGAAGTTGATCTGGTTGCCCAGGCTTTGCAGCAGGTCCAGGTCTTCCATGCTTCCCTGGCCGGCGAGCACGCGCTCCAGCACGACCTCGTACCAGCGGGTGCCTTCGCGGCAGGGCGTGCACTGGCCGCAGCTCTCATGGCTGTAGAATTTGCTCAGGTTGTGCACGGCGTGGGGAATGTTGACCGTCTCGTCCAGGACGATGATCGCCCCCGAGCCGAGCATGGTGCCGTGTTCCACGCAGCTTTCGTAGTCCAGGCAGAGGGTCTTGCACTCTTCGGCCGTCAGCATGGGCACGGAGCTGCCTCCGGGAATGACCGCCTTCAGGGCCTTGCCGTTGAGCACTCCGCCGCAGTCCTGCTCGAAGAACTCCATGAAGGGTGTGCCCATCTTCACTTCGTAGACGCCGGGCTTCTGCACGTGGCCGCAGATGCTGAAGAGCTTGGTGCCGGGACTCTTCTCCGTTCCCAGATCGACGTACCATTGAGCGCCGTGTTCCACGATGGGCACGACGGCGGCCAGGGTTTCCACGTTGTTGACGATGGTCGGGCAGCCGTAGAGGCCTTCGACCGCGGGAAAGGGCGGCTTGGTGCGCGGTTCGCCGCGACGGCCTTCCAGGCTGTTCAGCAGGGCGGTTTCCTCGCCGCAGATGTAGGCGCCGCCGCCGGGATGCAGATACAGTTCGTGATCGAATCCGCTGCCCAGGATGTTCTTGCCCAGGAAGCCGGACTCGTGCGCCTCGGCGATCGCCTTTTCCATGGCGCGCCAGGGTTCGGTGAACTCGCCGCGGATGTAGACATAGGAGACCTTGCTGCCGATGGCGCGCGCCGCGATCACCATGCCTTCAATAAGCTGGTGCGGAGCGTAGCGCAGGATGTCCCGGTCCTTGAAAGTGCCGGGCTCGCCCTCATCCGCGTTGCAGACCAGGTAGACGGGCTTTTCCGTCTGCTTGGGAAGGAAGGTCCACTTCAGGCCGGTGGGAAAACCGGCGCCGCCGCGACCGCGCAGGCCCGAGTCCTTGACCACCTGGGTGATCTGCTCGGGCTGCATGTCGAAGAGGGCCTTGCGCAGGCTGCGGTAGCCCCCCAGTTCCAGGTAGGCGTCCAGCCCCGCGCGATCGGTATAGGCCAGACTGGGGAAGGTGATGAACTCCGCCATGCGGCCCCTCAGGAAGCTTCAAGCTGGTCCATCAGGGCGGCCAGCTTGTCTACAGTCAGGTGTTCGTGATACTCGCCGTCGATGATGGCGACGGGACCCATGCCGCAGGCGCCCAGGCACTCCACATGCTCGACCGTGAAATGGCCCTTCTCGTCGGTGCCGTTCATGGCCTCGCCCAGCCCCAGCCGTTCGCGCAGATAGTCGCTCAGCGATTCCTGGCCGACCAGCTGGCAGCAGAGCGTGCGGCAAACGCTGATCACGTGTCTGCCGACGGGCTTGCGGTGATACATGGAATAGAAGCTGACCACGTCGGCGACGTGGATCTTCGTCAGCTCGAGCCGCCTGGCGACGGCTTCGATGACATCCGGACCGATCCAGCCGTTCCGCTTCTGCGCCAGGTGCAGCAGGGGCAGGGTGGCGCTCATCTTGGAAGGGTAGCAGGAGAGGAGGCGGTCGATCTGCTGGTTCTCGGACTCGGTGAACTCAAAAGCCATCGGAGGCCTTCAAACAAAAGAGGGTGGCGACAGGACGACACAAGATCCGGACCCAAGCCCGGACAGATTCCAGAAAGTACCGATCATGTCCGAAACATCAAAAATAGCAGCGGATTCCGTGATACGGTCTCTCCCCCATCGACACCCTATCCCACGGAATCCGCCACCACCCTGTAAGGGTCGCCTGCGGCGACCCCCCGCCGGGAACCGGCGGACCCGACCCGGCGGCCATACCGAACCGGTGCGCATAGCCGGAACCGTCAGCCATGCCGAAACCGGTGTGGATGGAACCGGTGGAACGTGTGGAAACGAGGGTGGCCGCAGGCCACCCCAACCGGGGGCGGTAGAACCGGCAATAGAATGGCCATCCAGGTCCCGCGAAAACGAAACACCCCCGCCGGGAACCGGCGGGAGCGGGGTTTACATCGTTTCGATCCGTTGGATGATTTCGGGCCCCTTCGGACCGGCCTCGCACACCACGGCGGCGATGTCCGGATCGTGCTCGAAGGCCAGCAGGGTACGGCCGTCCAGTACCCGGGCGTAGAGGTTCTCCTTCTCGATCACCGTCTTCAGCGGCTCCAGGTCGTAGCCCATCACCCAGGGCAGGGGCAGGTGGGCGGCGGTCGGCACCAGGTCGGCCAGGAAGACCAGGCCGGGGACGCCGGCGTCGGGATCGCCCACCACATGAATCATCTGCATGCGCGGCGTATGGCCGTCGACGCAGAGCGCCCGCAGGCCGGGCAGGATCTCGCCCTCGCCCTCGTGAAGGATCAGTTCGTGGTCCTGGGCCATGCGCTCGAAGTTACGCGGAATGTAGCTCGCCCGGTCCCGCGGATGGCCACGGAAGGCCCAGTTCCACTGCCCCTTTTGCAGGTGCAGGCGCACGCCGGGAAAGAGCGGCTTGACTCCGTCACCATCCGGCAGGTAGCAGCCTCCGCAATGATCGAAATGCAGGTGGGTCAGCACCAGGTCGGTGATGTCGCAGGGCGAAACGCCGACCTCGTCCAGGCGCCGGACCAGCTCGTTCTCTTCCTGCTCGACAGCAAAAAGGCCCAGGAACTTCTGCGAGTCCTTGTGGCCAATGCCCGTGTCGACGAGCACCGTGCGATCCGGCCCCTTCAGCAGCAGGCAACGCATGCTGAGGCGGATGCGGTTGGCTTCGTCGGCCGGGGCGACCCGGTTCCAGAGCGGCTTGGGCACCACGCCGAACATGGCTCCCCCGTCCAGGCGGAAGCGCCCGACAATCAGCGAGTGGACGGTCCAGGGACCGACCGCGAGGCCCGGGTGCTTCACTCCTGCTCCTCCAGCCAGCGCTCGGCGTCGATGGCCGCCATGCAGCCGCTGCCGGCAGCGCTGATCGCCTGGCGGTAGCGGTGGTCGCTGACATCGCCGGCGGCGAAGACGCCGGGAATGTTGGTGTAGGTCGTCCGGCCCTGGACTTCCAGGTAGCCGTTCTCGTCCATGTCGAGCAGGCCCTTGAAGAGAGAGGTGTTGGGCACGTGGCCGATGGCGACGAAGGCGCCGTCCACCGGGAAATCCTCTTCCGCGCCGGTCTGCATGTTCTTCAGCTTGACATTCTTCAGGCCGCCCGCCTGGGGATCGCCCTCGAAGGCGATGGGCGCCCGGTTCAGCAGAAACTCGATCTTGGGATTCTTCTTCACCCGGTCGACCATGATCGCGCTGGCGCGGAACTCCTCGCGGCGGTGGATCAGGGTCACCTTGCTGGCGAACTTGGTCAGGAAGTTGGCCTCTTCCATGGCGCTGTCGCCGCCGCCGATGACGCAGATCTCCTTCTCGCGGAAGAAGAAACCGTCACAGGTGGCGCAGGCGGAGAGGCCGTAGCCCATCAGGGTGTCTTCCCCGGGCACGCCCAGCAGGCGGGCGCTGGCCCCGGTGGCGATGATCAGCGAATCGCAGCGGTGCTCCTTGTCGTCGATCCAAAGACCGAAAGGGCGGGAGGACAGGTCAACCTTGCTCACCGTTCCGTGAATGAATTGCGTGCCGAAGCGTTCGACCTGCTTGTGCATCACCTCGATCAGTTCGGGCCCCATGATGCCTTCGGCGAAACCGGGGAAGTTTTCCACATCCGTCGTAATGGTCAGCTGGCCGCCGGGCTGGGGACCTTCCACCAGCACGGGTTCCAGGTTGGCGCGCGCCGTATACAGGGCGGCAGTCAGGCCGGCGGGGCCGCCGCCGAGGATCAGGACCTTGTGAGAGGTGCTCATGCGGTTTCCTCAATCATTTTTCATTAATGAACGGTTAATACAAGAAATCCAAGGTAGATCACAACAAACTCTGGCGATCCTCTAGGCGGATACTTTTTTGACTTATCAAACTTTTGACATAGATCAATGACAAACCAGAGTAATTCCCGGACACTTGGACACCATTAGAGTCAAAACAGAAAGGTTTCACCATGAAGAAGACAACAGCAATTGCCATAGCGGCAGCAATCCTCTCCGTCAAGTCCAAAACTGTGTGCAAATTCAACTGGCCTTCCGAAGTGATAGCATTTCAAGTAATTCAGGATTGAGGTAGCGGCGCTCACTCC
>JAUIFJ010000086.1 GCA_030429345.1 bacterium | reverse complement strand
ACCCAGTTTCGCTGACGGCGTCAGCGGCAACTCGATCAAGATGCTGATCAACGGCGCGCCGGTCTTCGGGCTGCAGAATTTTAACTGGAAGGTCTCGAAGGACAAGAAGCCGGTGCATGGCGCGGGCTTCAAGGGCGCGCACGGCGCCGTGCGCTCGCATCACAAGATGTACGAACTGGACTTCGAGATCACGGAGATGCTGGTCAGCTTCGTCGAGCTGAAGGCCATCCTGGCGGCCGGTGCTCTGGCCGGCGGGGAGGTCTACGAAGATCCGACCGACATCCGCAATGCCCTGATCGTTCTGGCCTACCCGGGCGCCAACATCGCGATGTCCAAGACCTTCAGCGGTGTGGACATCACCGAGGCTTCCGGCGGCTTTGCCGACGCGGAGGACGCCGAGGCGATCAACATCAAGTGCAGCGGTTTTGCCACCGGCATGCAGGGCGGCTTCTAGCTTTCTTCGGGGACGCTGGCGTGGGGAATCAAGTACCTGCGTCAGTGTCCCCGTTTTGTAATCCATCCAATCCCCGGAGACACCCATGGACACCCCGAAGAATCACCCCACGGCCGAGGACCTTGCGCAGCTGCGCGAGAAGTATCCGAAGCACAACCTGTATCAGCTTGAACTGGTCGACGGACGGACGCTCGTCGTGCGCGGCTCGTCCTACGACGAGTTCGAACAGATGCAGCGCGCGGCCAAGGGCCGCGAGTCCCGCCTGGCCATGGACCTGGTCCGGACCTTCACCGTCTGGCCCGAGATTCCGGCCCAGGAGCTGGAGTACAACACTTCCGGCGACTGGGAGCCCGGCCTGGTGATGGCCCTGTCCGAGAAGATCCAGGAGACCCTGGGCTACTCGAAGGAGATCACGGTAAAAAAGCTCTGAGGGCTGCGCGCGCGGAGCTGGATTCCGTGTGGTACAAACAGGCCCGCGCGCTCATTGCCCACCGCTTTCCCGCCTACACCTTCGAGTGCCTGGACGCCCTGCCCCTGGAACGGATCTTCGAGCTCGTGGCCGGCGCCGAGTGGCTGGGTGAACAGGAAGCGAAAGCGGCTGAGGCTTCCAGCCGCAGAGGGGGCCGCGGCAGAGGTTCCCGGCGCCGGCACTGAAACACACAGGTGGAGCACACGATGCTGAAGGGTCTGAACAGCGCGATCACCATCAGCGTCTTCGGCGCCAGCAACCTGAGCGCCTTCAACGATGCGTCCAAGCGGCTGAACAAGTTCGCGGGCAACTTCGAGAAGGCGGCCGAGAGGGTGAAGCGGGCGGGCCGGACGACCATGCTCGTTGGTGCCGGCATGGCCCTGGGGCTGGCGGCCCCGATTGTCCAGGCAGGGAAGCTGCAGACCCAGATTGCGCGGACCGGCGGCATCGCCGAGGCCACGGCCCCGCAGATCACCCAGATCGGGGACGCGGCCAAGTATCTGGGCGCGACCACCATCTACACGGCGCAGCAGGTGGCCGAAGGACAGTCCGCACTAGCCAGTATGGGCCTCACCGCCGGCATGGTGTCGGACAAGACGGGCATCATGGCCGACACGATCACCTTCGCCGCCGGCCAGCAGGTGGAGATGGCAGAGTCCGGGGCGCTCTTGGTCGGTACCCTGAAGGCGTACAACAAGCCCCTTGGAGAAGCTACCCGGCTCTCCGACCTGTTCACCACCAGCTTCTCCAAGTCCAACCTGAAGTTCTACGACCTGCAGGAGTCGATGCTGAACACGGCCTCGACTTCTGCGGCTTTCGGGCAGTCCATCGAGACCAACCTGGCGCTCCTGGGAATCCTGGCCAACCGCAACGAGAAGGGAGCCCGTGCCGGTACACGGCTCTCGATGACCATGACCAAGGTCTACACCCAGGCCTCCAAGGTGAACAAGGCCTTGGGCGTCGACGTGTACGACAAGAGCACGGGCCAGGCGCGGGACTTCATCCAGGTTTTTGGGGACATCCAGGACAGCATGAAGAGCATGTCCGAGGAAGCCCGGAACACGACGCTGACCGAGATCTTCGGCGCCGAGGGCATCAAGGTCTTCAACATCCTGATGAGCAGCTCGCGCAAGGAGCTGATGGGCATGCGCAATGCCATTGCCAGTGGCGACGGGGCGGCCAAAAGATTCGAGGATACCATCAC
>JAUIFJ010000085.1 GCA_030429345.1 bacterium | reverse complement strand
TCCCGGAGAAGTACTCCGTGTATACGTCCTTGATGATCTTGGCCACGGTGCGTGTCCCCCTCTAGTTGGCCGGGGCGGACAGCCAGCTGTCCACCTGCTGCTTGAATGTCTTCGGATCGACGAGCGAGCGCTGGGTCAGGCCCTGGCCGGCCAGGACTGCTTCGGCCACGATGGCCGGGATGTCCGATTCCTTGATCACCACCTTCGCCGGGCGAAGGGTGTTGCCGGGACTCACGGCTATGGGCGCATGCTCCTTCTCCGCGGAAGGCGCAGCACTTTCTTCCGGGCCCCCGCTCAGGCCCTTCCCCTCCGCCTTTGCATCACGTTTCGGCATCGATTCCCCCTAGTTCTGGATGAAGTCCAGGTTGGTGAACGGCTTCACCTTCGCGACCTCGCGCACAGTCGTATACAAGATTTCCACGTCCAGTGTCCGCTGCGCCTCGAACGGGACGCGAGTCAGCATCAGCGACTGGTCGGACTCGTCGACCAGGCGCAGCCGGCTGATGTGGACATCCTTTGAGCTGACGCTGTCAGTCAGGTCCAGCGGCTTGCCCGTCACGTGCTCGGCCAGCAGGGCCTTCACAGTCTGTGCAACGGCCTCCACGGCGTCCGCCGCGCTCTTGTCGGTGAGTGCACTGCTGCGCACCGTGAGACGCAGGTTCTTGCGCCACTTCAGCCACTTGTTCTGAACGACCTTGCCGGTTTCCTCGTCCGTGTCCTCGCGGTCGTAGACGCCGGTTCCCGCCGTTTCCAGCCGCTCGCCCACCTTGGTGACCATCAGGTAGGGGAAGGGCTCCCCCGCCTGGTGCCAGGCCAGCTCGTCCTTGAACACCGACAAGCCTGCATGCAGGCTCTTTATGTGCTCGGCCAGGGCGCGCTCGGCAATCACTTCAGGTATTTCTCCACTTCGGCGAAGGCCCGTTCAATGGCCTTCTCGATCGTTGCCGGCGCCAGGGCCTGGCCCATCAGGCGCCCGGGCTCCAGGAAGGGCCGGGGCCGGGGGTGCACGAAGAAATAGGCGCGGTTCTCGGCATCCGGAATCCCGTGTCTCACCAGCCACTCCCGCATGCCGGGTGCGTCGTCGACCTTCACATAGTGGCCAACGGTTCCGAACTCGACAGCCGCCGCGTACTCCAGCGGCGTTCCCACCACCACGGTCAGGGGACCCAGCACCGCGATCTGGATCGAGGCCCTCAAGGCTCCCAGATCGATGGCCTCCTCGTCGCGCAGGCTCTGCTTCGCCTGGGCCTGCACCACCTTGGCGATCGCCAGAAGCGCCACGGCCAGGGACTGGGCGAGCACACTGGGAAAGGCTTTCAGCAGGGCCTGGGTCTGCTTGAGTGCCTTCTTGTCCAGGGTCAGCTCCACCCCGTCCAGCATCAGGGCCCCCGGCGCTTCTTGACCGCCACCTCCAGGTGTGTCACAGTGCCGAAGAGGTTGACCCGCTTGATGTCCACGACCGTGTGCAGCGCTCCGCGAATTTCGAGCAGGTAGCTTTCCTCGACCTCCGTGTCTGGCAGCAGGGAGATCATGTAGTCGTGATCTACCTGCAACAAGTCGCTGGGCTGTTTGTCCGCCAGCAGGGCCGGCACGCTCACCGTGACTTCTGGTGTGGGTGCCGGCTGGCCGGAGAATCCCGATTCCTCAGCAGGAGTCACCTTCAGCACCTTCACCGTCTCCTCCGTCGAACGGATCAGGGTCTCCACATCCGCGGCGGCCGCCGCGCCCTCATGGGCGGGCAGGATGCTCACGGCTCGTAGATCTCAGAGGGCGGCGGCGGCACATCCACGCCGCGTTCAAAGAGCAGGGACTTCAGGTTCATGGCCCGTGATTCATTGTCCATGGCGGCCAGGCGCTCGTAGGTGCCGCGCAGGCTGGACAGCAGCTCGCGCCACGCGCCCACGGCCTTGCTGCGGTCAATTGAGATCGTGCCCGCCTTGAACGACGGCTGGCGCCCGGCACGCGCGATCTCGATCATGCAGCACGCGATCGTGGCGTTCATCAGGACCAGTTCCTGGTCGCCGGCGGAAAGGTCCGGCGTGATCGCATCCCCCGCCACCTCGTAGGCCACACCGAAGTCCCGGTTCACCTGCGCCACGGCCCGCAGGACCGCAGTGCGCAGCTGCTCCGTCGTCA
>JAUIFJ010000084.1 GCA_030429345.1 bacterium | reverse complement strand
GATCCGAGCTGGTCCGAGATCAAAGCCGCAGTTAGGGCCATGCACTGTCGGATCGAGGCGCTACAATGACACGCTATTTGTGGGGATGCATCAGCGCCTTCGCGGGGGCGACTGAATTGGTGGGGAGTGCCTGCTTGGCACCGTGTGCCACGGGGAACCCCAATACCGTTTCAAGCGAATAGCCGCGGTCGTAAGCCCGCGGCTCAAGGGCCGCCCTTCCGCCTTCTAAAAGGTGTACATCAAACCCTGTCCTGCATACCTCCAATTCCATCATCCCCACCGCCAAACCGCCGTCCACCTGTTCCGTGATCCCCGCGCAGGCGGGGATCCAGACAACGGCACGCGCGGCCGAAACGGCTCCCTGTACCACAATCGGCGGAAAGACAGGCCCCTGCCTTCGCGGGGGCGACTGAACCGTAGGGGCAGCCTGCAGCAGTAAAACGAGAACTCCCCCGCCGGTTGCCCGGCGGGGGAGTTCGTGTTGCAGTCTGTCGACGGCCTACTTCATCAGCATCATCTTGCGCACATCGCTGTATACGGGCTTGCCGTCGCGATCCTGCACGCTCAGGCGGTAGAAGTAGACACCGCTGGACAGCGCGCTGCCGTCGAAGCGCACCTCGTGGAAGCCGGCCGGGCGCATGCCCTTGGCCAGGGTCTGCTGGTGCTGGCCCAGCAGGTTGTAGACATCCAGCTGCACCTGGCCGCCGACGGGCAGCGCGTAGCGCAGCATGGTGCTCGGGTTGAAGGGATTGGGATAGTTGGCGCTCAGGGCGAACTCGGTCGGCAGCTCCATGGTGCCCACGGAGACGCCGAAGTCGCAGGGCGCCTGGTACATGTCCACCGGGTGCGCCAGGCCGTTGGTCGATCCGATGAAGACCATGCCGTCAGAGGTCATGGCCAGACCGTAGCCTTCCGACTGTCCGCTAGGGCAGAAATCGCCGCGCGCGTCCACGTTGCCGTTCATCAGGTCCAGGAAGCACTCCACGTCTCCCGTAGCCGTGTTGATCGCCACCAGCTGGTCGGTCTCCTCGTGGTAGTCGATGCCGGCGGCGCCGCTGCCGAAGGGCACTGTCCAGGGCACGGCAACCGCGGTCAGGCCGACCGGATTGGACGCGTCGCTGACGTCGATCCGCACCAGGTCGTCGGAACCGCCCGTGGAGCACATGGCCCAGAGCATGTTGTTGTCCGCGTCGAAGGCCAGTCCCGTGGCCATGCGGCCGCTGGCAGGGCCGAGCAGGTCGATGGTGTAGTCGCCGATCTCCGTTCCGCCGGCGTCGACGTGATACAGACCGTTCTCGTGGGTCAGCCAGTAGCTGCCGTCACGGTCATCGACCGCCACGCCGCGGTAGTCCGGTCCGACGGGCATCACCATGATGTCGCCCACCGTGCCGTCGGTCATGTCGAGAGTCGCCATGCGGTTGACGCCCTGGGCAATCCACACAAGCATGTCGCCGCCCATCCAGTCGCCGTCGCTCAAATGGGTCATGCCGAAGAGGCCAGTGCCGGTCAGGTTCTGTGTGACCTGTTCCACATGGTTGCAGCTGGCGCTGGTCAGGATGTTGACTTCGGCGAAGGCGGCGGGCTCCATGGTGGCGCTGACCGTCACCAGCGCCTGGTCGGTGAAGCTGGCAGGCTCTTCGGGCACGGCGTGACGCACGCCCAGCAGGAAGACCTCGTCATAGGCCAGCTCGGGCACCTGCGTGATCGGCGCCCACTCGGCGTTGACATCGTGGAAGGTCACATCCCAGGCGTTGCCCTCGACCTCGAGCTCGAAGGTCGAGTTGTTCTCGCCGCGGTTCTCCACTTCCAGCTCGTACTCGGCGAAACCGCCGTTGAGACCGATGCCGTTGACTTCGTCGGGATCCACGTCGACGGCGTAGGGGCCGCTGGGACCGATCACATTGAAGCCGAACCAGATGGCGCTCATGTCGGTGGGTGTCCAGCCGGTGGCCTGGTAGCTCGCACTCAGCCCGACACTACCGCTGGCATCCTCGATGCCGATGGTCTTGTTGTTCACGTCGATCCCGTTGGCCAGGGACTGGTAGTTCACCCGGATCGCCTCCTCGTCCAGGTCCAGGATCACCTGGGCCGTCAGGCTGCCGGGGCCGTTGAAGTACTCGGGAACGCCCTCGTACTGTACGACAAAGAGATCCCCGGCGGCCTCGTAGCTCACC
>JAUIFJ010000057.1 GCA_030429345.1 bacterium | reverse complement strand
CTGGCACCGTCCCTGGCACCGTCCCTGGCACCGTGCGTGGCACCGTCCCTGGCACCGTCCTTGGCACGGTCCCTGGCACCGTCCCTGGCACTGTCCCTGGCACTGTCCCTGGCACCGTCCTTGGCACCGTGCGTGGCACCGTCCCTGGCACCGTCCCTGGCACGGCCTTCGAAAGTCTGGCAAGAATCCGATACGATCGGGAATCGGCTCTTCCGGCTGTTAATCCCGGAACGGGGTGCCTGTGGAGCGTTGAGTCCACTAACACCTTAAATTTCAATGTCTGGGTTTAGGCGCGGCCCTTCCCGCCAAGTTGGAGCGATTTTTGCCCTAGCGTTGCCTTCAACAACCCCACCCATTTACGGTACAGCAGTTGAATTGATAACATGCCGGGTTTTCCAGTGATTGGCCCGGGCTACTCACTGGAAGGATGGACACGGCACAGCCCGGATGGCTGAAGGGATCGGAGAATCGTGAAGAGAAGCAAGACCCTGCTGGCAGCGCTGCTGCCGCTCCTGTTTGCGGCTTCCTGCGCCGAAAGGCAGGATACGATTGACGGCGGTATCGACCAGGTTGGCGCCTGGTTCTCCGTCAACAACGACGTGGCGGACCTGAGCCTCGGCGAGGACTACTTTTTCGTAGCCAGCAACGAGGGCCGCGGTTTTCGGGTTTTCAATCGCGACGAGGAAGGCTCTCCTCAGCCGGTCGGCAGCTACACCTCCGACGACAGTCTGTATGCCCCGGGCGACAACAGCTTCATTTCCAGCTTCCTGCTCGCCGACAGCCTGCTGATGCTCAAGTTGCAGACCAATCTGCTGGTCTTCAACGTGGCCGATCCCTTCCAGCCGCGCTTCCTGCGGCCGATTTTCGCTTCCGGCGTCAACCAGGAAGACGGCTACCATGACGCTGCCAGCGGCTATACCTACATGGTCTACTGCGACCGCAGCGACGGCATCGTCGTGCGCAAGTTCAGCGACCTGGATACGGAAGAACATCCGGACCAGGCCGGCCGTTGGTTCTACGACGGCAGCAATCCGCCGGCGGGCTACCGGTTCTCCTTCAATTCCTTCAGCAACGACGGCAACGACCTGGTCCTGAGGGACGATCTGCTTTTTCTGGCCAATGGCCGCTATGGCCTGACCGTCCTGCGCTTCAACGGCGACCCGGTGCTGGCCGATCTGTCCGTGATCGCCCAGCTGGGCCTTCCCGGAGACGCACTGCGTCTTTCCCTGGAAGAGGATCTGCTGGTCGTTGCCATGGGCGGGAACGGCTTCGCCGTGATCGATGTCGCGGATCCCAGCCGCCCCTACTTGCGTTCTGTCGAAAGCCCGGGCGGCACGAGCCTGGATGTGGAGGTCGTCGACGAGCACGCTTTCCTGGCCAACAGCAGCAAGGGACTGTTGGTCTACAACCTTTCCGATCCCCGCCATCCGCGGCTGAGCTACCAGCGGGAAAGCCGCTACGCGCGGCGCCTGCGGGTGGACGGCGATCGGGTCTACGTGGCGGACCGGGACGACGGCCTGCTGATTCTGGACAATCCGCTGCGCTGACCTCGACGGCGCGGCCCTGTGATGCAATTCAATCAAACGGGAGAATAGAATTTCATGCGAGCTTCCCTGACCCTTTGTCTGCTGGCCGGTTGTGTCACGACCGTGCTGGCCGACGATCCCTACCTGCCCTGGGGGGACGACAACAACGCCACCCTGGTGCGCCAGGGCTATCACATCGAATGGCAGCGCTCGGCGGAGATCGGCGCCAACGGCGAATTGATCATCAGCTGGTCCGACACGCGCTTCGGCATGCGTGATCTTTTCGCGCAGAAGCTGGACGCCTCCCAGTCGGGCAGCCCTGCCGTCTGGGAGACCGATGACGCAACCCACGGCCTGGTCGACGCCCTGATCGTCAATGACGATGTGATCCGCCAGGAGGATCCGGTGCTGATCACGGACGCTGCCGGCGGCGCAATCATCAGCTGGGTCGATTTCCGCAGCGATGCGGCGGGCGACCTCTATGTGAACCGCCTGATCGACGATGGCGGCAGCGGCGGCCTGGCCTGGGGCGAGGACGGCGTGCAGATCTGCGACGAGTGCGCCAACGGCACGGAGAACATGTCCAAGTCCATGTGCATCGACGGCACCGGCGGCGCCTACGTCGTCTGGGGCGACAATCGCGGCAACAACTGGGACCTCTACATCACGCGCATCGCTGCCGACGGCACGATCGATCCCGACTTCGGCTTCAACGGCCTCGGCATCTGCACGGAAGTCGGCGACCAGCGCGTCGTGACCATGGAACACGACGGCAACGGCGGCGCCTACGTCGCCTGGCTGGACGGCCGCGAAGCCTCCGACGACAACATCTACATCGAGCATGTTCATCCCGACGGCACTCTGAGCGCCGGCGGCAACGGTCAGCTGGTGGTCGGCGCCAGCGGACGCCAGTACAGCCCCAAGGTCACCTGGGACGGGGACGACGGCTGCTGGATCGCCTGGGTCGACCAGCGCAGCGACAATGCCGGCGACATCTACGTGCAGCACTACTCCTCCGACCTCACTCCGACTTTCGCCGCCGACGGCGTCGCCATGGCCGACGAGCCGGGCAAGGACGAGAACAATCCCCGCGTGTCCTACGCCGGTGACGGTCACACGCTGCTGATGTTCGAATCCAACGTCAACGATCCGGGCAACACGCTGGCCGACATCTTCGTGCAGAAGATGAACACCACCGACCTGCAGGTCTGGGGCGAGTACGGCGTGACGGCCTGCGACAACCCCGGCAACCAGGAGCAGGCCCGTGTCACGGGCGACGGCAACGGCGGCGCCTTCCTGGTCTGGCAGGACTACATGACCGAGACCTACGCCCATATTCGCGCACAGAAGCTGAACAGCTCGGGCGGACTGCTCTGGGGAGCCCAGGGCGCGGTGGTCGTGGATCACAGCGACACCGAGAGCGACGCCATCCAGCCCGCCCTGCGCGAGGACCAGGACGGCGGCCTCTTCGTGGCCTGGGGCGACCTGAGCCGCGGCAGCCTGGGCGTCTTCACCCAGCACCTGGATTCCAACGGACAGGTCAGCTTCGAAAGCGCCGGCGACGCCAGCGCCTGGGGCATCAGCGGCAGTGTGTCACGCGTCAAGAACGTGGCCACCGACGAGGGAACGATGGTCTTCTGGGTCGATCCCCGCAACGCCGACGGCCCCCATGTCTACATGCAGTTCCTGGATGACATGACCGGCGAGCCGGCGCATGCCTCCAACGGCCTTCCGGTCGACCTGAGCCTTTCCGGCGGACAGCACAAGTACGACGTGGTGCCCGATGGCTCCGGCGGCGCCTTCGTCGCCATCGAGGCCGGCAGCGACGGCGCCCAGCAGGGCTTCCTGACCCGCATCAACTCCCAGGGCGAGATGGTCTGGGGCGAGTCGATGCCGGTCACGCCCGCCTTCGATCCCGAGAACAGCGGCCTGTATTACATGCAGAACCTGAAGCTGGAGCGCAGCGCCGACCAGGTGGTGCTCGCCTGGTCCGGTGTCGACACGACCTACAGCCTCTTCTTCGCCGAAGTCAGCGCCCAGGCCTTCGACTTCAGCGGCAACGCCCTCTGGGGCGACCAGGGCGTGCGCCTGACCGAGACCGCCACGATCCACGAGACCTTCAACGACCTGGCCTCCGACGGACAGGGCGGCGTCTACGCGGTCTGGGAAAGCGGCGACTGGCAGGACACGGACGTGCTGATCCAGCACGTGGACGCCTCCGGCAATATCGCCTACGATGCCGGCGGCGTACCCTTCGGCGCGGGCGCCGGCGGGATCCAGCGCAAGGCCAGCATCGTTCCCCGCATGGGCGGGGGCGTGATCGGCATCTGGGAGGACCTGACCGCCGACGCCTCCAATTCGGACCTGATCGCCCGCGCGATCAACGCCTCCGGCAGCGAGCTGTGGCGCACGGAAGTCGACATGCGAGCCGGCAGCCAGAAAACGGCCGTGATCGTCAACGACCGCTACGACGGCATCTACGTCGTCTACACGGACTTCAGCAACAACGACAACGACGATGTCTACCAGCGTCATGTGCTCAGCGACGGCAGCCTGGTCTGGGACGACGCCAGCGGCTCGCTTTTCGTCGACGACGGCACCCAGGAAGACGTGGCCGGCGTGATGGTGCCCATGGTCGGCTGGTCCGGTTTCGTGGTCGCTCTCGCAGCCGAGGAGACCGAGGACACCACCGGCTACAAGGACCTGTGGGTCCAGCAGAACAACGTCAATCAGGCCAGCGGCGTGATCGACGGCATCGAGTACGACGGCAACGTGCTCGAGTTCTTCCACAACCAGCGCGAGCCCTTCCTGAGCCACGACGGCATGGGCGGCGTCTACATGTCATGGATCGACATGCGCGCCTCGGGCAAGGAGGACATCAAGGATGTCTACACGACGCGTGTGACGCCGCAGCCGACCAGTTCGGTGGCGGAGACCCGTCCGGCGGCCTTCACCCTGCGCCAGAACTACCCCAATCCCTTCAATCCGGAAACGGTCATTGAGTACCAGCTGCTTCGTCCGGGACAGGTGGAGCTGGCGGTATACAACCTGGCCGGCCAGCGTGTCCGCACCCTGGTCGACGAGAGCCAGGCCAGCGGCACCTACCGCATGAGTTTCGACGGCCGCAACGAGCAGGGCCTGGGCCTGTCGAGCGGGATCTACTTCTACCGCCTGAGCACCGCCGACGGCTTCAGCGCCGAAAAGCGGATGCTGCTGATCAAGTAGTCCGCCGAGGGCAAGACGACATCGGTGCCCCCCTGGGTTTCAGGGGGGCACTTTTTTGTACACGCTCCAGGAGTCGGAGCAATGACCGGATTTCAGTCTGCCGGCGGAAGTCCTTTTCCTGCACTGCGGGAGTTCGTCCGGCAGGTCTCTTTTCCTGACGTTCGTGATCCGGGTCAAGTGACATTTTCCTGAGGTTCTCCACTTAGTCATTCCACTGAAGAGTCGTCTGTCACAATATTCTCTGCTTCAGCTTTGTTGACAGAAAAGGGTTCCCTAGTTTCGGTGTTCGGCAAACAGGTCAATTGACGAGGCGGAAGCAAACTCCATGTTCGGATCGATCGAGGAAAAGGCCTGTGCGAAGGTCAATCTGGGCTTGCGCATCACGGGCCGCCGGCCGGACGGCTTCCACGAACTTGAGTCCGTGTTCGTTCCTGTAGACCTTTGTGACAGTCTGAAATTCTCCTCCGCGGATCAGGATTCGTTCCACTGCACGATTCCGGAACTCGAAAGCGCGGACAACCTGGTGCTGAAAGCCAGGGATGCCTTTCGCGAGGCTGCCGGGACTCGGCAGACCATGGAAATCCGCCTGGAGAAGACGATTCCCTTCGCCGCGGGTCTCGGCGGAGGCAGCAGTGACGCCGCGGCCTGCCTGCGCGGCATGAACCGCATCCATCCGGACATCCTCGGTCCGAAGGACCTCTTCCGCCTGGCGCTGGAGCTGGGCAGCGATGTGCCCTATTTCCTTGAATCCGGCTGGCGCCATGTCAGCGGGCGCGGGGAAGTGCTGCAGCCCATCGAAGCGATTTTCGACAACCCCATTGTTGTTGTTTGGCCCGGAGTGGGAGTCTCCACGGGCCAGGCCTATGCACGACTGAGTGAAGTCTTGACTAGGCATGGTGGATACGCTACATTCGCAGGCTTCGACGGATTCGTCAAGCCAGGCAGTGATCCGAAGACATGGCCCGAGAACCAGTTCGAATGGGCCCTCTTCGAGGAACTGCCGGTTTTGCGTGAGCTCAAGCAGGAGTTCTCCTCGCTTGGTGCGATCCATGCCTCGTTGTCCGGAAGCGGTTCGACCGTTTTCGGAATCTTTGACACTGACCGACAGGCTCGTGCAGCGGCAGAAACTCTCGGCTCCCGCTATCCCAGGACTCATCTGTGTCGACCCTGCCCGATGGGCGGACAGATGGCTTCGAGGAGTGCTTCGTGAGGATCACCGAGATCAATGTGACACCGCGCTACGAGGACAAGCTGAAGGCCTTCGTCAACATTACCTTTGACGAGGTCTTCGTGATCCGGGGTCTGAAGGTCATCCTGGGAAACCGCGGATTGTTCGTCTGCATGCCGAGTCGCAAGTTGGAAGACGGCACCCACAAGGACATCGCCCACCCGATCTGCAACGAGTTCCGCTCGCGGATCGAGGAGCAGGTGTTGCAAGCCTATGACAGGCTGGTTTCCGCCGGCAACGGAGTGGAGCTGCACGGCGCCTGAGTTCCCGGCATTCAACGAGGCACTTCCATCGAACCAAACCCAGGCAGGGTGGCTCACGGGCCATCCTGTCTGTTTCTCTGGATGCAACCAGCAACAGCAGGACCATGGATCAACTGCGCATATTTGCCGGTGACAGTTCCCGCGATCTGGCGGAACGGATCGCAGACTGCCTGAACACGACGGTCGGCTTGCTCGACCTGGGGCGATTCTCGGACGGCGAACTCTACGCCAAGTTCGAGGAAAATATTCGCGGCAAGGACGTTTTCGTCGTCCTCTCGACGCTGCCGCCGGCGGACAACCTGATGCAGCTCCTGCTGATCCTGGATGCCGCCAAGCGCGCGTCGGCCAAACGCATCACCTGCGTGATGCCCTATTTCGGCTACGCCCGGCAGGACCGCAAGGACCAGCCGCGCGTCGCCATCGGCGCCAAGCTGGTCGCCGACCTGCTGACGGCGGCAGGCGCCAGCCGGATTCTGACGATGGACCTGCACGCGGCGCAGATCCAGGGGTTCTTCAACATCCCCTTCGACCATCTGTACGGCAGCGCCGTGCTGATGCCGCATCTGCAGTCGATGCAGCTTGAACGCTGCGCCGTGCTGGCCCCGGACATCGGTTCGGTCAAGATGGCGCGCGCCTACGCCAAGAAGCTGGGCGCCGAGCTGGCGATCATCGACAAGCGCCGGCCGCGACCGAACGCCGCCGAGGTGATGAACCTGATCGGCGAGGTCAAGGATCGCAACGTGGTCATCATTGATGACATGATCGATACGGCCGGCACTCTGACCCAGAGCGCCACCGCGGCCAAGGAGCTGGGTGCCCGCAGCGTGATCTGCGCCTGCACCCACGCCCTTTTCAGCGGACAGGCCATTGAACGACTGGAGAATGCCCCCATTTCGAACCTGGTGGTGACAGACACCATCCCGAATCGGGAGCGTTTTCTGCAGGAGAAGCTGACGGTGCTCAGCGTCGCTGACATCTTCGCCCGCGCGGTGAAGATGATCCACGACGAGCGCAGCATCAGCTCCCTGTTCAGCTAGCAACGAAAATTCAAACGATAGGTGCGATTCTCATGTCGAGCGTCACTCTGAAAGCCAGCCCGCGCGAAGCGACCGGCACCAACGCCTCCCGTCGCGTGCGCGTCAGCGAGAACATTCCCGCCGTCTACTACAAGGGTTCCGAGGAGCCCCTCAGCCTGCAGGTCAATGCCAAGGAATTCGGCAACGCCCTCAAGGAGCACCACCGCGTGGTGAGCCTGGAGCTGGACGGCAAGACCTACGAGAACTGCCTGATCCGCGAAGTCCAGCGCCACCCGGTCACCGGAGAGGTCACGCACATCGACTTCCAGGGACTGGAAGCGGGCAAGACGATCCGCGTCACCCTGCCGATCCAGTTCAACGGCAGCCCCATCGGCATCCGCCAGGGCGGCCAGGTCCGACGCCTGCTGCACAAGGCCACCATTTCCGTCAAGCCCGAGCATCTGCCGCGCTTCATCGAAGTGGAAGTCGCCCAGCTGGAAGCCTCGCAGACCATGCTCGTGCGCGATCTGCCGGTCAACGAGAACTACAAGCTGCTGGTGCCGGACCACGTGGCCGTGATCCAGGTGACCAAGCCGCGCGCCGCTACCGCCGCTTCCAGCTGATGGAACTGTCCGTGGCCCGCCGGCCCTGGACGAGGCGCTGAGCATGAAGCTGCTCTGCGGGTTGGGAAATCCCGGGGTGCGCTACCGTAACACGTGGCACAACCTGGGATTTCTGTTGCTGGATCTTCTGGCTTCCAGAGCCGGCGCCGAGTTCCGCAGCGGTCGCGGCAGCTTTCTGGAATGTCGTGTCCACCTGGGTGGGGAAGACCTGTTGCTGGTCAAACCCACCACCTACATGAACCTGAGTGGCCAGGCGGTCCAGGAAGCGCGCCAGTTCTACAAGCTGGAAACCGGGGATCTGCTGCTGGCCTTTGACGACATGGATCTGCCGCTGGGCGAGATCCGCTTCCGTCGCGAAGGCAGCGGCGGCAACCACAACGGCATGAATCACATCCTGCAGGTCCTGGGGACGCGCAAGCTGCAGCGCCTGCGCCTGGGATTCCGGCCTCCGGTCGAGATCTCGTCCTCCTCCTGGAAGAGGCTGGTGCTGGCGCCGATTCCCACGGCCGCGCTGGATGAAGTGCAGCACATGCTGGAACGCGCCGCGGAAGGCCTGGAGGTCTTCTACAGGGAAGGCATGACGGCGGCCATGAACCGCTGCAACCGCCAGGCCTCCGGCAAGGCCGACGCGGACGAAGACGCAACCAATCGACGCAACAAATAGCGAGGATCGCATGACCACAGTCTACATGGTGCTCGGAGCCGGTGTTCTGGCTCTGCTGTTCGCCTTCGTGAAGTCGTCCTGGGTCAACAACCAGGATGTGGGTACGGACAAGATGCGCGAGATCAGCAAGCACATTCGAGATGGCGCGATGGCCTTCCTGACCCGCGAGTACCGGGTGCTGGCCATCTTCGTGGTCGCCGTGGCGATCCTGCTTTTCGTGGGGAACATGAAGGACGGCGCGCAGATGACCGCGGTGAGCTTCGTGGTCGGCGCCTTCTGCAGCGGCCTGGCCGGCTTCTTCGGCATGCGCGTGGCCACTGCCGCCAACGTGCGCACCACCAACGCGGCCCGCGACGGCCTGGGCAAGGCGCTCAACGTGGCATTCGCCGGCGGCGCGGTCATGGGCATGAATGTGGTCGGCCTGGGCGTGCTGGGCCTGACCGTGCTCTTCCTGGCCTATGGCGGTCCCGACGCCAGCGGCGATACTCTGCACCATGTGCTGCGCATCCTGAGCGGTTTTGCCATGGGCGCCAGCTCGATCGCGCTCTTTGCCCGCGTGGGCGGCGGCATCTACACCAAGGCCGCCGACGTCGGCGCCGACCTGGTGGGCAAGGTCGAAGCCGGCATTCCGGAAGATGATCCCCGCAACCCCGCCACCATCGCCGACAATGTAGGCGACAATGTGGGCGACGTGGCCGGCATGGGCGCCGACCTCTTCGAGTCCTATGTCGGTTCGATCGTCGGCACGATGGTGCTGGGCGCCAGCGCCACCGCGCTGACCGGCGGCACCAATATGAACCTCGTCATGCTGCCGCTGGTGTTGGCCGCAGTCGGCATTCTGCTGTCGATCTTCGGCACCTTCTTCGTCAAGGTCAAGGAGGGCGGCAATCCCCAGGCGGCCCTGAATGTGGGCACCTTCGGCGCGGCCGCGCTGATGCTGGTCGCCACCTGGTTCATCGTCGACTGGATGGTGCCTTTCACCTTCACTTCCGGTGGGATTCAGAACATCGGTACCCTTGGCATCTTCCTGGCGACCATCGCCGGCCTGGCCGCGGGCATCCTGATCGGCGTGCTGACCGAGTACTATACCGCCGAGAACAAGAGCCCCGTGCACAAGATCGCCGAGGCCAGCAAGACGGGCAGCGCGACCAACATCATCAGCGGCCTGGGCATCGGCATGATGTCCACCGCCCTGCCGATCATCGTGCTGGCGCTGGCCATCGTGCTGTCCTACCAGTTCGCCGGCCTCTACGGTATTGCCATTGCCGCCCTGGGCATGCTGGCCACCACCGGCATCCAGCTGGCGGTCGACGCCTACGGACCCATTGCCGACAACGCCGGCGGCATCGCCGAAATGAGCGAGCTGCCCGAAGAGGTCCGCGGACGCACCGACAAGCTGGACGCGGTGGGCAACACCACGGCCGCCATCGGCAAGGGCTTCGCCATCGGCAGCGCCGCGCTGACCGCCCTGGCTCTTTTCGCCGCATTCCGCGAGACGGCGAACATCACCTCCATCGACCTGCTCAAGCCCAGCGTGATGGCCGGCCTGCTGGTCGGCGGCATGCTGCCCTTCCTCTTCAGCTCGATGGCGATGAACGCCGTCGGCCGCGCGGCCAACGCCATGATCGAGGAAGTGCGGCGCCAGTTCCGCGAGATCCCCGGCCTGCTGGAAGGCAAGGCCACGGCGGAGTACGCCAAGTGCGTCGACATTTCGACGGCGGCGGCGATCAAGGAAATGGTGCTGCCCGGCCTGCTGGCGGTCTTCACCCCGATCTTCTTCGGCCTGATCCTGGGTGAGAAGGAGATGCTGGGCGGCGTGCTGGCCGGCGTGACGGTCAGCGGCGTGCTGATGGCCATGTTCATGTCCAATGCCGGCGGCGCCTGGGACAATGCCAAGAAGCACATCGAGGGCGGGGCCCACGGCGGCAAGGGCAGCGAGGCCCACAAGGCCGCGGTCACCGGCGACACGGTCGGTGATCCCTTCAAGGACACCGCCGGTCCCAGCCTGAACATCCTGATCAAGCTGATGAGCGTGGTCAGCCTGGTGATTGCGCCGCTGCTGTAGCGGCGACCAGGCAGCGATCCTGAATCCTGCAGCAAGGGCCCTTTGGATAATCCAGGGGCCCTTGCTATTTTCCGCGTCTTGTCCTGGAAGGTCCGGGACAGGCTTCTTCCCGGCGTTCGGAGCGTCGGGCAACGACCAGAAGGAGCAGCAATGCTGAAGAATTACGAGATCACCTTCATCATCGAGCCCAGCTATGATGAGGACAAGATCAACAAGGTGGTCGGCGGCTTCACCGAGCTCATCCAGAGCCACGGGGGCAGCGTCGACCGCACGGAACGGATGGGCAAGAAGCGTCTGGCCTATGCCATCGGCAAGCGCCAGTACGGCTACTATGTCTATACCGAAGTCAAGCTTCCCGGCGAGGCCGTGGCCCCCCTCAAGCGCTGGTTCGCCCTGAGCGAGGACATTTTCCGCCATCTGGTGGTCTTCATGACCGAGCGCGACATCAAGTTCAAGCAGATCACCCAGGAGATCTACAAGAAGGAGATGGAGCAGCGCAATGCCAGTACCCGCCCCGGCGGCGGAGGACGCGGCACCCGCGGAGGCGGTGGCGGCGGACGGCGTCATCACGAAGAAAAGCAGAGCACGGAGGCCTAGATCATGGCGAAGAGCTATTCCTACAAGAAGCGTATTTGCCGATTCAAGGAATCCGGCGTCAAGTACATCGACTACATGGACGAGAAGCGTCTGGCGCGTTTCCTGACCGAAAGCGGGAAGATCATTCCCCGTCGTGTCAGCGGCACCAGCACCCGCTACCAGCGCATGCTGGCCAAGGCGATCAAGCGCGCGCGTCATCTGGCCCTGCTGCCCTACGTGTCCGACAACCCGAGCTAAGGAGCTTCCCATGCAAGTCATTCTGCGAAGCGAGATCGAGAAGCTGGGCAAGGTCGGGGAGGTCGTCAAGGTCAAGCCCGGCTATGCCCGCAACTACCTGCTGCCCCAGGGCCTGGCCTACTTGGCCGACGCCGGCAGCCTGAAGAAGTTCGAAGACGAGAAGCGCCAGCTGCTGGCTCGCGCCGACCGCGAAAAGGGCAAGGCGGAAACGCTGAAGGCCCGCCTGGAAGCCCACGAGTACACGGCGCATGTCAAGGTCGGCAGCGAAGGCCGCCTATACGGCAGCGTGACGACTCACGACATTCACGCCCTGGTCAGCGCCACCGGGGTCGAGTTTCCCCGTCGTGACATCGTGCTCGAGAAGCCGATCAAGACCCTGGGTGATCACGAAGTGCACATTCGCCTCTATGGCGGCCTGCACGCCGTGGTCAAGCTCCACGTGAAGGACCAGGAAGCAGAAGTCAAGGCCGCCATCGAGGCCGAGATCGCCGCCGCCGAGGCCGCCGAGGAAGCCGAACGCGCCGCCGCCGAAGCCGAGAACGCCGAAGGCGAGGAAGGCGAGGAGACCGAAACCGACGAGGCCACGGAGGAATCGTAGGGGTCGGCCGCGCCGACATGGCGCACGGCAATACATGTATACAACGAACGACCCGCGCCGGAAGGCGCGGGTCGTTTTCGTATGGGGCCAGGATGCTTTGTATTACAAATCAAAGCCGTAGCCGAAATTGTAGCCCGCCAAAGGGGATCACCGGTTCCAGGTCATAGTCCAGGGAATCGGTTCATTGGTACAGCAAGTAATTCTGCAGCAACTAGTACTCAAGCTGTTGGCCTTCTGCAGCTTCACTTTGCACCTGGCACCGTCCCTGGCACCGTCCCTGGCACCGTCCCTGGCACCGTCCCTGGCACCGTCCCTGGCACCGTCCCTGGCACCGTGCCTGGCACCGTGCCTGGCACCGTCCCTGGCACCGTGCCTGGCACCGTGCCTGGCACCGTGCCTGGCACCGTCCCTGGCACCGTCCCTGGCACC
>JAUIFJ010000021.1 GCA_030429345.1 bacterium | reverse complement strand
ACGAAGGTGTGACAGGCCGGAATAGCAAGACGCTGATCACCACACCCAACGAAGGGCATCTGAACAAGATCATCGAGGAAGTGGAGGACCAGATCTTTGGCTCCGACTTCCTGAACGCCCAGGTGGCCGTAGATCCCCGGTCGGGCCGGCAGCTCATTACGCGCAAGCCCTACTACCAGATCAAGTGGAAGTCGGGGGTGATCCAGTATTTCAGGCCCGCTGTGTCCGCGGGGGCGGCCGTTCGATCCCTGCACTGCGCGCGGGTCATCGTCGACGAAGCCGCGATGTACCCGGAGGCGGCGTGGAAGGCGGTGTTCCGGGTGCTGAATCCGGGCGCCCAGCTCCGGGTGTATACGAACCCCAACGGCCTCAGGAACACCCAGTACTACCGGCTAACCCAGGACGGCTCGGGATCCAAGGTCTACAAGTGGCCCAGCTGGATCGTCCCCACCTGGACGAAGGCAGACCGGGAGATGGCGATTCGGCGCTACGGCGGGGAAGGCAGACCGCGTTACCAGCACGAGGTGGCAGGGGAGCACGGGGCACCCAGTTACGCGGCCTTCAACCACAAGCAGTACCAGGGCTGCGAGCGCAAGCTCGAGGGCCGGTACCGCTGCGTGCGCATCGAGGGCGAGGAGTTCGTGGCCATCCAGAGCGTGGACGAAGCGTGGGACCGGTTGGCCTACCGGCTGGACCTGCAGGAGCGTCCCGGCGGCACCTTCTGGCTGGGCGGGGACCTGGGCTACACCAACGACCCCTCGGAGCTGACGGTCTGGGAGGAGGACGAAAAGGGGCGGCTGATTCCTGTCCTGCGCGTGCACAACGAACGCCTGCCCTACACGTACCAGGCGGCGCTGATCGCGATCCTCGACGACCACTTCGCCTTCGCCGGCCTGGGCATCGATGGCGGGTCCAACGGCGCGGCCGTGGAGCACATCCTGACCACCGAGGACCGCTACGCCAACTACCAGTTCGCGCACCGCCTGGTGGCCTTCGATTTCGGCGGCTCGACCACCGTGGGCTATGATCCGGAAGGCCGGCCCAAGACCCGGTACACCAGGGAGCTGATGACCGATCCACCTTCTCAGTTGCCGGCACGATCCCGGGACCGGTAGCCAACCATTGAAATGAGTGACAAAGGCGGCGTCGTTCCTGGAGCGGAGGCGACTCCAGATTTGGCAGTTGGCCACCCTGTTAGACAGGTGTTAGATGGGGCAAAAAGAAAGGGCCTAGAATCTCTTCTAAGCCCTTGTATTTACTAGCGCACCCAGGAGGAGTCGAACCCCCAACCTTCTGATCCGTAGTCAGACGCTCTATCCAATTGAGCTATGGGTGCCTGTCTCGAACAAGACCACCAATCTAGGGATGGTCTGCGATACTTGCAACGGCCTCTTCGGATTTCGCTCCCGCTTTTGCGGGGCATTCGACTCCGCATCTTCCGTTTTCCTCCGCACTTATCCACGCGTCGGGGAATGGGGATCCTTATCTTTCGGGGGATTCGCTTCCATGTCCTCGCGGAGTCCCCTTGCACTCGGTATACGTGATTCTCATCCTGGCCCTTGTTGTGCTGCTGGCGCAGACCCACACGGCCCGGCACATGCGCCTGCCCAAGCCCTTGCGCCCGGCGGTGGCCGGCGGACTGGGCTATCTGCTGCTGGGCTGGGCCGGCGGTCCGCAGGTGACCGGACTGATCGGCTTCGAGGCCCTCAGCGACCTGGACCCGCTCTTCAACCTGGCCATCGGCTGGGTCGGCCTGCTGCTGGGGCTGCAGTTGAAGATCGCCGACCTGAAACAGATCACCCCCCGCGAAGTGACCGGCAGCCTGCTGCACTTCCTGGTTGTCTCCGGTCTCGCCTTTGCCGGCCTCTTCCCGTTGTTTCTCAAGATCGCCCCGGCGGACGCCCTGGGGGCTTCGCTGATTCTATCCCTGATCGCCGGAGCCAGTTCGCCCACCTTCGTCCTGCTGATCGAAGGGAAAGACATGGCCCGCGAGGCGGCCGGAAGGCGCATGCTGCTCTATGCCAACCTCAGCTGCCTCTATGCGGTGCTCTTCAATGGCCTGGTCGTCGTGATCTTCTTCCCGCAGCCCGACCTGGCCGGCTGGCTGCCCGCCGCGCCCTTGCGCGTGCTCTTCAGCATCGGCCTGGCCGCGGTGCTGGCATTCCTGTTCCACTTTTTCATGTCTCACGGCGCGGCCAACCGCAGGCTGGCCCTGCTGCTCATCGGCATGATGGTCTTCTGCGGCGGAGTGGCCGCCGTGACCCAGGTGCCGCCGCTCTTCCTCAACCTGCTCGTCGGTGCCTGGCTGGTCAACCAGGCGCGGCACGGCAATCGCCTGTATCACTTCCTCGTCGTCTACGAGCGACCGCTCTTCCTGACCCTGATCGTCGTCGCCGGCCTGGTCTGGGAACCGGGGCCCGGCCTGCTGCCGGCCCTGGCGGCCTTCGTCGTGCTGCGTACGCTCGCCATCGGCCTTGCCCGCCAGGCCGACAATCGGCTCTGGCCTGCCGCATCCGGAAAGAAAGGCGCCGGGCAGGGCGTGCCCCTGCTGACTCTGCTGCCCCAGGGCGGCGTGGCCCTGGCGATCGCCATCAGCCAATGGCAGCAGCACACGGCGGGGCGGGAACTGATTCCCGCGGTGGCCGTACCGGCGGTCCTGCTCTTCGCCCTGCTGGCGGGGTTTGGATCACGGGGAGATGGGAAGAAGGATGAAGGATGAAGGATGAAGGATGAAGGATGAAGGATGAAGTGAGACTCGCGAATGGAGAAAGGGTTCAGGATTTGGCCATGTTGAAGAGGATTCTTGCAGGCGATGACGGAGGTCCGTTTTCACTGACCAGGCGGCGCTCTGCCGGCCCCCCCCACTTCAACCTTCAACCTTCGTACGTCATCCTTGCGAGGCGCGCATGCGCCTCATGATGCTCATTGCCCTGCTGGCCCTGATGAAACTCCTGGGGGACCTGGGGCTGGAGTCGACCGAGGACACGGGGCATCACGCGGCGATGGCCTTCGGCTTCATGATCCTCGCCGGCACGGTCTTCGCGGACTGGGCGCGGCACCTGACCTTGCCGCGTATCACGGGCTATCTGCTGGCCGGGGTCTTCTGCGGTCCGGGCGTCCTGGGCATGCTGGACGCCGAGGTCGTGAGTCATCTGAAGATCTTCGACCGCACCGCGCTCTTCCTGATCGCCTTCGGGGCCGGCGCCGAACTGCGCGTGGACAGCCTGAAACAGCAGTGGAAACTGATCGTCACCAGTTCGTTCTTCCAGTTGACCCTGGGCTGGGCCGTGGCCTTCAGCGCATTCTGGCTGGTGCGCCCTTATGTGCCCTTTCTCGAAGGGCTCGGCGGTGGCGCGACGGTTGCCCTGCTGGCCCTGGTGGCGATGATCAGCGTGGCCAAGTCCCCGGCCGAAACAGTCGCCGTCATCGTCGAAACGGGCGCGAAGGGACCCATGAGGGACTATGTGCTGGGAGTCACGATCCTGATGGATGTGCTGATCATCCTGGCCTTCACCCTGTTGCGCCAGATCAGCCTGCCCGTCCTGGGCGCCGGCGATGTCGAGTCCCATCTGCTGCACGAAATCGTGCTGATGATTACCAGTATCGCCGTCGGAGCGGGCAGCGGCGGACTGCTGATCCTGTGGATGCGTCATCGCAGGGAGCATCTGCCGCTGGTGCTCCTGGCCTACTGTCTGCTCATGGTGCGCCTCTGCGCGGACTTCCACCTGGAAAGTCTGCTGGTAGCGGTGGGAGCCGGTTTTGTGATCTGCAATTTCTCGGACAAGGGCGAGAAGCTGCTGCATTCTCTGGAGGCCGTCAGCCTGCCGATCTTCCTCGTCTTCTTCGGCATTACCGGAGCGGGACTGGACATCGAGGCCCTGAAGAAGCTCTGGCTGCTGGCCCTGTTCTACGTGGTTGTCCGCATGTTCGCCAAGTGGCTGAGCAACCGCACCGCGACGACGCTCCTGCGGGCGCCGAAGGCGGTCGTGACACATGGTTGGAAGGGCTTTCTGGGACAGGCCGGAGTCAGCCTGGGCTTCGCGGCGATCATTGCCGAAGTAGTCCCCCTGCAGGGCGGCATGGTCAAGGAAATGATCATCGCCGCCGTGCTCGTCAACCAGCTGGTGGGACCGGTGCTCTTCAAGAAGGGCCTGGAGAAGGCGGGGGAGATCGGGAAGGAATAAGTATGAAGGTTGAAGGTTGAAGGTTGAGGTGAGACTCGGGAGTAAGGGAAGGGTTTTGGTTTTGCTCCGATTAAAGAGCAGTTCGACGGGTGATACAAGGAACCGGTGTTCTCTGACCCAGTCACGCTCTACCAGCACCCTCCACTTCAACCTTCACCCTTCGTACTTCATCTTTGAGAGGCGCGCATGCGCCTTCTGATGCTCATCGCCCTTCTGGGCCTGATGAAGGGCCTGGGCAGCCTGGGGCTGCAGGGCGCGGCGGACGCGGGGCATCACTCGGCCATGGCCTTCGGCTTCCTGATCCTGGCGGGCTATGTCTTCGGCGAATGGACGCTGCGCATGCGCATGCCGGCGATCACGGGCTACCTGCTCGCGGGACTGCTCTGCGGGCCGGCCCTTCTCGGACTGCTGGACCAGCAGGTGGTGGAGCAGCTGAAGCTCTTCGATCGCAGCGCGCTCTTCCTGATCGCCCTCGAGGCGGGCGGGGAACTGCGCCTGGAGTCGATCCGCAAGCAGCTCTGGCTGATCGCCAGCAGCGCGGTTTTCCAGGTGCTGCTGGGCGGACTGCTCATGTTCACGGCCTTTTGGCTCGTGCGCGACCACATTCCCTTCCTGCAGGGGCTCAGCCCGTTGAGCAGCGCGGCCCTCATCGCGCTGGTGGCGATGGTCAGCGTGGCCAAGTCGCCGGCGACCAGCGTGGCCGTGATCGTCGAGACCGGCGCCAAGGGGCCGATGCGCGACTATTCCCTTGGTGTCACGATCGTGATGGACGTGGTGGTGATCCTGGCCTTCACCCTGACTCGCCAACTGACCCTGCCGCTCTTCCATGCCGGCGGCGAAAGCCACCTGCTGCAAGAAGTCCTGCTGATGCTGGCCAGCATCTCTGTCGGGGCGGCCTGCGGCTTGGCGCTGATCCTGTGGATGAAGCGTCGCCAGGCCCACCTGCACCTGGTGCTGCTGGGCTTCTGCCTGCTGATGGTCCGCCTGTCGCACGACCTGCACCTGGAGAGCCTGCTGGTGGCCGTCGGCGCGGGTTTCGTGATCGCCAATTTCTCGGACAAGGGACAGCCCTTCATCGGCGCTCTCGAGAAAATCAGCTTGCCGATCTACCTGGTCTTTTTCGGGATCACCGGCGCTTCCCTGGATCCCGCCGTACTCGCTCGGCTCTGGCCGCTGGCCCTGTTCTTCGTGGCCGTGCGCATGAGCGGAAAATGGGCCAGCAACTGGACCGCCAGCCGCCTCTGCCGGGCGGAGCCCAGCATTCGCAGGCAGGGCTGGAAGGGCTTTCTGGGACAGGCCGGAGTCAGCCTGGGCTTTGCCGCGATCATTGCCGACAATGTGCCACAGGGCGGAGACCAGGTGCAGGACATGATCATTGCCGCGGTACTGGTCAACCAGCTGCTCGGCCCGATCCTCTTCAAGCAGGGCCTGGAGAAGGCTGGAGAGATTCCGGTGGCCTAGACGTTCCCGCGCTGTGATACGGGAGTTCTCGCGCAGGGACGCGGAGGCACGGAGCAGAGGTGTCTTGGGCCAGACGCGCCCCACTGGACAAACACCTTTCGCCCTTCACATCACCCGCTTTCCGCGCCTCCGCGTCTCTGCGTGAGAACAAAAAAGCCCCGGCCTTGCGACCGGGGCTTTGTGTGACCTGTGATTTGGAGGCTACTTCAGCAGCAGCATCTTGCGGCTGTGTTCGTAGGTGCCGGCCTTCATCTCGTAGATGTACATGCCGCTGGCGACGGAGAGGCCGTGATCGTTGCGGCTGTCCCAGCGCACCGTGTGACGGCCCCAGGGAAGGGTTTCGCCGCTGCTCAGCGTGCGGACCAGCTGCCCCTGGATGTTGTAGATCTTCAGCGATACCCGGCTGTCTTCGGGCAGCAGGATGTCGAAGCGCGTGTCCGGATTGAAGGGATTGGGGTAATTGCCGCCCAGTTCGAAATGGGTCGGCTGCTCCAGGCTGCTGACGAAGGCCACCAGCTCATAGAAATTGCTGCTGCCGTCGCTGTCGATGCTTTCCAGCTTGTAGCAGTAGTCCGCGCCAGGCTCGATGGAACGGTCCTGGAAGGCGTACTCCGTCGTGCCGTTGAAGGTGTCACGACCCAACAGGCCCCTTTCGCTGTTGTAGTCCGCCAGGGCGACGAAGCGCGAAGGCGGCGGGGTCACGCCCTCGCTTTCCACCGGGGCGCGCCAGAGACGGAAGCCCACATTGTTCTCTTCGCTGTCCGTGCGCCAATCCAGCTTGTTGACGCCGTAGTCTGCTTCCGCGCTGAAGAGGCTGAGCTCCACGGGCAGGGTGTAGTCGGCCGCGTCGGGCGGCTGCGGGAAACTGCCGCCCAGGCCTGCCACGTCGTCTGTGGCGATGCTGACTTCGATGTCGTTCGCGCTGACGATTTCCAGGCCGTGGTTCTGGTTGACCGAAGCATTGGCGCTCAGGTCAACGGTCACCCATAGAACAGTGGAGGAGGCGCCACCGGTGTTGGTGACATCCACGGTCAAATCCGTGAAACTGGGATTGATCGTTCCGCTGTCCGTGTCGATCAGGGTTTCGGTGCCGGATCCGTTCCAGGTGCCGTTGCCGTCATCGAGCCACAGCGAGAATCCGGAAATATGGCTGGTCGTCGCGTTGCTTGTAGAAGTCTGCGAAAGCTGCAGATCCGTCATACGAATGGTGGCGCCGACCTGTTCGGCCGTCAGGTTGATGCGGGTCATCAGGTTGTTGGAGGTGTTGGGCAGCATGGAACCGCCAACATCGATGCCCTCGACGATAAGGGTCGGATTGACCAGCAGGACCACCGGATCGCTGTAGATCGGGGTGCCATCCACCGGGTTGCCTTCCGAGTCGCTGCCGCTGATCCAGAAGAGCATGTAGTCATAGGCGGCGCCATCGTCCAGCGTGGTGCTGGAAATGTACTTGTCGACCGTTCCGGTGCCGCTGATCACTGCCGCGCTGTCGCGGTGGGCAGTGCTGTAGGCAGCCGTCGTCGAGTCATCATCGAAACCCCAGACGATGTAGAGGGTTTCGCCGTTCTCGTCAATATCGGCCAGCAGGAAGACACCTGCGTTGCCCGGTTGGGCGTCGATATGCGTCAAACGCGGGGGAATCGGATTGCTGACGGTGGGCGCATTGACCGTGATGGCGATCGTGTCCGTCGTATTGGCCACGTTCTCGGCCAGGGCGCTTGTGCCGTCAATGGTGTAGGTGTTGGCCGCCCCGGTCAGGGAAACGCCGATGCTGGTCAGGTCGGCGACACCGCTGGAGAAGTCGCCCGCCTGGTCGAGCACGGCGTCTCCGCGCTCGCCGACCTCGATGGTCACGCCCGCGCTGGGGGTGGCGGTCAGGGTGATATTGGTTGAACTTGCGTCGAAGTCCGTTACCGTGTTGCCCCACTGGTCCAGCACCGTAATGGTATTGGTCCCGGTCCAGTCGGTATTGCTTTCCTGGCTGCCGTTGTCGAGTGCAAAGACCAGGTGGTCCGCGGAATCGAAATCGACCGTGACCGCGTTGCTGGCAACCGCGCTCAGCGTAGGCGAACCGGAATTGTCGGAGGCTTCCAGTGTCGGTGTCTCGCTGTCATTGTAGAAGACCACCGGCACGGCAGCGCTGACGCCGTCGCTGAAACTGATGCTGACATTGTTCCAGCTGCCCGAGTTCAGGCCGTTGATGGTCGGATTGTCGCCCAGGGGCCCAGCGGAAGCCGTGGAGGAGAAATCCAGATCGCGGGGACTGTCTTCCGTATCCACCACGTAGCCTTCGGAGTCGGTAATGTAGAAGGTGACGTTGAAGGAATTGCCGGCCGTCTGCGGGTCGGCGGTTCCCGTGATGCCCGTGCCGTCGACGAAGCTTTCGCCCGGAAGCAGAACCAGCAGCTGGGAGGCGGCACCGGCGACAATGGTCACATCCAGGGTGTCGGCGACCAGGCCTGCGGTCGTGGCCCTCATGGAATGCGCGCCGGTGGCGTCGCTTTCATAATAGAAGGTGGTGCTGCTGGAGGCCGTCAGATTGAGAATGGCGTTGTTGGTGCCGATGCTGCTGCCGCCCTGTGTCTCGCGGAAAGTCAGGTCGCCGTTGCCGGAGGTGCGGGCCAGGCCGATGGTCGCCGTGACATTTTCCGTGTTGCCGTAGGCATCGTTGACGCTGACTGTGATCTGGTCCTCGTCCGTGTTGACCGGCTCGGTCGTATCACCGCTGAAGACAAGGCGCTGTGCAGCCTGGAAGGAGCCGACCGATGCGCCCGGGGTGCTGGCGCCGCTGCCGTCCACGGCCAGCAGGCGGTAGTAGGCGTATTCGGTTCCGATCGTGTAGCTGCCGGAATAGTCCGTGTCGATGGTGTTGGAATCCTGCGTGCCGACGGCCACATAGCTGGCGTCGTCATTGCTGCCCTGCAGCTGGACATAGTCGAGCGAACTGTCTGTCGTTCCGTTGTCGGCCGTGCCCGTCCAGTCCACGGTGGCTCCGCTGAGATCGGTCGTGATCAGGGGCGAGGTCATGGTCGGAGCGGCAGGAGGGATTTGTTCCGTCGTGGGATCCACTGTTTCGCCGTCGGCGACTTCGTTGCCGCTGGCGTCTTCCACCTGGTTGGCGCTGTTGTCGCGGTCATAGGTGACGGTGCCTTGCCAGTCGCGGGAAGGCAGGCTGCTGGCCAAATGGATCTTCCAGACAAATCCGGTCTCATTGATCATGTCGTCGCCGACGATCGTCCCGCCGATGCCGTCGCCGGTCAATTCGAAGTTCAGGCCGCAATCGCCGCCGACTTCCGAAACGACCTCGTCAAACTGCACTCGCAGGGTGTCCAGATCCACCGCATACGTGCCGGCCAGAACGAAGGCCGGTTCCGTCGTGTCCACAATGGGAAGGCCGTAGCCGAAACCGATTCCGCTGCCGGGGTTGGTATTCAGCAGGGTGGTGGCACCGCCGGCGGCAACCATGGTTTCCGCCGTGCTGATGGTGTTGCCGAATCCGGATGCGCGGCCGTCCATGAAAATGGTGAACGAGTTCTCACCGGCGTTCCAGACAGGCGCGTCAATCGTGAAACTGAACTTCTGGTTGGAATCCGTGAAACTGATGTCATCGATATCGCCGTTTCCGTATTCCGTGGCCTGTCCGGCCTGGACACCGCCGACCGTTGGCGGGTTCTGGGTATTGGGCACGATGTAGAAGCTGTTCAGGGGGGTGCTCGTATTCCAGGCCCCGGCGCTGATGCGGCAGACTACGGTGATGGTTTCTGAAACATCAATGCTTTGATCTGTGCGGCCGCCGGAACCGTAGACATACAAGGAGTCGATGGTGTAGGTGGTTGCCTCGACCCTGACAGGCTGCAGGGTGATGGCGGCCAACAGGACGAACAGACCCAGAATTGTACTGGTCAGTCGTTTCATTTCCCCTCCGGAAACGTGTGTGTCGTTTCTGAACATTTGTCCGGTCTCCGCGAATATCGCTGAAACCGAACCCCCTCCAGGCTGCGCCGCTTTGATAAAGCCCGAATCCGAACAGAGACTGCTGACTCGGGACAAAGGCCGCGGACACAATTTAAGGAAGCTGTCTCTCAATTAGAACCGCAAGAAACTTGATTTCATGCAGTTGGCTCACATTCTCCCGCTTTCAAGGCAAATCCAGACCGGTTGGCGCGAAGGGGGGATCCGGCTGGCGCGCGCAGCCTTGGAGGAGCTTTGGAGTCCTGTATCGGCGTTTCGGGATCCGGACTTGAATAGCGGCTTCGCACCCGGGTGAGACCTATCTGGCGCTTTTCTGAACTTGACACAGGCGTCCAGAGCCCGTTATATTGCGCGGCTATGATTTTGCTTCTGAAGAATCTTCGAAACGGACAGAATCACTTCGAGTTGCAGGCGCTGCTTGCTTCCCTCGACCTGCCTGCCGAAGTCAGAGGCGAAACCCTGGGCCTGGATGTCCGCGTGCAGGCCGAAGACGGATTCCTGCTCTTCGACTTCCGGGCGGAGCTTTTCCGGGAGCGCCCCTGCGACCGTTGCGCAGTCGAGCTCGAGTTGGAGGACACCGTTGCGGGCAGGGTTACGGCCTTTCAAGGGGAAGAGCTGCCCCAGGGCGTCGATCCCGAGGAAATCCATCTGATCAAGCCCGAGGATGAGGAGTTTTCCCTGGCTGCAGAGCTGAGGGACGAAATCCTGCTGACTCTCGAGGAGCGGGTCTATTGCCGCGAGGACTGCAAGGGCCTGTGTCCGCAATGCGGGCAAGACCTGAACGAAGAAGCCTGTGACTGCCAGAAGCAGGAAGCGGCCGCCGGACCGCTGGCGGGACTGGCCCGCTTCCGGCGCGATGAATCCTGAACCGTATAAATCTCCAGAAAGAGAGTTTTCCAGATGCCGGTACCCAAGAAAAAAACCTCCAAGGCGCGCCGTGACCAGCGTCGCAGCCATCACGCGTTGACCCCCATGGGCTGGTCCCTCTGCCCCAACTGCGGCAATGCCAAGATGAGCCATCGCGTCTGCCCGACCTGCGGCATGTACAAGGGGCGCCAGGTCGTTTCTCCCCGCTAGTTGCAGGCGGCCCCTTCGCGGGCCGCTGAGTTTTTCCCGATTCCCGGAACACCCCTTCCGGAAAACCCCAACCGGATACAATGCCGGTACAAGCCCTTCCCAAGCCGGATGAACCGATGCGCATTGCCGTAGACGGCATGGGCGGCGACCATGCCCCAGGAGTCGTGCTGCAGGCCGTTCAGGCGGCAGCGGCGCGCTGGTCCGACCTGGACTTTCTGCTGGTAGGAATGCCGAAGGCCCTGCCGCGCAATCCAGGGCCACGCGTGAAAGTCGTCACTTGCGGCAGCGTGATCCTCATGGCGGATCCGCCTCTGGCCGCCCTGCGGCAGAAGCGCGACAGCTCCATTTCCATTGCCCTCGACCTGCATCAGCGCGGGGAAGCGGATGCCGTGCTTTCGGCGGGCAGCACCGGCGCACAGGTCGCCGCTTCGCTGAAACACCTGGGCCGCCTGCCCGGCGTGCGACGTCCCGCCATCATCAGCGTGCTTCCCAGCCTGGGGCGTCCCCTTGTCCTGCTGGATGTCGGAGCCAGCAGCGACGCGACAGCCGCCGAGCTGCTGCAGTATGCCCGCATGGGCCACATCTTCAGCCAGGCGGTGCTGGGAGTGGAAAGCCCGGGAATCGCCCTGCTTTCCATCGGGGAGGAGCCGGGCAAGGGAAACCGCGCCGTGGTCGAAGCCCACAAGAGCCTGCTGGACAGCGATCTTCGTTTCCTAGGCAACCTGGAAGGCCGGGATGTGCTGGCGGGCAAGGCGGACGTGCTGGTCTGCGACGGATTCACCGGCAACATCACGCTCAAGTTCGCCGAATCGATCCTGCCGGTGCTCAAGTCCCGCCTGGTGGATCACATTCAGGGCCGCCCCCTGCGCCTGTTCGGAGCCGCTTTGCTCAAGCCGGCCATTCGCGAACTGCGGCAGGAGTTCAACTATGAGGAATACGGCGGCGCGCCCTTGATCGGCGTCCAGGGCAACAGCGTGATCTGTCACGGAAGCTCCAGCGCCCGCGCCATCGAGAGCGCCATCGGTGTGACCCGCCTGATGCTGCTGAACAAGGTCAATGACCGCATCACCCGCTCGCTGCAGGAGCACACATGAAGCCGGGGCGCCGACCGGGCGGGGCGTGAAAGGCCCCTGCCTTGTCCTATATTGATGCCTTCTTCGTCGCGGGCCGGGCCGGCAGGATTTCCGTACTACAGAACCTGCCCGGGCCAGCGGCGCCAGCGAGGAGTCCCTCATGCACAGCAAGATCCTGGGCACCGGACACGAGACCGGGCCCACCCTTCTGACCAATGACGAGCTGAGCCGGATCGTCGACACCACGGACGAATGGATCGTCAGCCGCACCGGCATTCGCCAACGCTACATCGCCCGTCCCGAGGACGGGGTCGTCACCAGCGATCTCTGCGCCGGGGCCGGACGCAAGGCCCTGGAGGCCGCCGGCATCGATGCCGCCGAACTGGACCTGATCATTGTCGGCACCGTGACCGGCGACTGCAAGTTCCCCGCCACCGCCGTCTTCACGCAGAGCAAACTGGGCGCGACCAACGCCGCCGCCTTCGACCTGAGCGCCGCCTGTTCGGGATTCGTATACGGACTCGAGCTGGCCGACGCCATGATCCGCACCGGCGCCAAGAAGAAGGCCCTTGTGATCGGCGGCGAGATCCTGACCAGCATGATCGACTGGGAGGACCGCACGACCTGCGTGCTCTTCGGAGATGCCGCCGGCGCGGTCGTTCTGGGAGAGTGCGAGGACGAGAGCGGCATCCTGGGCACCTACAGCCGCAGCAACGGCGACCTGGCCGAGCTGCTCTGGACCCCGGGCTGCGGCTCCCTGCGGCGCCTCAGTCCGGAGAGCCTGGCGGAAATGGATCACACCGTCAAGATGCGCGGCCGCCAGGTATACACCAATGCCGTGCGCTGCATGGCGGACAGTGTCGAGCAGGTGTTGAAGAAAACAGGCCTGCAGCCCGGGGACATCGACCTGCTGGTGCCGCACCAGGCCAACATCCGCATCATCGAGGCCACCTGCGAGCGCTTCGGCTTCCCCATGGAGAAGACCATGGTCAACGTGGACCGCTTCGGCAACACCAGCGCCGCCTCGATCCCCATCGCCCTGGACGAGGCCGTGCGCGAGCGCCGCGTCGGCCCCGGCGACACCGTCCTGATGACCGTCTTCGGCGGAGGCTTCACCTGGGCCTCGGCCATCGTTCGATTGTAACACAGCACTGCGAGGAGCACGATGGCATTGCAACACGCCTGGCTATTCCCGGGACAGGGAGCGCAATACGTGGGCATGGCCGCCGACCTGGTCGAGTCCCTGCCCGCCGTCGCCCGGTTCTACGCCGCCGCCGAGGAGCGCACGGGCCTGCCCCTGCTCCGCGTCTGCGCAGAGGGGCCGGTGGAAGAGCTGAAGAAGACCTACCTGACGCAACCGGCGATCTACTGCCACAGCGTCGCCCTGGCCCTGGCCCTGCGCGAGAAGGGGCACCGACCCCTGGCCGTCGCCGGCCATTCCCTGGGCGAGTACAGCGCCCTGGCCGCCGCCGGATGGATCGACCCTCTGGACGGCGCGGAACTGGTGGCCCTGCGCGGGCGGCTGATGTACGACGCCGGCCTGGAGAAGCCGGGCACCATGGCCGCCGTGATCGGCATGGAGGACGATGTGATCCAGAAGGCCTGCCGGCGGGCGGAGGAGGAGGCCGGTGTCGTACGCATGGCCAACTTCAATTCGCCGGGACAGGTCGTGATCTCGGGCAGCATCGAAGGGGTTGATCGCGCCCTGGTCCTGCTCAAGGAGGCCGGCGGACGCATTCTCAAGAAGCTGGTGGTCAGCGGCGCCTTTCACAGCCCCTTGATGGAGGGCGCGCGCCAGGGACTGCTGGAAGGCCTGGGCAGGCTCAACCTGCAGCGCGGCCTGGCCCCTGTCTACTGCAACGTGAGCGGGCAGGCCTGCGAGGATCCCGGTGAACTCAAGCAGCTGCTGGAACGGCAATTGACCGAACCGGTTCTCTGGGCCCAGTCGATGGAGCGCCTGGCGGGATCCGGAGTGCAAAGCGCTCTGGAACTGGGCCCGGGCAAGGTGCTCAAGGGGCTGATGCGCAAGATCGCGAAGGACGTTCCGGTAGAAACCCTGGACAAGGCCGGGGAACTGGAAGAATGGCTGGGAGGTGCGGCATGAGCGCGCGGAATGTACTGGTGACCGGCGGCACAAGGGGCATCGGAGCGGCGATCACGGCGCGTTTCGCCCGCGAAGGGGATCGCGTCTGGTATACGGGACGCAGCGAGGACAGTGTGAGACAGGCCGGCGAGAGCTTCGCCGCGCAGGGCCTCGACTGCCAGGGCCTGGTCTGCGACGTGGCCGACTTCGCCGCCGTCGGAGCGGCCATCGCCGCCATCGACGCCGAGGCCGGAGCCCTCGAGGTGCTGGTCAACAACGCGGGCATCACCCAGGACATGCTGCTGATGCGCATGAGCGAGGCCCAGTGGGACCAGGTGCAGGACGTCAACCTGAAGGGCTGCTTCAACACCCTGCGCCACGCGGTCAAGGGCATGATGCGCGCCCGCAAAGGCAGCGTGATCAACCTGACCAGCGTCGTGGCGCACACCGGCAATCCGGGGCAGGTCAACTACACCGCGGCCAAGGCCGGCGTGATCGGCCTGACCCTCAGCGCGGCCAAGGAACTGGCGGCGCGCGGAATCCGCGTCAACGCCGTCGCGCCCGGCTACATCGAAACCGACATGACGGCGGCGATTGCGGAAAAGGCCCGGGAAGCCATGGTTTCCGGCATTCCCCTGGCCCGCCCCGGGCAGGGGGTAGACGTGGCCGAGGCCGTCTTCTTCCTTGCCGGCGAGAAAGCCGCGTACATCACGGGACAGGTTCTCAACGTGGACGGGGGCCTGGCGATCCACAGTTGATTGCAATCGGTCCCGATTCGTACTTTCCGCCTTCTGCGCGTGACTCCCCGGCGGAGTGCACGCAGAATTCGAGCCGCCTCCGGGCGGCGCAGCATGAACAGACACCCCGGCATCGAGTGCCCAAACACAGGAGCAGTGGCATGTCCAAGTATTACGACGAGGTCAAGGAGATCATTCTGGAGAACCTGGATATCGACGACGAATCCAAGATCACCATGGAAGCCACGTTCGACGGGGACCTGGGAGCGGACTCGATCGCCCGTTTCGAGATCGTCAATGCCATGGAAGACCGTTACGGGCTCGAGGTCGACGACGACACCGCCCAGGGCCTGACGACGGTTGGTGCCGTCTGCAAGTTCCTGGAAGAAGCCGTCGGCAAGTAGGGCTTCGTTCCTGCCACCCAGCAGCAGATCCTATCGCAGAGGCGGCGAAGGGGGAGTGCCCGTCGGCCGCCTCTCTTTTTGAGCTCCGGTCCAGCCGGACGCAGAGGGGAAGATTCGCATGCAGCACAACACACGTCGCGTCGTCGTCACCGGAATCGGCGTGCTCAGCCCCCTGGGGCTGGACAGGCAGAGTTTCTGGCAGGGCCTCGTGGAAGGCCGCAGCGGCGCCGGCCCGATCACCCGCTTCGACGCAAGCGACTTTCAGACCCGCTTCGCCTGTGAGCTGAAGGATTTCGACGCCACCAACTGGCTGAAGAAGGTCGAGGCCAAGCGCATGGACCCCTTCTGCCAGTATGGGGTCATTGCCTCGATGATGGCGGTGGAGGACAGCGGGCTGGATCTTTCGGCCATTGACCTGGAGAGGGCAGGCGTGATCCTGGCCAGCGGGATCGGCGGCATGTCGGTGCTCGAGAACACCCACCAGATCCTGCTCGAAAAGGGGCCGGGTCGCGTGCCTCCGATGTTCATCCCCATGATGATCTCGGACATTGTCGCCGGGCAGGTCTCGATCCGTTTCGGTTTCAAGGGCCCCAACTACGTGACGGTCAGCGCCTGCGCCAGTTCCTCCCACGCCCTGGGCAACGCCTTCAAGACCATCCGCTACGGCGAAGCAGATGTGATGATCAGCGGCGGCTGTGAAGCCAGCATCACTCCGCTCAGCGTGGCCGGCTTCAACGCCCTCAAGGCCCTCAGCACCCGCAACGACGATCCCCTGCACGCCAGCCGTCCCTTCGATGCCGACCGCGACGGCTTCGTGATGGGGGAAGGCGGCGCCGTGGTGATCCTGGAAGAGCGCGAGCACGCACTCAAGCGCGGGGCCACGATCTATGGGGAGGTCCTGGGCAGCGGCTACAGCGCGGACGCCTTCCATTTGACCGCTCCAGCGCCGGAAGGCGAAGGCGCACAGCGGGCGATGAAGATCGCCATGGCCGACTCGGGACGCGAGCTGGAAGAACTGGTGCACGTCAACACCCACGGGACTTCGACGCCGGCCGGGGATCTGCTCGAATTGCAGGCCATCCGCAAGGTCTTCGGTTCTCATGCCGATCAGTTGAAGATCAACAGCACCAAGTCGATGACCGGTCATCTGCTTGGAGCTGCCGGAGCCATCGAATTCGTTGCCACTCTGCTCAGCGTGCGCGAGGGGCTGATCCCGCCGACGATCAACGTGGAAACCCTGGATTCCGAAGTCGACCTTCAAATCGTTCGCGGAGAAGCGCTCAAGATGGATCTGCCACTGGCCCTGTCGAACACCTTCGGCTTCGGCGGCCACAATGCCAGCCTGGTCATCGGGGGCCACGAGTCCTGAAGTCCAGGCCCAATCACCGAATGCCATGAACCTGCTGGCTCTTTTTCAGCGCACTTCGCATCGTCGGTCCCACCCGGAACTGACTCCACTGCAAGAACGCATCGGCTACCACTTCCGCGATCCCGAGCTTCTACTGACGGGTTTGCGCCACCGCTCCTGGCTCGGCCAGCACGAGCAGTCGACCCTTGACTCCAACGAGCGGCTGGAGTTCCTGGGGGACGCGGTCCTGGACCTCTGCGTCGCCGACCACCTCTTTCGTCGCCGGGAAGAGAGCAAGGAAGGCGAGCTGACCCAGTTCAAGTCGATCATTGTCAGCGGCAAGTTCCTGGTGGGCAAGGCCCGCGAGATCGAGCTGGGATCCTTCCTGCTGCTGTCCGAATCCGAAGAACGGACCGGTGGCCGGGACCGCGAGAGCATTCTCGAAGACAGTTTCGAGGCGCTGATCGGCGCGATCTACCTGGATGGCGGCATTCGCGCCGCGCGTCGTTTCGTCGACGACTTCGTGCTGGAAGGCATCAGCCTGCGAGAGGTCGTGCGCAAGAACCAGAACTACAAGAGCCAGCTGCTGGAACTGAGCCAGCACCGCAACCTGGGGTCCCCGACCTATCGAGTGATCGAAGAGATCGGCCCGGATCACAACAAGTTCTTCGTGGTCGAGGTCCGCCTGGGCGAGCGCGCCGTGGGCAAGGGGACCGGAAGCAGCAAGAAGAAAGCCGAGCAGCAGGCGGCCCGCGCCGGTCTGCGGCAACTGGGAGTGCGGCGCGAGGAGGATCCCGGCGAGGGCGAGGCGGAGAACGGGGACTGATGGACAAAGCGGAAGACCGCTACCCGGTGCCCCTGGAATCCGCCCGGGCCGAGATCAAGGTCCGCCGCAGCACCTTCCTGGCCTGCGTCGAGCCGGCGCGTTCGACAGAGCAGGCGCGCCTGGCGCACGCCCGTATACGCGAAGAGCATCACAAGGCCCGCCACCACTGTCCCGCCTGGCGCTTCGGTCCTCCCTCCCTGGACGATGTATACAGCAGCGATGACGGCGAGCCCTCCGGGAGCGCCGGTCAGCCGATCCTGGGCGAGATCCGCCGCTCGGGCCTCAGCGACCTGCTGGTGGTCGTGGTCCGCTGGTTCGGCGGCGTCAAGCTGGGCACCGGCGGCCTGGTCCGCGCCTACGGCGAAGCGGCCCGCGCGGCCCTCGAGGACTGTCCGCGCGAAGAGCGTATACGACGAAGCCGCCTGCGCGCGGTCCTTCCCTGGGAACGGATGACCCTCTTCAAGCGCCTGATGGACGAGTGCGATGCGCTCGAGGAAGGTGCCCGCCCGGGCGTCGAGGCCGAACTGCTGCTGGCCCTTCCCCTTTCCCGCGAGCAGGAATTCCTGAAGCGCGCCGAAGTCCTGCTGCAGGGCCGCGGCAAGGTAGAGCCGTGTTGAGCCTGCTGCTCCTTCTGCTGTTGCTTCTTCTGCTGAGCGCCCTTTTCAGCGGGGCCGAGATCGGCTTCACGGCGCTCAACGGCCTGCTGCCGGACATGTGGCACAAGCGCGAGCGTCTGGGAAGCGGGAGCACGCGGCACTACTTCCGCAATCCGGAACCCTTCCTGATCACCTGCCTGGTCGGGACCAACATCAGCAACACGGCCTTCAGCTCGCTGCTGGCGGTCAGCCTGGTCGCTGCCGGCTGGAGCCAGGAAGGTGTCCTGGCCCTTGGCACGCTGGTGATCTTCCTCTTCGGCGAACTTCTGCCCAAGGCCCTTTTCCACCAGCTGCGCTATCGGCTCTTTCCCTGGATGAGCCTGCTGATCCGCCCCTTCCACCTGGCTCTCTGGCCGCTGGTTCGCTTTTTGCGCTTCCTGACTCCGCGCTCCGGGGAAGGCGAGCGGGAAACCGGCGCAATGGAGCTGCGGGCGCACATGCATACCCTGTTCTTCCCCTCCCCGGAAGAGGAACAGGAGGATACGGGCCGCGAGATCGCCCGCCGCGTCTTCGAGCTGCGTGAGACAACCCTGGAAGAGGTCATGACCCCGCGCACGGAGATCGTCGCCATCGAGGAACAGGCCGGCGCAGAGGAACTCGCGGCGATCGTCGTGAGACACGGCTTCACCAAGGTGCTGGTCTACAGGGAAACCCTGGATCACATCATCGGCTACGTCATGGCCCACGACCTGTTCCGGGCACCGGAAAGCATTGCCGCCCTGGTGCGCGCGGTGCCCGCCGTGCCGGGCAGCCGCAGCGCCAAGAGCCAGTTGGCGGCTTTCGGCAGCGGGAAATGCCAGCTGGCCGTGGTCCTTGACGAGTTCGGCGGCACGGCGGGACTGGTCACGCTGGAAGACCTGATGGAGGAGCTGCTCGGCGACATCGACGACGAGCACGACTCCGTGCGGACCGCGCCCGTGCGCCTCGCCGACGGCCGCATCCTGCTCGACGCCTCCACGCCGCTCGACGAGGTCTGCGAACTCCTCGAGCGCCCCGAGCCGGAAAGCGACTGGGAGACCATCGGCGGCTGGCTGATCAACGGCCTGGGACGGATTCCGGAACGCGGCGAGACCCTCGAGATCGAGGACCTGGAGTTCCGTGTGCTCTCCGCCCAGGCAAACCGGCTGGGCAACCTGATGCTTCGTGAGACAGGGGAGCGGGACGGGGCAGGCAGTTCCTGAAGCGCGGAAAAACCCTACCCAGCCGCCGCGCCGCTTTTCGACAGCGGCTTCCGCGACCCGCCAGCTTCCTTGGCGCAGGTTGCCTTCCGCCTCAGTGGTAGTCCAGCCCTTCCGTTTCGGCCAGTTTGGAGTACAGGGTCTGCCGGGCGATGCCCAGGCTTTCGCAGGCGCGCATCTTGACGCCGTGATGCAGGCGCAGGACTTCCCGGATGTACTGCCCTTCCACCTGTGCGACAAACTGCCGCAGGGGCAGGACCTGTTCCGGGTGCTTCAGCCAGCTGCCGCCCAGCGTGCGATGCAGGCGCGCGTCCAGCGGGGAACCGACTTCCGTCCATCCTTCCGCGACGGGGCCCCCGGGGCAGAGCCAGAGTGCCCGCCCCTCTTCCGGCAGGGTCGGCAGTCGCGGCGGATCTCCGTAGTCCTGGTGGATCACGAGCAGGCAGCCCGCTTCGAGGGGCAGTTTCGCGGGCAGTGCGCCGGCCTGGACCTCGACCACCGGTCCGCCCGGATCGAGCAGGGCCTGCAGCAGACCGCGAAGCAGCGGCCAGCCGGAGAACTCCAGACGAAGGCGCACGTGCTGCCGGCCGAGCCATGCTTCCAGCAGGCGACCCAGCGAGGCCGGCCGCGTCAGGCGCAGGGCATCCCTCAGGCAGTCCGCATCCGGAAGCCCCTGCCCTGCCAGATGCCGAAGGCGGATCTGCACTCCCTGGCTGCGGGCCCGCAGGATCATTTGCCGGCAGGCTTCTTCGCTCTGCTGCCGGGCCAGCAGGGCACGCGCGCGCTGCCGGCGCCATTCGCTGCCGCAGTCCTGGCGCAGCAGGACTTCCCGCTCGAGGGCCTTGCGCGCCAGCTTGCTTGCCTTGCCCCGGCTTAGTGCAAAAAGGTGCAGGATCTCGCAATGGAAGAGCCGGCTGTGATCCGCGCGGGTGATTTCCCCTTCCAGGGCCTCGCGCAGCCGGGCGCGACGACCCAAGGCCAGAAGCTGGCGGTACCAGCAGAGGCGTTCCAGTTCGGCGCGTTTGATTCCGGGACCTTCTTCGTCCAGGCCTTCTTCCAGGGAACGGAATACAGGCAGGGCCAGGTGCCCAAGCGGCCCCTCCAGGTCGAGCAGCAGATGCCAGAGTGTTTCCCGCGGGGAGTCCGGGTGAAAATGCCAGTCGGGCGTCGGACGCAACTGGTCCAGCAGCAGCAGTGCGGCCGTTGCCGGAGGCAGGTGCTCGTGGAGGGGAAGGCGTTTCGCGCCGGCCGCACTGGGCCGAAAGCTGAGTGCCATGGTCTCGGGCATGGGGTTCTCCTGGATTGGGAGAACCGGAAAAGCGCCCGCACAACCTGTTAAGCCGGCTGCAGGCAGTCAAGCCCAAAAGAGGCCGGACCCCTTCCCGTGCTCTCTCTTGTCCAGTTCGCTGGACACGCTGCAAAATGCTGAACCTGCCCTCGGCTTTTCCGCGACCACGGGAAAAAAGAGCGCTCAGGCCCCGGATGTTGCGCGCTTGCCATTGCTTCTAAGGGGGGAAATCTTTTTACTGTTAAGTTTTTGTGTCGCACAGTTCTTTGTTAGAATGTTAAAAATTGAACACGCTGCCCGCGGACGAGTGCGCCGCAGCCTGATCCTGCTGCTGGGCGTGGTTTTGACCCACTACGGCTGGTTGGTTCTTCAGGCGCGCGAAGACGCCGATCTGCGGGAAGAAAATCGCCGCCTGCGCCGCGAGATGCTGCGGATCCGGGAACTGCAACGGGACCTGGCCGCCGTGGGCGAGCTCAATGAGGGCCTGCGTCGGACACTCGACCTGGGTCTGCGGCCGGCTCCGGCCAGCGCTCAGCAGGCGCTCAGCGGACGGGGAAACGGACTGGGCGGGGGACCGCCCGTCGGGTCGCCCGTCGAGGGGCGTTTGAGCCGCGGCTTCGAGCAGGCCGAATGGCCCGGAGCCGCAAGCCATCCCGGGGTCGACCTGGCTACCCGAAAGCACGAGGCCGTTCTGGCTTCCGCCGGCGGGCAGGTCATCTTCCGCGGGGAGACGAGCCGCTGGGGCTGGCTGGTTCTCATTGATCATGAAGAGGACTGGATCAGCTGGTACGGGCATCTGGACCCGCCGCTCTGCCGCCTGGGGGACCGGGTCTCGCGGGGCGAACTGATCGGACGGGTCGCTCCCATGAAGGACGGCGGGGCGCACCTGCACTATGCCCTGCAGCACGAGGGCCGCTTCGTCGACCCCGCGCCGACACTGAGCGAAACCGGGCTGCAGGCGGCCGCCGCCCGGACAGCGGACGAGCACTAGAAAGGACAGGCCATGGACGGCAACAGCAAGGGTGAAACAGTCCTCAGCAAGGACGCGGTCTTCAAGGGGACCATCGAGTCCAAGGACAGCGTGCGCATTGAAGGACATTTGACCGGCGAGGTGACTTCCGAAGGAACGATCACCGTCGGCAGCACCGGCAAGGTGGACGGCGACCTGAAGGGACGCCACATCAGCACCGCCGGGCTGATCAAAGGCAGCATCCAGGCCAGCGAAAAGGTCGAGCTCAAAGGCACTTCGCGCCTCGAAGGCGATCTGGTCACGGTGCGCCTGGTGATCGAGGACGGAGCCCGCTTCGAGGGCATGTGCAACATGGGCGGCAAGCCCGAAGGCGGTTCTCCCGCCGACAGCGGCACGAAGGCGACGCAGCCTGCCGCGACCCCCGCTTCCGATAGCCCGAAGAGTGGTCTCTTCGGCGCGGACAGCAAGAAGGGGTGAGTTCGGGCATTGGCGAAGGCTATGGCCGCGCCGGCCAGTTCCTGGAACTGGGCCTGCGTTTCGGCCTGGCCATTGCCCTGGGCGCCTGGGGCGGCTGGAAGCTGGATGCCCGCTGGGGCACGAAGCCCTGGATGATGCTGCTGCTGCTGATCCTCAGTTTCGCAGCGGCATTCTACTGGCTGCTGCTGCGTCTGAAAGACCTGCAGCGCCGGGCGGAGGAGGAGGAAAGGCAGGATCATGCCTCCTGAGATCACCGGCGGAGTGCTCGCCGGCCTGGGTCTGGCCCTGCTGGGCTGGCTGATCACACGGGGCGCGGTCGGCCGCGAACCGCTGCAGTACCTGGCACGCTTCACGGGCGCGTTCCTGTTGAAGCTCATGCTGGTCACCTTGAGCCTGATCCTGCTCTCGAGGAGCCTGGAGAAGGAGCAGCTGGTCCGTTTCGCGGTCTCGCTGCTGGCAGTCTACATGCTTGGCATCGGCGCCCAGTTGGCGCTGTATACAATGAAACTGCGACGCGGACCGGAGTCCGGGCCGCATACACGGGGAACGAAGACCGAATGAAGCGCTTGTCCCACCTGGCTCTGTTGCTGCTCTGCCTGGCCTGGTCCGGCACCCTCTTCGCCGCCGGCGATCACGACCACGGCGGCCACGATCACGGCAAGGCCGCCACCACCGCCGACGCGCATCACGGCGATGCCCACGGTGGGCACGGAGAGATGTCCAGCGGCGAGAAGATCAAGCACAACATCGAGCACCACCTGGTCGACCTGCAGAAGCTCGAGCTCCCCGGCGCCAAGATCTATACCAAGGACTGGAAGATCCGCGCTCCCTTCCTGGACGGCATGCACGCCGCCACCGCCGAAGGAAACCCCATCATCAAGTGGCGCGTGCCGAGCAAGCCCGGCGAGGCCTGGATCCCGGTCAGCAAGCACATCGTCTACATGTTCTTCGCAGGGGTGCTGCTCTTCGTGGTGCTGATGCTGGCCCGCCGAAGCGCCGGCAGCCGCAATCCCCGCGGCCTGGGCAACCTGGTCGAGGTGCTGATCGTCTACTTCCGCGACGAGGTGGTCCGTCCTACAGCGGGCGACGACGGCGTGAAGTACATGCCCTTCTTCCTGACCCTGTTCTTCTTCATTCTGACCATGAACCTGTTGGGCATGGTGCCCTTCGGCTCCAGCGCGACGGGCAACCTGAGCATCACCCTTGGCCTGGCCCTGATGGCCTTCGTGCTGATCCAGTGGGCCGGCATTCGCGAGCATGGCGTCATCGGCCACTTCAAGGGCCTGATGCCCCACGGCGTGCCGATCCTCGTCGCGCCGATCCTGCTGCCGATCGAGTTCCTGGGCATGTTCACCAAGCCCTTCGCGCTTTGCGTGCGCCTCTTCGCCAACCTGATGGCGGGCCACGCCGTGCTGGCGGCCTTCATGGGCCTGATCCTGGTGCCGCTGCTGGCCCTGGGCATCGTGCCCTTCGCGGCCCTCTTCAGCATTCTGGAACTCTTCGTGGCCTTCCTGCAGGCCTACGTTTTCGTGATGTTGACCTCGATCTTCGTCGGCGGCAGCATCCATCAACACTGAATCACACAACAACCTTCAATCCTTTTCGGGAGACACAGACAGATGGAAACAATCGGAATCATGGGCGCGGGCATCGGTGCGGGTCTGGTGGCTCTGGGCGCGGGCCTGGGCATCGGTCGAATCGGCGGCAGCGCGATGGACGGCATTTCCCGTCAGCCGGAAGCGACGGCCAAGATCCAGACGGCCATGATCATTTCCGCCGCCCTGATCGAGGGTGTGGCCTTCTTCGCCGCCGTGATCTGCCTGCTGATCGCCCTGGGCTAGACAAGCGTCCGGGACCTTTTCGGAAGGAAGGACCACAATGACTCTCAACCAGATCTTCTCCGTGGATCCGGGCTCGGTCCTGTGGACCCTGCTCACCTTCATCCTGCTGCTGGTGATTCTGGGCAAGTTTGCCTGGGGTCCCATTCTGCAGGGACTGAAGAACCGCGAAGACGGGATCCGCCAGGACCTGGAACAGGCGGCCAGCGATCGTCAGGCAGCCGAGGATGCCCGCAAGGGCTACGAGGCCAATCTGAACGAGGCGCGCGCCGAGTCCCAGAAGATGCTGGCAGAAAGCCGCGAGCGCGCCAAGCGCTTCGAGGCCGACCAGATGGAAGCCGCCAAGGCCGAGGCCCAGGCGGAAAAGGAGAAGGCCCGCCGCGAGCTGGAGCTGGAGCGCCAGAAGGTGCTGCAGAATGCCCAGGACGAGCTGGTGGACCTGAGCCTTTCCGCCGCCGAGACCCTGCTGCAGAAGAGCCTGGATCGGGCGGCCCACGAGGACCTGATCCGCAGCTCGCTGAAGAGCGGGAGCCAGGCATGAGCGTCTCGCCGATCAGCCGGACCTACGCCGGAGCTCTCTACGAGCTGGCTGCGGAAGAGGGAATCGTCGAAGCGCTGCTCAAGGACCTGGAGGCGCTTTCACAGGCGCTGCCCGGGGAACTGGAAAGCTTCCTGCTGAGCCCCAAGGTCCCCCTGGCCAGGCGCCAGGCGGTGCTGGACGAGCTCTTCGCGCAGGCGCATCCGCGTTTTCTCGCCTTCCTGCAGCTGGTGGTCCGCAAGGGCCGCGCCGGACTGCTGGCGGAAATGGCCGAGGACTTCCGCCTGCGGGTGGAAGCCAGCCAGGGCCGCATCCACGGCCTGCTGGAAAGCGCCGTCGATGTAGACGAGGACCTGCGCGGGGAGCTGGCGGACAGCATTTCGAAGACCTTCGGCAAGACGGTCCAGCTGGAGACGCGGACCCGTCCGGAGCTGCTCGGCGGCTTCCGGGTGCGTGCCGCCGGTCGCCTGCTGGACGCCAGCCTGCGGACCCGACTCGAAGCCCTGCGCAAGCACATGAAGGCGGCCGCTGTCACACAGAGCTAGCGGCCCGGCCGCGAACAACGGCCTGAACCCTTAGGGAGAACAATGCAGATCAGACCCGAGGAAATCACCTCGATCATCAAGAAGCAGATCGCCGGCTTCTCCAGCGCGACCAGCCTGGAGGAAGTGGGCGAAGTGATCATGGTGGGTGACGGAATCGCGCGCGTCCACGGTCTGGAAAAGGTGATGGCCGGCGAGCTGGTGGAATTCCCCGGCGAGGTATACGGCATGGCCATGAACCTCGAAGAAGACAACGTGGGCGTGGTGATTTTCGGTGGCGACACCACCGTGAAGGAAGGGGACACCGTCAAGCGCACAGGACGCGTGATGGAGATTCCCGTCGGTCGCGCCATGCTGGGCCGAGTGGTCAACCCGCTGGGCCAGCCGATCGACGGCCGCGGTCCCATCGAGGCCGAAGGCAGCGCGCTCATCGAGCGCAAGGCCACCGGCGTGATCACCCGCAGCCCGGTGAACCAGCCGCTGATGACCGGCCTGAAGGCCATCGACTCGATGATTCCCGTCGGCCGGGGCCAGCGCGAGCTGATCATCGGCGACCGCCAGACCGGCAAGACCGCCGTCGCGGTGGACACGATCATCAACCAGAAGGGCAAAGGGGTGATCTGCATCTACGTGGCGATCGGGCAGAAGGGCTCGACCGTCGCCAAGGTGATGAAGACCCTGGAGCAGCACGGCGCCCTGGATCACACGATCATCGTCAGCGCCAGCGCCGCCGACAGCGCCCCGCTGCAGTTCCTGGCGCCCTACTCCGGCGCCGCCATCGGCGAGTACTTCCGCGACAACGGCGAAGACGCCCTGGCGGTCTACGACGACCTGACCAAGCACGCCTGGGCCTACCGCCAGATGTCGCTGCTGCTGCGTCGTCCCCCGGGCCGCGAGGCTTATCCGGGCGACGTCTTCTACCTGCACAGCCGCCTGCTGGAGCGCGCCGCGAAGATCGACAACACGATGAACGAGGAAATGCGCCGCGCCGGCATCAAGAAGCCCGGCGGAAGCCTGACGGCCCTGCCGATCATCGAGACCCAGGCCGGCGACGTCTCAGCCTACATTCCGACCAATGTGATCTCGATCACCGACGGCCAGATCTTCCTGGAAAGCGACCTCTTCTACAGTGGCGTACGCCCGGCGATCAATGTGGGCATCAGCGTCAGCCGCGTGGGCGGCAACGCCCAGACCAAGGCCATGAAGAAGGTCGCCGGCACCCTGCGCCTCGACCTGGCCTCCTACCGCGAGTTGGCGGCCTTCGCCCAGTTCGGCAGCGACCTGGACAAGGCGACGCAGGCCCAGCTGGCTCGCGGCGAGCGCCTGGTGGAACTGCTGAAGCAGGGCCAGTACAGCCCGCTGGAGAACCAGGACCAGGTGCTGCAGCTGATGCTGGGCGTCAATGGCCTGATGGACTCCCTGTCGGTGGACAAGATCCGTCCCGCCGCGGAGGCCTTCGTCGACCATTTCAAGAGCGCCAAGCCGGACGAGTACGAGAAGCTGAAGAGCGCCGGCGTGCTGGACGACGGGATTCGCGACGCGATCCTTTCAGAGGGCAAGTCCTTCGTCGCCAACTACGCGGGGTAATCGATGCCCAATCTGAAGCAGATCAAGCGCCGCATCGGCAGCGTCAAGTCCACGCAGCAGATCACCAAGGCGATGAAAATGGTCGCCGCGGCCAAGATGCGCAAGGCGACGGAGGCCATCGAGCGCGCCCGTCCCTACGCCGAAAGGCTGGGCGAGGTGCTGGGCCGGGCCGCCGCCGGGGCGGGAGACCTGGACCACCCGCTGCTCGAGCAGCGCGAGGTCAAGAAAGTGCTCTTCGTGCTGGTGACCGCGGACCGCGGCCTATGCGGCGGCTTCAACTCGAACCTGATCCGTCGCACGCAGCAGCTGATCCGCGAGACGCCTGCCGGGGTCGAGCCGCTCCTGTACTGCGTGGGCCGCAAGGGCTACGACTTCTTCAAGCGGCGTGATACGCCGATCGTGGAGCACCTCACCGGGCTCTTCAACGACCTGGACTTCAGCCACGCCACCTCCATTGGCGCCCGCCTGCGCGAATTGTATACGGCCGGCGAGGTCGACCGGGTGGTGCTGGTCTTCAACGAGTTCAAGAGCGCCGTCCAGCAGGTGATGCACGAGGACGAGCTGCTGCCCTTCTCCGTGGAGCAGGGCGGCGAGGCGCACGGCGAGACCATTTTCGAGCCGGATGCCGAAAGCCTGCTCGGCACCCTGCTGCCGATGACGGTCAACCGCGTGCTCTGGCGCGTGCTGCTTGATTCCTACGCCGCCGAACAGGGGGCGCGGATGACGGCCATGGAAAGCGCCACCGACAACGCGGGCGAGATGCTGGGCCAGCTGACCCTGCAGTACAACCGCAGCCGCCAGGCGGCCATTACCCAGGAGATCGCCGAGATCGTCGGCGGCGCCGCCGCCATCTCCTGATCGACGTGAGACAACACGAAACCTTGGCGCCTCGCGCCGGCACAAAGGAATGGACATGAACAAAGGCAAGATTGTACAGATCAACGGCGCCGTGCTGGACGTCGAGTTCCCCGAGGGCGAGCTGCCCGCGATCTACAATTCCCTCTCGCTGGACCGCGAAGGCGGCGAGAAGCTGATTCTGGAAGTCCAGCAGCACCTGGGCGAGAAGAAGGTGCGCTGCATCTCGATGGACGCCACCGAGGGCCTGGTCCGCGGCACGGAAGTCGAAGACCTGGGCGTGCCGATCAGCGTGCCCGTCGGTCCCGCGACCCGCGGCCGCCTGCTCAACGTGGTCGGCGAGGCCATCGACAACCTGGGCGCGGTCAAGACCGACAAGCGCGGCCCGATTCACCGCGAGGCCCCGACCTTCGAGGAGCTGGACACGGCCAGCGAGATTCTCGAGACCGGCATCAAGGTCATCGACCTGCTCGAGCCCTACGCCAAGGGCGGCAAGATCGGCCTCTTCGGCGGTGCCGGCGTGGGCAAGACCGTGCTGATCATGGAGCTGATCAACAACATCGCCAAGGCGCACTCGGGTCTGTCCGTCTTCGCCGGCGTGGGCGAGCGCACCCGCGAGGGCAACGACCTGCTGCGCGAGATGCTCGAGTCCAACGTGGTCAACTACGGCGAGGCCTTCGCCAAGCACTTCGAAGAGACCGGCGAGTGGGACATCAGCAAGGCCGACGAGGACAAGATCAACGAGTCCAACATTGCCCTGGTCTTCGGCCAGATGAACGAGCCCCCCGGTGCCCGCGCCCGCGTGGCCTTGTCCGGTCTCGCCATTGCCGAGTACTTCCGTGACGAAGAGAACCGCGACGTGCTGCTCTTCGTCGACAACGTCTTCCGTTTCACCCAGGCCGGCTCGGAAGTGAGCGCCTTGCTGGGCCGCATGCCCAGCGCCGTGGGCTACCAGCCGACCCTGGCGACGGAAATGGGCATCATGCAGGAACGCATCACCTCGACCCGCACCGGTTCCATTACATCGGTGCAGGCCATTTATGTGCCCGCGGACGACCTGACGGACCCGGCGCCCGCCACGACCTTCATCCACCTGGACGCCACCACGGTGCTTTCGCGCAAGATCGCCGAGCTGGGCATCTACCCGGCCGTGGATCCGCTGGACTCGACCAGCCGCATCATGGATCCCAACGTGGTCGGCGAGGAGCACTACCGCGTGGCCACCGGCGTGCAGGAGATCCTGCAGCGCTACAAGGACCTGCAGGACATCATTGCCATTCTGGGCATGGACGAGCTGAGCGAAGAGGACAAGCTGACCGTGGCCCGCGCGCGCAAGATCAGCCGCTTCCTCAGCCAGCCCTTCCATGTGGCCGAGCAGTTCACGGGCATGTCCGGCAAGTACGTGCCGCTCAAGGACACGATCGAATCCTTCAAGGCCCTGTTGAACGGCGATGTCGACCATCTGCCCGAGCAGGCCTTCGCCTATGTCGGCACGATTGAAGAGGCGATCGAAAAAGCCAAGACCATGGAATCATGAGCGATAACACCTTCGCCCTCGAAATTGTCACACCCACCGGAGGCGTCGTCTACGAGCGCCGGGCCAGCCACCTGAGCGTGCCCGGCGAGGACGGCAGCTTCGGCATCCTGGCGCATCACGCCGACCTGATGGCCGCCCTGGGCATCGGCCGCGTGCATGTGGACGAGGAAGGCGGCCAGGCCACCGAGCTGGCGCTGGCCCAGGGCTTCATCCAGGTCGAGGAGGGCCGCGTGCGCATTCTCGCCGAGGCCGCCGAACTGGTGGACCGAATCGATGTGGAGCGTGCACGGGACGCCGAGAAGCGTGCCCGCGAGCGCCTGGAAAAGCACGAGTCCGACACGGACATGGCCCGCGCCGAGCTGGCGCTCAAGCGCGCCATCAACCGGATCGCCCTGGCCAAGGTCTAGGTGTACACGGGAGTGTAAGGGTCGATCGCAGCGCGCAGCCAAGGCTGCGCGATCGACCCCTACACGAACAATCACGAAACCCCGCTTGCTACGGCAGGCGGGGTTTTTCTTTTGTATAGACTTGCGGTAGACCCTGATTGCACGCAACCTACAGTGTATGTATAGTGCATGTATGAACGAGCAGCACTTTGAATGGGGTAGAGCCAGTCAGCGCGAAAGGCGACAGCCAAGGAGCATAAACTTTATCCCTGGGGAAATCCATGAAAAAGGAATATGACCTGGCAACCATGAAGAGCCGGCGCAATCCTTACGCCGCCAAGCTGAAGAAGCAGGTGACGATTCGCATGGGTACGGACATCATCGACTACTTCCGCGAGCTGGCCGAGGAGAGCGGCATTCCATACCAGACCCTGATCAATCTCTATCTGCGCGATTGTGTGGAACACAAGCGGAAGCTGAATCTGAACTGGGCCTCGTAGACGGATCAGGATCGACGGTTGTGAGAATGAACACGAAACCCCGCGTGCTATGGCAGGCTGGGTATTCTTTTTGCGTCCGGGCGGAATACAAGGGAAAAATTGGCTGAGTAGGACAGTGCGGAATCGTGTGCCATAGAAACTCTCCCCGTAGAGCTACTTGATCAAGGTGATACCGCGTGTGTCGAAACTGGATTCTGCCTGCAAGTGCAGGAAGTACTTGCCGCTGCTTCCCTGGAATTCGTCGATTCTCACCGTGTGCGCTCCGGGGGGATAGTAGTGTAAAGGCCATGATAATACCCTTTGCCCCGCCACGTTGTAGAGGGCCAGCTGGATGCTCTGCGCGTGGGGCACCTGAAGGTCGATGCGCAGCTGGGCATTGAATGGGTTGGGAGAAACAAGCTGGATCCGGGGGTGAAGTTCCGGTGTCGCCGGCAAGGGATTCCCGGCGATACCGGTCATCCCCATGTTCCGCATCCAGGCCACGCCGAAGCGCCAGTCATGGACAACCAGGTCGGGCAACCCATCCGTGTCCAGGTCCACGACATTGTACAGGATGGATGCATAGTCAGGCCAGAAGGGCTCTTTCAGTGTTTGCAGCTCAGAGTAGTTTCCTTGGCCATCCAGGTTCTCGTACCAGTACACTGCTGTGGCAGCCACGAGAATGTCTACATCACCGTCTTCATCCAGGTCGACGAATTGTGAACGATAGATATCCGATCTGGCTATGCCGGCATAGAGGGTCTGTGCTTCAGTGAATACTCCAGTGCCAGCAGTATTCCTGTACAGGTGCAGGGCGAGAGAATCGGGGAATGGAAAATTGTTCCAGTAGTCCCAGGCCAGAAGGTCCGGATCGCCATCGGAATCCACATCCGCAATGCCCTGCAGTCTTCCGCTCTCCGTAATGGCATGAAGCGTAAACTGGCTTGCCGATCCATCCATGTTCTCCAGCCAGTACAATCCTGCGTTCCCCACGTCCAGGCAAATGTCCAGGTCGCCATCGTTGTCCACGTCACCTGAGAGCACAGTGAACACCTCAAGAGAATCGATCAGATGATACGCCGACAAACCTGCAGGTCCTGTATTTTCATACCAGCCGAGTGGGCGGGAAGGCAATGTGCTCCATTTCAACAGATCAGGATCGAGATCTCCATCCAGGTCCACCATGGAAAAGCGTGATGCGGGCCCTCCCTGTGGCCCCAGGGAATCCGTGATCCCAAGGGTTCCTGCTTGCTCCGAATACTTGAGTACGCTGTACGACAAGGAATCAAGGGGCGATCTGGCCATGATCAGGTCCGGAACCCCATCCAGATCCACATCTGCACTCTCGGCATCGATGGTTGCTGAAAATTCCGCCGTGCCTGGGATCGAAAGCGCTGCCGAGAATTGCATGGAATCCTGTTGCGCATGCCAGATCGCTTCAAGGCTTCCAATTTTGTACAGGATATCCTGCAGGCCATCCTGATTCAGGTCCGCAACGAGAAGGCCGTCGAAGAAATACTCTGCAGGTGCAACTAGTAGAACGGGATCGCTGAAGGTCAGGTGCTGTGCCTGGGCGGCAAAGGGAAGCAGAAGGACCAGCATGAGCATTCCTGGGATGCCGGTTTCGCCGGATTGAGGTATTTGCAAACTCCTGATCCGGGACTGGTTCCTTAGTTGCTGAGCCAACGGGTGCCTCGCTGGCGCGGAGCCCTTTGGCATCCTCAGCGCTCCAATTGAGAATTGTGCATTCACGGTGATTGCTTTCTCCCTCCGTTGTAGACCACGCCCCCCGACTCCACGTAGAGCTGAAGCACCTTCCGCGCCGCCTCGCGTTCCACGCCGGTAACGACCTCGATGCCCCGCTTCTGAAGTCCCCCGATCCAGTCCTCCGGTTTCGGCCCCTCGTCGAAGCCGATTTCGCGGGCGTCCTCCTCGCGGGCGGCGCAGACGATGCGGCGCAGGCCGGACCAGGGAATGGCGCCGTAGCACATGGCGCAGGGTTCGGTGCTGGTATACAATTCGAAAGGTGGCTGCCCGGGGGCTGCCAGGTCGAAGGTCTCCCGCTGGCGCTGGGCCAGGGCGATGGCGACCATCTCCGCGTGGAGAAGGGAGCAGTCCTGCGCAGTGACCCGATTGACGCCCAGGGAGACCAGGCGGCCGCTTTCCATTTCGTAGACCGCGGCGGCGAAGGGGGCGCCTCCGTCGCGGAGCACATTCTGTCGCGCGGCCTCGATGACGAAGCGCATGCGCTGCTTCCGATCGGTCGTCGTTTCGTGGGTACCGGCGTAGGACAGCAGCCACCCGGGCAGGGTGAACCGGACTTCCCGCGGCTGTTCGAACATGGTGACACCTCCAGCAGCTCTGCGCGCCTGGAGCGGTCAGCGGTCCGACAGGCGCATGGACATGGGAACCGGTCTACGATGCGGGATCCACCAGTAGGCTTCGCTGCAGCGTGTGCAGAAGCCCCCGCACATAGCGCTCCTGCGACCAGCCGCACTCCAGACGCAGCATTTCCCAGTTGCGGATGGACAACAGTGTATACATGATATCTACCGCCTGCCTCGTGTTCCATTCGGGAAGCAGTGCCTGCTCGTTCTGCAGGTCGCCGATCGTCGTGATGCAGGCCTCCCGCAGGCAGGCCATGCAGTCGTCGAAGGCGGCGCGGGCCGCCTGGTCCTCCGGCTGCCTGTCGACCAGGGCGCGGGCGACTCCATGGATCTCGGGAATGTAGTTGCCCCAGACCTCCACCGCCAGGCGCAGCCGATCCCGTCCGCTGCCGGCTTGCTCGAAGGGGCGCAGCCTTTGCTCCAGGCCCTTTTCCTGATCGATATAGGCCAGGGTGGCCTTCAGCAGCTCCAGCCTTGAGGCGAAGTGCAGGTACATGGCTTGACGGGAGATACCCGCCTGCCTGGCGATATCCTTCATCTGGACCGCCTGGCCACTGTTGGCTTCCAGCAGCTGCCAGGCGGCCCGCAGGATTGTTTCGCGTGTGGAAATATTTCGACTTGACATGGTGTCAAGATAGCGCCATGTTTGCGCCCGTTCAATTGACACTGTGTCAAGTTCTTATCGCTGAAAGGGTCCCCGGCCATGCAACGTCTCTCCCGCCGCCAGTTCATCGGCCGAAGCCTCCAGGTCTCTGCGGCGGCCTGGCTGGCCGGCTTGTCCTTTCCCGGGCTTGCGCCTGGAATCGCCGAAGTCCTGGAGACCGGCCCCGTCGATCGCCAGGCGGTTGCCGAAAACTCCTGGCTGGTGACCTGGGCCAGCGCCTTCGGATCGACCGAAGAAATCGCCTTGAGAATCGCGCTGACCCTGCGCAATGCCGGGCGAATCGTTCATACGGCGCCCATGACCGAAATCGACAGCATCGATGCCTACTCCTGCGTCGTGCTGGGGGCTCCGATTCAATACGACCGCTGGATGAAAGAGGCGCGCGTCTTTGCCCACAGGCACCGGGAGGCCTTGCAGGAGCGTCATGTGGCCGGATTCTTCAGTTGCCTGACCTTGTCGCACAAGGGACCGGCCGCGCAGAGGAAAGCGGAGAGCTACGCCGGCCACATTGCCGACCAACTGCCCGGGGTGAAGGCCGAAGAGGTGGGGGCCTTTGCCGGCGTGCTGGATACCTCCCGCATGGGACTCCCGACCCGGCTGCTGATCCGGGGGATCATGAACCTGATGGGCGTGGCGGAAGGAGACTACCGCGACTGGGAGCGCATCCAGGCCTGGAGCAGCGGACACGGCAGCGGGGTCCTTGCGCAGGGCGCCTGAACAGGCCTGCCATGGGTCGTATACAACTGCCGGAGGCATTCGCGGCGCGCAATCGCGGGAAGGGTGTCGGAGCGCCGTCTCTCCATGAACGGAGCGCGACAATGCACCGATTCAACCTGCTGCTGGTTCCCGGCATCGGGATCGGCCTGCGGATCGGAGTGCAGACCCTGTGCACACCGGCAGCCTTCATTGCTGGCAACGGCATCCAAGGGCATCCAGCGGCAGGCTGCGGCATTGCAAGGGCGGGAGCAAGAGATCTGCCGCACACTGGAGGACGCGGAAATCGGAGGACGAGGCCTGATCGGGCCTGAATGGTTCACGCTGGCAGAAGAATCAGAAGAGGGTGCGTATTTCTAACCTCGCTGGAATTGCACAACTCCGAGCAACCTGCTTTATTCAGAGTTTCGGCAACTCACAGTTCCTGGACCCATGAGCACGAATCCCACTCAGGCGCCGCCCGCAAGCGGCGACCGCCCTTCTTACGCCTTTCCCGGCATCGGGGAGCTGCTGAAATTCGGCGCTCTCTGGTTCCAGCTGGCGCTTGCCCTCTACCTGACCGGCTGGAGTTTCCAGCTGCAGGGGCAGATCTTCCACCACTTCAGTTTCTACCTGCTCGGCGGTTTCGCCCTGCATTATTTCACCCCGCCACGCTACAAGCACTGGCTCTTCGTGCTGCTGTCCATGGGCAGTTTTCCGCTGGTCTTCGGCTGGCTGCACGGCGGCTGGCTGCTCGGACTGGGAGTCGGGCTGATCGCCTTGACAGCCATCCCCGGCCCGGCCCTGCTGCGCTGGGGCATTCTCGGCGCGGCGATCACGCTGCTGGCCTTCATGCGCGGCGGAGCCATCGAGCACCCCTGGTCGGGGGCGATCTGGCCGATCCTGGGCTCCCTCTTCTCGATCCGGATGATCATTTTCCTCTATGATCAATCCCACAAGACGGCGCCGGTGACCTGGCCCAACCGACTGGCCTACTTCTTCATGGTGCCCAATGTGGTCTTCCCGCTCTTTCCCTCCGTGGACTACCAGACCTTCGTCCGCAGCCAGGGCAAGCCGGAGAAGAAGGCCCGCGACGTCCAGGAAGGCATGTCCTGGATCGCCCGCGGCGTCTTGCAGCTCATTCTGTATCGATTGATCTATCAGCACGCGCCCATCGACACCACGGACGTGATCGGCCTGGGCAGCCTGCTGCGCTACCTGAGCTGGCCCTTCCTGCTCTACCTGAATGTCAGCGGGCAGTTCCACCTGGTGATCGGCCTTGTGCGCATCTTCGGCTACAACCTGCCGGAAACGCATCATCTCTTCTACCTGGCCAGCAGCTTCACCGATTTCTGGCGCCGGATCAACATCTACTGGAAGGACTTCATGCTGAAGGTCTTCTATTATCCGGCCTTTTTCCGCCTGCGCAAGTACGGCAATACCCAGGCGCTGGTCCTGGGAACGGTCTGGGTCTTCTTCGCCACCTGGTTCTTCCACGCCTGGCTCTGGTTCTGGATCCGCGGCGAATTCCTGCTGGCGACGCACGACATCCTTTTCTGGGTCGTGCTCTGCGCCCTGGTCGCGGTCAACGTGGTGCTCGAGGAGAAGAAGACCCCGCTGCAGCGGCTGCAGGAAAGCCGCGGCGGCCTGAAGGTCAAGGCGCGCATCGCGGTGAAGACCACGGGCGTCTTCCTGACGATCTGCGTGCTGTGGTCCATGTGGATCACGGATTCGGTGCGCGAGTGGGCCAGCCTCTTCAGCATGGCCGGACGGATCGAGCCCGGCGGGGGAGGCATCGTCGCCCTGGTCGCCGCGGGCATCGTGATCCATTTCCTGGCCGGCCTCTACTTCCTCTACAACAAGCCGCCCCATCGCCCCTTCTGGCAGGAAGCGCTGCGCACGGGCGGCATGCTGGCGCTGCTCTTCGCCATCGGCTACCCGGCCGTATACAACCGCTTTCCCCAGGAGGCGCGCGACCTGGTCCACCAGGTGAAGAGCCCGGTGCTCAACGACCGCGACAAGATGCGCCGCCAGAGGGACTACTACGAGAAGCTGAACGATGTGGGCTGGGACAATCCCCAGCTGAACGAGGTCTTCCAGCAGAAGCCCGCCGACTGGGTCTCGCTGAAGAAGAGCATTCTGTCCGAGCCGGTCGACGGCCTGCCCTTCCTCAAGCTGGTGCCGAACACGGAACAGCGCCACAAGGGCGTCCAGGTGCGCGTCAACAGCGAGGGACTGCGGGACCTGGACTATGCCGCGCGACCGGCGGAGGGAACCCGGCGCTCGGCCTGGATCGGCGCCTCCCACCTCTACGGCAGCGGTGTGGCACAGGAAGACGACTTCGAGTCCCTGCTGGAGAAGAAGGTCAACGAGAGCGGTACCCCCTTCGAGATCCTCAATTTCGGCGTCGAGGGCTATACGCCCCTCGACATCCTGGCCGTGCTCGAGGACCAGGTGCCCCGCTTCCACGCCGACAACGTGGTCTACGTGGGACACATCATCGACGGCAAGCACGGCGTCGATCGCCTGGCCTGGCTGCTCGAGCGCGAAGTCCCGCTGCCCCACCCCTGGCTGGACGAACTGGTCGAACGGGCCGGAGCCCGGCCAGGCATGGAGGAGAGCGCCGCGATCCGCCACCTGCGGCCCTTCGAGCAGGAACTGCTTGGCTGGATCTTCGGCCGCATGAGCGAGCTCTGCGCCGAAAGGGAGCAGAAGCTGGTCTTCCTCTTCGTGCCCCTGCTGCTGGAGCACAAGCTGCAGATGAGCTGGGAAGAGGTCGTCGCCACGGCCCGCGCCACGGGTCGCCCGGTGATCGACCTGGCCGGCGTATACGCCGGACCGGAGCCGGAAGAGCTGTGGGTCAAGCCCTGGGACGACCATCCCTCGGCGGTAGGCCACCGCATGGTCGCCGAGCGCCTGTACGACGAATTCAGACGTGATGCAAACAAGATATGGAGAGACTGATGGCCGAGATGCGTGAAGAGATCCGCGAATTCATCCTCAAGGAATTCCTGCCCGGAGAGCCCGCCGAATCGCTGACCGATGATGTCGAGCTGGTCAGCAGCCGGATCCTCGATTCGCTGGCGACCCTGAAGCTGGTCACCTTCCTGGAGGACAGCTACGGAGTCGAGTTCGCCGCCCACGAGGTCGGCGCCGAGCACCTGGACACCATTGACCGGATCGTTGCCTTCGTCGAATCCCGAAAGGGCTAGCCATGGCTGCACCCGCCACCCTGCACGCCTGCCTCGAGGCGGGCGGCCGTCTTTCACCCCACGAGCTGGCCGTTCGGGACACGGCCCGCGACCGGGAAGCCAACTACGCCGAGTTCGTGCTCGGAGTCGATCGCTGCGCGGAACTGCTCTACAAGGGCGGCCTGCTCAACGGGGAACGGCTGGGCATCTGCCTGCCCAAGTCCCTGGAGTCGCTGGCCTTCCTCTTCGCGGCGCAGAAGCTGGGGGCGGTCCATGTGCCCGTCGACGCCGGCGGACCGATCGAGCGCGCCGCCTGGATCTTCCGTGATTGCGAGGTCCACACGATCATCTGCCAGACCCACCGGGTCGAGGACCTGCGCCTGGCTCTCGAGGAACTGGGACACCGCGCACGGATCATCGGCGTCAACCCCGACAGCGAGACCAGCCTGCCGCAGTTGCTGACGGATCACCGTGTCACGCCGCGGGGGCGCACGGAGCCTGCCACGCCGCGGGATCCGCAGGACCTGGCCTACATCCTGTATACCTCCGGCAGCACGGGGGACCCCAAGGGCGTCCAGGTGAGCCAGCAGGCCGCATTGGCCTTCATCGACTGGTGCGCGCGGACCTTCGCGCCGACGCCGAAGGACCGTTTCAGTTCCCACGCGCCCTTTCATTTCGACCTCAGCATCCTGGACATCTATGTGCCCCTGCTGCACGGAGCCAGCCTGCACCTGATCGGCGAGGAGGACGGCAAGAACCCGATCCGCCTCTGCGAGCTGCTGGAGGACGAGGGCATTACCTGCTGGTATTCGACTCCCTCGATCCTCAGCCTGATGCTGGACTACGGCAACCTGGCCGAGCAGGACACCAGCGCGCTGCGCCTGGTCAATTTCGCCGGCGAGGTCTTCCCGATCCAGCAGCTGCGCCGGCTGCGCGAGCTGCTGCCGAAGCCGGAGTACTGGAATCTCTACGGGCCGACGGAGACCAATGTCTGCACGGCGCACCGCCTGCCGGGGCCGGAGGGCGACAGCCGTGATACGCCCTACCCGATCGGTGGGGTCTGCGCCCACTACGACTCGCTGATCGTGGATCACGACAACCGCCCCGTGACGCCCGGGGAGGAGGGCCTGCTGCTGATCGACGGACCCGGCGTGATGAGCGGCTACTGGAAAGCGCCGCAGCTGGACGCGCAGGCCTTCGTCGAGATCGACGGCCGACGCTGGTACAACACGGGCGACGTGGTTCGTGATCCGGGGGACGGCGAACTGCTCTTCGCCGGCCGGCGCGACCGCATGGTCAAGAAGCGCGGCTACCGGGTCGAGCTGGGCGAGATCGAGGCCACCCTGCACCGGCACGAGGACCTGCGCGAGGTCGCCGTGCTGGCGCGGACCAATGACCAGGGCGAGGTGCGCATCAGCGCCTGCCTGGCGACCCGCAGCGGAGAGAGGCTCTCGATCATCGCCCTCAAGGGATGGTGCGCGAAGAACCTGCTGTCCTACATGATCCCCGACGACTTCCATTTCTTCGACAGCCTGCCGAAGACCTCCACCGACAAGACCGATTACCAGGGCCTGAAGGAGAGACTTGCATGATCCTGGAGTACACCGAAGAACAGAAGAGCCTGCGTGAGACATTGCTCAAGTTCGCGCGCCAGGAGCTGAACGACGACCTGGAGAGCCGCGACCGCGAGCAGGTCTTCGCCGCCGACCTGTGGAAGAAGATGGGCGAGATGGGCATTCCCGGACTCGCCGTCAGCGAGGAGTACGGCGGCGGGGGACTGGACCCTCTGTCGACGGCGATCGCCCTGGAGGCCCTGGGCCAGGGCTGCTGGGACGGCGGGCTGCTCTTCAGCCTCTGCGCCCACATGCTGCCTTGCGCCGTGCCCATTGACAAGTTCGGCACGGAGGAGCAGAAGCGGAAATACCTGCCCGGCCTGTGTGACGGATCGCTGATCGCCTCCAACGCCATGACCGAGGCGAATACGGGTTCCGACGCCTTCGCCATGACGACGAAGGCCGAGAAGGACGGCGAGCACTATGTCCTGACCGGGAACAAGATCTTCATCACCAACGCGCCGGTGGCCGACCTCTTCGTCGCCTTCGCGTTGACCGACGCGGAGAAGGGCTTTCACGGCGGCGTGAGCTGTTTCATCGTCGAAATGGACACCCCCGGCGTGAGCTGCAGCCGCAAGATCGAGAAGATGGGCATTCGCACCTCGCCCTTCGGGGAGATCAGTTTCCAGGAGGCCCGCGTGCCCGCGGCGAACATGCTGGGTGGCGAAGGCGCCGGCGCGACGATGTTCACCCACAGCATGGACTGGGAGCGGGCCCTGCTCTCGGCGATCCACGTGGGCGCCATGGAGCGCCTGCTGGAAACGGCGACGACTTACGCCCGCACGCGCAGCCAGTTCGGCCGCCCCATCGAGCGCTACCCGGCGATCCGCGAGCATGTGGCACGCATCAAGGCGCACCTGGAAAGCAGCCGCCTGATGGTCTACCGCAGCGCGGACCGGCTGGAGAAGAGCCGCAGCGTCTCACAGGACGCCGCCTTGTCCAAGCTCTTCGTCAGCGAAGCCTTCGTCGACGCCGCCGAGCGCTGCATCCAGATCCACGGCGGCTACGGCTTCACCACCGAGTACAAGGTCGAGCGCGTCCTGCGCGACGCCATCGGCGGCAAGATCTATTCCGGCACAAGCGAAATGATGATCAACATCGTCGCCGCCTGGCTGGGCATGGGAAGCGGAACGTAGAATCAAAATGTGGTGTGGAACACGCCAACCCTCTCCAGGAGAGCCTGGCGTGTTCCACACCCTGCAAATCAACGTCTTCCAGAAAAGCCGCGAAGCGGCGACAGAATCGTAGCCGCGGGTGCCACCCCGCGGAGACGGTGGCACCCTCCAACACGCGTCAATGCGCATGCCAACCCGCGGAGACGGCAAGCAAACCCCCACCCGTTCCCAAGGCGCCCGCAGGTTTCACCCACACCCTGTCGCTACCCGGCGAGTATCACACCGGGCGTTCCTCCTGCCAGGCATCATCCGTCAGCAGCAGCTCGTTGCCGTCCGGATCCTGGATCACAAGGACCGGCATGCCCCAGTGCCCGTGTGACACGCGAACATCCTTCGCCGCGAATTCCTTCTCGCAGCGTGATGCTTCGCCCGCTTCCAGCGAGAGGAAGAGCCGCCCGCCGCCGGCGCGCTCCGGGTTGCGGTTGAGAATCAGTTCCGCGCCCGCGCGCTGAACCTGCAGGGCCACGACTGTTCCATCCTCCTCGAAACGCCACTCTTCGGCGAATCCGAGCTTCGAGTAGAAGGCCCTTGCAGCCTCGCAGTCCTTCACGAAGAAGACCGGGCGCGCGTACCAGGAGTTTTCAGTCACGGTGTTCTCCTCTAAGGAAATCCTGCGGGGAGTGGCAAGTTGGCCTGTACTCGCAGAGCAAGCTAGGAAAGGAGCCCCCCATGCGCCCCGACAACCTGCTTCCCCATCCGGAAGGCGGCCGCTTCCAGGAAGTCTTCCGCTCGCCGCGCAAGGTACTCGCCGACAACGGGCGGGCGCGCGACGCGCTGACGCACATCTACTTCGAACTGTCGCCCGGGGAAGTCAGCCGTTTCCACCGGGTGGGTTCCGACGAGGTCTGGAGTCTCTACTGCGGGCGCGGCCTGCGCCTTTACCAGTGGGACGGTCGGGGGGATGAGATCGACTGCGTCGAGCTTTCGCGCAACGAGGAGCGCTTCTGCCACGTGGTGCCCGCCGGCTATTGGCAAGCCGCCGAAGTCATCGCCGCGCCGGAAGCCCTGGTCGGCTGCAGCGTCGGACCGGGCTTCGATTTCGCCGATTTCGAACTGATCGATCCGGAAGGGCCGGAGGCGCAGCGCCTGCGGAAAATGGATCCGGAGCTGGAGCGATTCATCCGCCCGGCGACGGACGGATAAGGCCCGCTCCCCCCCCAGGCTGGTACACGACTGGAATGCAAAGCCCCCGCCGCGGCGACGCAACGGGGGCTTTGTGGTCGATTTCCCCGGAAGGGGAATGAAGCGTCGGTCTACTGCCGCGGCAGCACCTGGTAGAGCTTGACGCTGCCGGCAGGACCGGCGGGGAAGCTGTAGAAGGTGTCCGTGGTCACGGCCAGCTCGCTGAAGGGCAGGCCCAGGCCATCGGAGACCAGCACCTGGTAGTCGGCGGCGAAAGGCACGGCGTTCCAGTCGAGCTCGATGTCGGGATCGCTGAAGGTGATCGTCAGCACGGGAGCCTCCAGGCTCCAGATGCTGTTGAAGGCACCGGGCGTGCCCAGGTCGCCCAGGCCGAAGGCGGTCGTCGCTTCGCCCCAGTTGGCGCCCACATTGTTGTCCAGGCCAATGGCCATCAGCTCCATGGAGATGCCGTTGGGATCGGGCCACTCGCTGCCGCCGTCGTAGGCGCATTCGTCGATCACGGTCAGGCCTGCCAGCAGCTGGATCTCGTCGGCACCATTCGCCAGCTGGAACTCGTCGCCGTAGACATAGTCCGGCGCGTAGTCGCCGTTGAAGGTCGTATCCCCGCTGCGGCCGAGCACGAAGAACTCGCCGGGCATCACGAAGAGGTCGGCGTCGGGACTGATCACGTGGCTGTCCGTGTCGTAGTCCCTGAGAATCCAGCCGCGCAGGTTGACCGGGCTCGCACCGGGATTGTAGAGCTCGAACCACTCGCCGAAGTCGTCGTCGACGCTGGGATTCTGCAGGATCTCGGTGATCACGACGGCGTCCGCCGTGGCGTAGGCGATGGAGATGTCGCTGGCCGGAACGGCATTGCCCGCCAGGTCCTCGACATTTTCCACATGCAGCACATAGTAGCCCAGGCCGATGGGGATGCCGAACTGCAGCTCGACGGTCATCGGGTCGACCAGGCTGGCCGAGGTGCAGGCATTGCCGCTCAGCGAGTAGTTGGAAAGGGTCTCGGCGGTGACCGGATCCATCTCCTCGTCGAAGCTGAGCTCGATGGTGGTGTCGTTGATCACGCCGGCGCTGAGCACGGAGGGGGCGAAGATGTCTACATCATTGGCCACGCCGGGGCTGCCGCAGGGAGCGGTGCTCAGTTCCCAGGAAGCGCCCAGGCTGTTGTCGCTGCTGACGTCGATCAGGCTCACGCTGTTGCCGACCGTGCCGTCGGGCCAGTCGTTAACGCCGACCTCGTAGTACACGGCGTCCAGCAGGTTGCCGTTGATGTCGAAGAGGCGCAGGGCGTCGCCGCCGCTGCCCAGGCCGTTCTCGATGTCCCCGACCACGTTCGTGACCCCGTAGTCCAGCGTCAGCTGGGCCGCGTCCTGGGCGAGCACCAGGTAGGCTCCGGCGTCGATCGTCGTGCCGCCGGGAATCTCGAAGATGTGATCGTCCTGGTCGTCCTTGAACTGGAAGCTGCCCAGCTCGATGGCGGCCGCCGTGTTGTTGTAGAGCTCGACCCAGTCCAGGTTGCCGAAGCAGGCGTCCGTATACTGGAACTCGCTGAAGACCAGGTCGCCGTCCGCCAGCGGACTGTCGGTCACGTAGAAGAAGTAGGAGTCGTCCGTGTTGAGCTGGCCGGGGTAGGTCACCGTCTGGTTGCCGCTGTCGGTGACCTCGATGGCCACGCTGACCAGGCTGCCCTCGGCGAAGGGGCCGATGAAGCCGGTCCAAGTGTCACCGCTGCCGCCGTTCGACATCAGCACGGCCTGGTCGCTCGTGCCGGGATTGAAGCGCAACAGCACCTGGCTCACGCCCTGGTCGTCGGTGACATCGACGTTGATCGTGACGATCTGGCCCGTGCCCGGGTTCTGCGGGCTGTGGAAGAGGTTGCCGGCGACGGGCTCGGCGTCGCTGGTGTAGACGCTGTTGGCGGCGCCGGGTGTGCCGTGATCCACGGCGCTGGCATCCCAGGCGGCGAAGTTGTCGTTGTCCAGCTCGGGGTTGATCAGTTCGAGGCTCGGGCCGTCGCCGTCGCAGGCCGTGGGCCAGCCGCTGTCGTCCAGGTAGTAGACCTGGTCGACGATGGTCGTCGCGGCGTCGCGCAGCACGATCGGGTCGTCGCCATTGTCCAGCGCGCCGCTGTCCCAGAGGATCACGCCGCTGATGCCGTAGAAGCTCTCGACGGCGGAAGGATTGCTGCCGACCACCAGGTAGCCGCCCGCGGCGATCGTAGTGCCGCCGGCGAAGGTGTGTGTCACGGCGCTGTGGCCGGCGGGCACGTCGTCGGTGATGCTCCAGCCGCTCAGGTCGACGGAGCTTCCGCCGGTGTTGTGCAGCTCGAACCACTCGTAGTTCGCGTCATCCAGGCCGGCGCCGGGATTGTAGTGGATCTCGTTGATCACCACATCGGCACGGACCGTCGAGGCCGCGACCAGGGCGGTCAGGCAAAGCAAATGCTTCATTCCATGTCCTTTCATTGTGTCCCCTTTTTCTATTTCAGCAACAGGATCTTTTGCGTATCACGCATCTGTCCGCTGTGCAGCTCGAGCAGGTACAGTCCGGAAGCGGCCGCCGCCGGCAGGGTCAGTGTCTGCCGGTGCTCGCCGACGGGGAGCGGACCCAGCTCGATCCGCTGCACCAGGGCTCCCTGCAGGTCGTATACGCGGAGAGCGCTCATGCCGGCTTCCGCCAGGCGGAAGCGCACGGTCGTCGCGGGATTGAAGGGATTGGGATAGGCCGCGCCCAGGCCGAAGGCCTGCGGCCTCGCCGGAGCGGCGTGGATGGCCGTGGCCTGGTTGCTGGCGCCGGGCGTCGGCATGGGGAAGAAGACCCAGCTCTCGCCGCCGTCTGTCTCACGGCCCTCGCTCTGGTCGGTCACCTGCGGGCCGTAGTCGACGGCCTCCATGATCACGCCGTTCGGGTGGAACATGGCCACGGTCTCACCGTCCCCGCTCAGTTTGGAGTCGATGTGCAAGGGCCCCTGTTCGGGCTGCTCGTCGAACCAGAGCACGGCGAAGCCTCCGGGCGGCACGACGGTCAGCTCGGGAAAACCCTCCGGAATCTGGGTTGCCGGCTCGCTGGCGTCGTCGCTGAACCAGAGGCCGGCCATGTCGACCGGGTCGGGACCGGGATTGTAGACCTCGGCCCAGTCGTCATATTCACCATTCTCGTCCGTGCAGCAGAAGTCATTGGAGGCCAGGTACTCATTGATCCAGAGCGTCTGCATGAGCGGGCCGCCATTGGATTCGCCGGGCGTGGGAGAGCTGAAGAAGGTCCAGTCGGCTCCCCCGTCGCTGCTCCGTCCCTCGCTGACGTCGTTGTCCTGGTCCTCGTAGCTGTAGCTGTCGATGACGGTCTCGCCGTCGGGCGCCCAGAGCACGATGCTGCCGCCGGCGCTGCTCAGCGTGTTCCCCATGTGGGTCAGGCCTTCCTCCGTTTCCCCGTCCATCCAGAGCAGCAGGAAGCCGCCGGCGGGTACGGTCGTCAGCAGGGGCTGGCCGGAAGGCACCATCGTGCCGGTATTGCCCATGCTGGTCGAGACGTGATACCCCGCCAGGTCCACCGCCCATGCGCCGGCGTTGTAGATCTCCAGCCAGTCCTCGTATTCCTCGTCGTCGTCCTGGATGCCGCTGACATTGGAAGCCAGGAACTCGTTGATCTTCAGCTCGGGCAATGGTGATTCCGTATTGCTGATGCCCGGGGTCGGCAGGTTGAAGAAGTCCCAGGTCTCGCCGCCGTCCGTGCTGCGTCCCTCGCTGATGTCCGTGTCCTGTTCCTCGAAGACATAGCTGTCGATCACGGTCAGGCTGTCCTCGGCGAGCATCACGATCGCCTCGCCGCCGGCGCTCAGCTTGTCGTCCACGTGCAGCGGGCCCTGGTCCAGGTCCTCGTCGAACCAGACCAGTTTGAAGCCGCCGGCGGGAACCGTCGTCAGCTCGGGCTGGCCGAAGGGAATCTGCGTGCCGGCAATCCCTTCCGTGTCGGAGAACCAGAGGCCGGCCAGGTCGACGGCCTCGCTGCCGGGATTATAGATCTCGACCCAGTCGTCGTACTCGCCGGCCTCGTCGGCGCCGTGGGCCGAATTGGAAGCCAGGAACTCGTTGATCACGAGGGTCTGCGCCGCGGCCGAGTACGCCAGGCCCAGCAGCAGGAATAACATTCCGCGCATCTGCGTCTCCACTCTGTCCAGCATCCAGGATGGTGCTGTATTGTTTATTCCGTGTGTTCGTGCAGTTGGATCACGAAGAGACGCGCCAGGGCGTCGCTGACCAGGTAGGCGATGTCTCCGTCGATGGCGACGCCTTCCAGGCGGCGCAGGCCCAGGTCCCAGCGCTTCTCGATGCCCCCGGCGTCCAGGCGGACCAGGATCTCGCTCTCGTCGGAAAGCACATAGAGCCGGTTCCGCTCCGGGTCGTGGCACAGTCCCGAGTAGTCCCTGGCAAAGTCGAGCGGATGCACTTCCAGCTCGGCCTCGCCCGGCAGCCAGCGCAGCAGCTGGCCGGGGTCCTTCTCCTGTACCACAAGGGCGTGGCCATCCGGTTCGACAGCGACCCCTTCCAGGCCGCTGTTGGCGGCACCCGGCAGGTCCATGTTCCAGCGCTCCAGTTCGCTGCCGGCCCGGCTGAGGCGCACCAGCTGCCGCCGCCTTTCGACGACCACCCAGAGGCTGCCGTCGCGGGGATCGATGCAGATGCCTTCCGGATCGTCGCCGGTCCAGGAGAGGGTCTGGAGCACATGGCCTTCCAGGTCCATGCGGTAGACCAGCCCGGTCTCGTCGCTCACCGTATACAGGGACCCGCTTTCCCGGTCCAGGCAGAGGCCCGAAGGCTCGGGCACGCTCAGCGGGTACTGGGCCAGCAGTTCCCAGGCCGCGCTGCCCGGTTCCTGATGCCCGTCGCGGCAGGCCGACAGGGCCAGCAGGAGAAGGGGGATCCAGTATCGGCTCATTCGTTCGCTGCTCCCGGTGTCGGTGTGACAAAGTTCGTCCAGCTGTCGCTCCCGTCGGGGCTGCGCCCCTCGCTGACATCCGTGGTCTGGGTATCGTAGTCGCGGCTGTCGAGCAGGGTGCCGTCCGCCGCGCTCAGGCGGATCTGCTCGCCTCCGGCGCTCAGGGCGAAGCCGCAGTGGAAGGGCCCCTGGCTGACCTGTGAATCACACCAGAAGACCGCATGGCCTCCGGGAGGCAGCAGGCTGTCGCCGGGAATCTCCACCTGGTGCTTGAGCGGTTCCGCGCCGTCGTCGCTCAGGAAGAGGCCGTTCAGCGGGACAGGCGCGTTTCCGCTGTTGTATACCTCGATCCAGTCGTCGAATTCGCCGTTCTCGTCGCTGCAGCAGAAATCGTTGGAAGCGAGGTACTCGTTGATCAGCAGTCCCCCGGGCGTGCTGCCCGCCGCAGGGAGGTTCTCCTGCCCGGGGGTCGGCGACTGCATGGCCATCCAGGAATGGGTGGCCGGGTGACGGCCCCAGGCCTCGTCCGCGGCCAGGGCGGGGAAGACCACCGAATCCGCCTGGCTGCCGTGTCGCAGCCAGAGGCTCTCGCCGTTGCGCGAGAGGCCGAAGGGCGTGTGGAACGGCCCCTGCTCGCCCTGGTCGTCACACCAAAAGACACAGCGTTCGCCGGGCGGGAGGCTGCTGTCGGCGGGCAGGCTCAACAGGAAGAGCTCCGGCAGGGCGGCATCGTCGCTCAGGGCCAGGCCGTTGAGCAGCGCCGGGGCGTTGCCGATGTTGCGCAGCTCGATGTAATCGTCGAAATCGCCGTGTTCGTCGGGGCAGCAGCCGCCGTTGTCGGCAAGGATCTCGTTGAGCACCAGTCTCGCCTCGAAGACCGGCTCCGCCTCCTCGTTGCTCGCTCCGGGTGTCGGCAGGGCGAACTCGATCCAGTTGCCGCTTCCGTCGGGGGAGCGTCCCAGCGAGACATCCGTGGTCTGCGCCCCGAAGGTGATCGCGTCCAGGGCCTGTCCCCCGGCGCTGGTGATCACAATGTCCTCCCCGGAGGCGCTCAGGTTGAAGGACGTGTGATACGGTCCCTGCTCGGGCTGGCTGTCGCACCAGATCAGCACGTACTCCCCAGGCATCAGCACGGCCCCCGGGTCGATGATCTGGTGTTTGCGCGGGTCGCCCAGGTTGTCGCTGAAGTACAGTCCGTGCAGCTCGAAGGGCTCGTCGCCGGCATTGTAGAGTTCGGCCCAGTCGTCGAACTCGCCCTGCTCGTCGCTGCCCTGCGAATCGTTGCTGGCCAGGAACTCGTTGATCACCAGGCTGGTGCCCAGCGCGGTCTCGTCGGCGTCGTCGGCCACGCATCCCAGCAGCAGCAACAGGGGGAGACAGCAAGCGGTTCTCATGGCTACTTGATCCTCAACTGCACGATCAGCCGCACCTCGTTCTCCTTCCAGGGATTGGGATCCTCGTCACGGATCTTCAGCCGGTGGAAGTAGTCGAGCATCACCTTGAGGTCGTGTCCGTCAGGCAGGAGGTTGATGCCGGTCGTGACCGTGCGCTGCGTGTCCTTGAGGGGCCCGTCGGTCTGGTCGCTCGGGTTGAACTCGTCGTACTGGATCACGAACTCGATTCCCGTATCGCCTGGAAGAAGGGCCGGTTCCATGTAGTACGAGGCCTGGGCGACAATGCCTCCCGCCAGGTACTCCACGCCGGCCGCGGGGCTCATGCGCGCCCGGTCGGCCTCGAAGAGCAGGAAGAGGCCGCGCCACTTGAGGCTGAGGTCCGCGCCGTAGAGCAGTTTCCTGCCGTCGATGCCGCGCTGGTACTCGCGCTCTTCGCTGCCGCGGATCACGGAGTCATGGCTGCGCGCCACGTTTACCCCCGCCAGCAGCAGGGGCCGCGGGCTGCGCCCGTAATCGCCCTCGCTCTTGCCGATCTCGCCCAGGGGTTGCCACTCGAGGCGCAGGCTGCCCAGGTAGCGGCCGGCCGGATCGTTGTACTTCAGGTTCTCGCCGTTGCCGGTGAACAGGCCGGCAAAGAGCAGGAAGTCTCTTCCTGGGGTGCGCGCGCGCAGCATCAGGCCGCGGTCCCGCCCCGGCAGGAAACCGTCGACGATGTCCGCACGCTTGACCATCGAGTGAGCATGCTGGGGAACCATCTGCTTGCGGCCGTAGGGGATCTTCTGCTGTCCCAGGCGCAAGGTGACCTGGTTGCTGGGCCGCCAGGAAAGATGCAGGTCCTTGGCCTCGAATCCCTGGTAGTCGTCCTCGTGGTCCTCTTCCCGCTCGAGGCCGTTGTAGCCTCGCAGCTCGAACTGGGTCTCCCAGGCCATGCGACTGTCGTAGAGAGTGCCGGAAAACTTGAGCCGCGCCTGTTGCACATAGAAGCGGTTCTTGTTGCCATCCTCGTCCCCTTCAAAGAGGAAGCGATGATGCCAGCCCAGGCGCAGCCGGCCTTCGAGTTCCAGCCGTCCATCCGGGTAGGCGATGCTGTACTGGGCCTTGCTCGCTGTCGCGCAGAGCAAAAGGGCCAGGATGAGGGGAAGTAGCTGCATGAAGGATCCTGTTCGGAAACAAGACCCGAATGTCCCCTACAGGTGTTGGACTGCGATTCGACTCGTGTTCAATTCGTGTTCGATGCGGCATGGGAGAGGATTCCCAAGAAAAACCCGATCGGGGCCGATGAGACCCTTCCTGCAACAGCATTAAAATCAGTAGATTCACCGAATCCCGGAGGCTGGGCTTCCGGAAGAGCCCGGTTTCCTGGGGGTGCTCCCCCTTGTGCAAGGCTGATTCGTCGACCGAAGCGCAGCTTCGACTGCCGCTTCCGCGTTGGTGCGAGTGCCGCTTGACAGATTGCGCCATATCCTGACAGAAGTGGCGTTTTCGGTTCCGGGTCGCGGCAGGTAGTCCGTCTTCAGTCCCGGTGTCGGTCTGACGATACACTCGTTATTCCGTTTTGCCGCAAGGAAAGCGGAAGACACCGAGGACGGCCTTCAGGAGACACAGCGATTCTTGTCCAGGAAGGGGAGGCCGTGAGTTCCGAACATTCCGGATCCCCGTTTCGATTCGAGCCGACCGGTCTTCGCAGACCGGCGCAGGCATTGAAAGAGGCGCACTCCTTTTGCGTCCTTTCAGCGCGTTGAGCAGTCCAGGAACGAAGGAAACGATGAAGCGCAGCTCCATTTCGATCCTTTCCCGCATCGGCCTGTTGTGTCTGTTCGGGTGGATTGGCTTTGTGCCACTCCGCCTGGAAGCGGCCGCTCTCACGGATCCCGACTTCGACGAGGCCCGTCGCGCCTACCTGGCCGAAGCGGTGCAGCGTTTCAACCGGGAACTGCTGCTGCTCGAGAAGCAGCTGACCTGGGAACTTCGCAGCATTCACCATTGCCTGGAGTTTCCCGGAGCCGCCGGCGCCTTCGATGCCCAGGCAATCCGCGACCTGCTGCAGGAACAGGTGCTGGAAGGCCTGCCCGAACTGCCCGAGGACGCGGAACCCGGCGAACGCGTGCACTACTGGATCCACAGCCAGCGCGCCGACCTGGTCTACCGGCTGATGCTCGCCGGCCAGCTGCGCGAGGGCCTGCTGGCCGCCCTTTCCGACGAGGAAGAGGCGCGCCAGTTCTCATGGGAACTGCGCCAGGCCGTGCTGCAGTACGCCCACAGCGACTACGAACTGAGCGCCCGCCTGCTGGGCAAGATCCGCCAGTCCTACCCCTACCGCAACGTGGACGACCTGCTGTTCTTCGAGGCCGAAAGCTGCTTCGCGGAGAACCTGTATCACCAGGCCGCGCTGCTCTACCGTCGCCTGCTGCGCAATCATCCGGACAGCGAGTACCGCGAGACCGCCCTGCGCCACCTTATTTACGTGGACACCTATTTCGGCCAGTTCCAGACGGCGCTCAACGACTTCAACGAGCATGAGCGCGGAGAGGCCGGGCGCGACTGGGAGACGGCCTACATGATGGGCATCGTCCACTTCCAGCTGGATCGCATCGAGGACGCCATCGCGATTCTTTCGCAGCTGCCGCCGGGCTCGGACTACTACTATCGCTCGCGCCACCTGCTGGGTACGTGCTTCATTCTCAACACGGAGTATTCCAAGGCCATTGCCTTGTTCGAGGGCCTGCTCGAGCAGTCCCTGGAAGGCGAAGGCTTCAGCGACGTGGGCTATCTGAAGGAGGATGTGCACGTCAAGCTGGGACACCTCTACTTCGAGGAAGGGCGCTTCGAGGAAGCCGCCGCCATGTTCGACTCGATCGAGCTGGGCAGCGAATGGTACGACGACGCCCTCATCGGCCAGGCCTGGTCGGATCTCAGCCTGAGCGACTACGCCAACGCCTACCGCCGCAGCCTGGAACTGGCGAATCACATGCCGGACAGCGAGTACCTCTACGAAGCCAAGACCCTGGCCGGCTATGCCAGCGAGAAGATGGAAGACGTTGAGAACAGCGCCGAGCAGTACGGCATCGTGCTGGATCACGCCGAGCGCGGCGAGAACCTGCGCGTGCTGATGAACGAGCAGGCCCAGGTGCACGGCCTGATCCGCCAGCTCTCGCGCATGGAGGAGCAGGTCTTCGTCGACGGCGACCGCAGTCTCTACAGCGACTACCTGGACCTGCGCAACCAGACGCGGCAGGTCTTCCGCCGGGTGCAGTACGCGGAACTGGCCACGGCCAACCAGAGCATGGGCGACTACATCGACGAGCGCAAGCTGATCCTGCAGCTGCGCGAGCAGATGGACCGCTTCTCGGGCCCCCGGGAGAACTGGTCCGCCGAAACCGAGCTGAACTACCTCAACCTGCGCGACCAGGTCCAGAGCCTGATGGGCAAGATCCGCGTCGCCGGATTGATCGAGATCCGCCGCAACCCGGTGGTGCTGCGCGAGAATAAGCACCAGATGGCCAAGGCCACCATCGACAGCCTGATTTTCGGCACCCAGGTCGAGCTCGGGCAGATCGTGGAGACGCGTAGCTCGCTGGACGAGGAGCCGCAAAACAGCACCGGCCTCGACGAACAGGTGCTGGCCCAGCGTTTCAGCCGGCTGCAGAACCGGATGGACCGCTGGCGCGTCGGCACGGAAGCCCGCCGCCAGGCGCCCTTCAGCAGCGACCTGCCGCATTGGTCGAACCTGGCCTTTTCGCGCCTCGTGCTGGGCGAGATCCGTTTCGAGGAACTGGAAGACCTGGACGAGCGGATCAAGGAACTCGAGAACTACCTGGATCAGATTCACGGCCTGCTGAGCGGCGAAGTGACGCCCCCGGGGCAGGAAACGCCCTTCGAGCAGGCCCCCGCCGGAAACGAGCCGCAGGATCCTGCCGGCGACGAGCCGCAGGAAAGCGCGCCTCCTGAAGAGACGCCACAGGGAGAAGAAGGCCAAGGAGGGCGCTCATGAAGGCCCTGATCCTGCTTCTGCTCGCCTGTTCCCCCATCTGGGCAGCCGGGGAGTCCGGCATCGAGGAAGCCGTGCTGGACCGCTGGGCAGAGGTTTCCCAGCTCCAGGTCAGCGAGCGCACCCGCGCCTACATCGAGGAAGGCGACCGCATCCTTGCCCGCTACGGGGAACTGCAGTCCCTGGAAGCCGGCGCGGACAGCACGCAGCAGGGCGAGATCACCATCGAGGTGGCCAAGCTCAAGCTGAAGCTGCTGGGTCTGCTGCGCACCATCGAGGAGCAGGCCCTGCTGGAAATGGACCGGCCCCAGCTGCTGGACCTGCAGGCCCGCTACCAGGCCGAGCTGGAGGAGCTGCTGCGCCAGCGCAATGCCCTGCGCGCGGACATCCTGCAGCAGGGCGAAGGCTTCCTGAGCGAGTATCGCCGCAAGCGCAGCCTGCAGAAATTCCGCCAACGGGACGTGGTGGCCAAACTCTGCCTGCAGCTGGCCGAGTTGTATTACGAACAGACCCAGGACGAGTACTTCGACGAGCTGGATCGCCAGGCGGAAGCCTTCGATCAGGGCTTGCCCGCCGGCATGGAGCCGGTGCGCGACTTCTACGACGCGGTCAACAAGTACCAGCGCATCGTCGACGAATTCCCCTACTCGGAGTACATGGACGACGCGCTCTACAACCTGGCCTACATTCGCGAGAACAGCCTGGACGAGGTCGAGCGCGAAGCCAGCCGCCGCCTCTACGAGCAGCTGGTCCGCGACTTCTCCCAGTCGAGCTACGCCCCGGAAGCCTGGATGCGCCTGGGCGAATACTGGTTCAACCGCGCGGCCCAGGGCGACTTCGAGGAGTCGATCGCCACGGCCGTCGACTGCTACGGCAAGGTGCTCGAGTACACGGAATACGATGCCCGCGAGAAGGCGCTCTACAAGCTGGGCTGGTGCTACTACCGCAGCGGCGACAACACGCAGTCGGTGGAGTACTTCTCCCAGGCCGCCCTGCACGGCGCCGGGCCGGAGGCCGAGGCCTCGGACCTGCGCGACGAGAGTGTGACCTACATTGCCGTCAACTACGCGGATCCCGACTGGGAAGCGGCCAGCATCGGTCCGCTGACCGGCTTCGTGCGCGACAACCCCGCCGTATACGAAGGCTACGGCCTGCAGCTCATGGAGACCTACGGCGACATCTGGTTTACCCAGGTGCAGGATTTCGCCAAGGCGGTGGCGGCCTATGACAGCCTGCTCGTGCTCTATCCGGACAGCGACGAGGCGCCCTTCATCCAGGAGAAGATCATTGCCTGCTACGGCCCGGAGGGACTCAACGATCCCGCCTCCGCCTATGTCGAAAAGAACGAGCTCTTCGATGTCTACAATCCGGAAAGCGACTGGGCGGAAGGGCGCGAAGCCGACGCCCGCCTGCCGGAGCTGATCAACCAGAACCTGCGGCAGAACGTGCGCATTGCCCTCAACCTGGCCTATGACTCCCGGCAGCGGGAGAAGTTCGACGAGTTCGTCGATCTGAGCCGCAAGTACCTCAAGACCTTCCCGGAGGACACCAGCTCCTTCAACATCCACTGGAACCTGGCCAAGGTCCTGGAAACGGAGATCAAGGACCCGGAGAAGGCCTACGACGAGTACATGACCATCGCCGCGGGATACCCGGAGCGCAATGTGCGTGACGCGGCCTACAACGCCATCGTGATGAGCGAGACCCTGGTCGCCGGCGAAGGCGAGGTCGAGACCGAGGTGATCGGGGATCAGCCGGAAGGAGTGGAGTACACCACGACCTCCCTCAGCCCCCGCGAGGAGCAGAAGCTGGCCGCGCTGAGCGGCTTCGTCGAGCTCTTCCCCGCCGACGAGGCGGCCGCGGGCTACCTGATGGTCGCCGGCAAGATGTATTACAACCGTTCCGATTTCCTCGCCGCCGCGGAGCTCTTCGACCGCGTGATCGGCGAGTATCCGGAAAGCGCCGAGCTGGAAGAGGCCTATGCCCTGAAGCTCGAGGGCCAGTTCGCCCGCCGCGAGTTCACCGCCGCCGAGGAGACGGCCAAGACCATCCAGGACCTGGGCCTGAGCGAGGAGACGCTGAGCAAGGCGCGCACACGCCAGGCGGAAAGCGTCTACGCCGCCGCCGAAGGTTTCCGCAAGGGCGAGGACCACCTGGCCGCGGCCCGCGAGTTCAAGCGCGTGGCCCTGGAAGTGCCGGACGCCGCCTTTGCCGATGCCAGCCTCTTCGATGCTGCCGACGAGTTCAAGCTGGCCGGCGAGTTCCAGGAAAGCGCCGACACCTATCTCTACCTGGCCGACAACTACCCGGCCAGTGAATTCGCCGACAAGAGCCTCTCGCTGGCCGCCTTCCTCTTCATGCAGGAACTGGACCAGCGCCTGATGGCGGCGCAGAATTTCGAGCGCCTGGCCATGGAGTACCCGGAGTCGGAGTTCGCGCGCAGCTCGATCCTCAACGCCTCCTATTCCTATGAACAGGAAGAGGAATGGGTGGCGACAATCCGCATGAACCAGCTCTACGTGGACCGCTATCCGGACGCGGAGGACGCCAACGCGATTCTCTTCGCCAACGCGGGCCTGTACCTGAAACTGGACGACATCGAAAGCGCCAACCGCATCTACGCCGATTTCGCGGCGCGCTTTCCCGGAGACCCCCGCACGGTCCAGGCCTTTACGGAACGCGGCAACTGGTTCCTGGAGAACGAGCGCGAGGCCGAGGCCCGCACGGAATACCAGAATGCCGTCGCCCGCAACCGCGACCTGGTGGCCACCGGCGGCGAGGGCAATCCCTTCTATGCCAGCAAGGCCCTGCGGCAGATCGTCGAATGGGAGTTCGACGAGTACCGCGCCATGGAACTCCACCTGCCGGCCAACCTGCTGGAATCGGAACTGGCCTCGAAGCGCGCCTTCCGCGACCGTCTCTATGATGATCTGACCGAACTGCTGGGCTATGGCTCGCTGGACATCTTCCGCGCCCGCTACCTGATGGCCGAGATCCATGCCGAATTCGCCCGCGCCTACCGCGAGCAGGAACGGCTGGACTACAGTTCGCCGGAAGAGCGCGTCAAGGAAGAAATCCGCATTCAGAACACGGCCCACGAGCTGGCCCAGGTGGCGCTGACCTCCTTCATCAGCACGACTGAACAGCTGGAAGGGGGCATCGAGGACCTGCAGGAACAGCTGGAGGACCTGCGCCGGCGCCAGGACGAGCTGGCGGCCTTCATCGCGGCCGCGGATACCAGCGGCGGAGCTCCCCAGGACAGTCTCGACCGGCAGCTCAGCCTGCAGAAGGCCTTCGACGAACTGGAGAACACGGTCCACGAAAGCCAGACCTGGACCACGCGCAGCCGCGAACGCGTCCCGGAGATCGTCTTCGCCGACATGGAGCTCTACGAGAGCCGCGTCATGCAGATCCTGGATGTTCCCAGCCGCCAGCGGGACGTCTTCCTGAGGGCCAAGGACCTGGACATCAACTACCTGGGCGGCGCGGCGCTGCAGGCGACCCAGGGCGTCATCGAGGCCTGGAACCAGGGCCTGCAGACCATTGCCCAGGTGGGCCTGGCCCGCAACTGGCGTCCGCGCGTCCTGGCGCGTGTCCAGGACGTGGCGCACAAGGTGCCCGATGCCTACGAGCAGTTCATTCGGGCCAACGCGCGCGACGAGGAAGCGGCGCGGCTGGCCTTTGACGAGATCATTGCCCGCGGCGAAGGCTACTACGACGAGCGCGACCGCGACCAGGTGGACTACGGCAACGACCTGCTGGACATGACCGAGTTCAACCAGGCCTACGCCATGAACAGCCTGAAGGTGCACGGCAGCATCGCCGACATGCTGGCCGCCAACGATTTCTCCGGCGGTATTCCTGCCAGTCTGGCGGACAGCATGGTCTTCCGCGCCTTCCGCCTGCGGGACCGCATTCAGGCGCGGATCGACACCTTGACGGCGGGCAAGGAAGTCTACTGGCAGCAGTTCACCGAGTCGGCGAGCTATGTCTTCGAGGATGCCCACAATACCTACGAGGACGCCATCTACAGCCTGAGCCTGAGCGGCGAGGACGCGCTGCTGGAGTGCGAACCCGTCGTCAGCGCCTACAATCCGGACGGCCTGGAAGGACGCAAGCTGCTCTACCAGCTGGCCAAGATCGATCCCGAACAGTTCGGCGACCGCTTCGGCCTGCAGGAGACCGAACGCAGCCTGCTCAGCGGAAGCGACTGGCTGGTGGCCGAAGAGTACCAGGAAGGTTTCAGTAGCATTTCGCTGGACAGCAGCGCCAACTGGGATCCCGTAGCCCTGGTCGCCCGTCCTCGCCTTTCCGCTTTGCTGCCGGAGGCGAGCGTGCTCTGGCATGGCGGCAGCGCATCGGCCCTGACGGCAGCGGACACCAGCGTGGTGGCCCTGGACGCCCCGCTTCCCGAGGGGGCAGTCGTGCTGGACACCCTGGCGGCCGCCGACAGTCTGGCCGCGCCCCGCCTGCGCGTGCTGAGTTTCGCCCAGGCCGAAAGCGCCGAGGCGGACACGGCCTACTTCCGGCACAACTTCCGCCTGGACGGCACGCCCATCGGAGCGGAAATCAAGATCGCCGGCGATGATACCTTCTATCTCTTCTTCAATGGTGAGTACATTGATGAAGTGCGCGCCCCCGAGGGCCAGGTCAGCGAGCTGCGCAGCTACAACCTGAGCGAATTCCTGCAGGAAGGGGTCAACGCCATTGCCGTCGAAGTGGAGGATGCCGACGGCAGCGGAGGCGGCCTGGTCGCCGAACTGCTGCTGCGCGAAATGCCGCAGCTGACCGATGAGCTCTTCGAGGCCCAGATCCAGCAGGAACGCGAGGCCCGTGAAGTACAACGCCTGACAAGAGAAAAGAACCGGATCCATGACAAGAACCGCGTGGACTAGCCTGCTGCTGCTCCTGCTGGCGCGCCTGCTGCCGGCCCAGGAGGGCGAGTACCTGATTCTCGATGAAGTGACCATCGAGGGCGAGGTGCGCGAACCGGCCGTGGCCATCATCAGCGCGCGTATCCAGCCGGAGCTCAGCACCTTCAAGCTGGAGAAGAGCTTTCTGGACAAGCTGCGCCGTCCGGATCCGCGGATCGTGAACCTGAACCCGGGCATTCGCCTGGAGATGAAGATCAGTGATCCCGCCCCGCTGCTCGAGCGCCGACGCAGCGTGGCCCCGCTGTCCCTGGAAGCGCCGCCGGCCAAAGAGGAGAACCGCGATGCAACCGAATGAAGACGCCCGCTCCAGGAACACTTCTCTGGGCACACGGATGGTCGAGCTCAGCAAGGACCGCAAGGCCTTTCACCAGGAGCTCGACCGCCTCAAGCCCATGGAGATCCTCGAGTTGCAGACCTTCCTGTGGGACTTCTGCCACAAGCTGGCCGAGCAGCGTGGCGTCGAATTGACCCGCCGTCGCATCACGCGCGACATGCGCCCGACGGCCAGCTACCAGCACAGCGTCGGATGCAACGAGCGCCAGGACTACTGCCGCGCCAATATCTGCGTGTTCACCAATCCCAATTGCGCCTCGACCAAGCTCAAGGGCGTGATCGAGAACCTGCGTCTGGTGGTGGTGGACCTGCTGGACGGCACCCTGACCCCTGAATAAGACAAACAGCTATACGCAACGCACGACCGGAGGAATCCCCCAATGACCGTTATCATCAAACTGCTGAACCAGTTCAACCCCTCGAGCGGAGACGGCTGGTTCTTCTTCTGGGCTCTGGCACTCGTCGGCCTGATCTCCACGGCCCTCTTCGTGGAGCGCTTCCTGACGGTGTATCTCAAGGCCAACATCGATGCCGAGAAGTTCTCTTCGGACGTGATCGCGCTGATCAAGAAGGGCGATCTGAAGAGCGCCCACAAGCTGGCCGACGACCTGAGCGACAAGGCCGTGGCCTATGTCTTCGGGCGCGCGCTCAAGGTGGCCGTCGGCATGGAGTACATCGACTACCGCAACATCCAGAACGCGGTCGACGAGGCCAGCCTCGAGATCATTCCCAAGCTGACCAAGCGCACCAGCTGGCTGCAGTTCTTCGCCAATGTCTCGACCCTGCTGGGTCTGACCGGTACGATTTTCGGTCTGATCCTCTCCTTCGAGGCCCTTGCCGTCGGCGGCGCCAGCGGCAGCGAAGGCTTGGCCATGGGTATTTCCACCGCTATGCTGACCACGCTCTGCGGCCTCTTCGTGGCCATTCCCTCCATGTTCGGCTTCTCGCTGATCAACGACAAGACCAACCAGATTCTCGCCGACATCGATGAGCACGCGGTCAAGCTGATCAACCAGATCACCGGGAGCAAATAAGTGGCCTTCAAACCCAGTCAGAAGCGAAAGGTCGAACCCGGCTCGGATGAGCTCGACCTGACGCCCATCATGAACCTCGTGGTGGTGCTGATTCCCCTTCTACTGGCGACGGCGGAGTTCGTCAAGCTCGGCCTGCTGGAGACCCGCCTGCCCTCGGCGGGAGGAGCCAGCGCCGCCAGCCTGCCCGACCAGGAGACCCCCAAGGAGAAGATGAACCTGGTGGTCGCCGTGGACAGTCTGGGCATTTCCGTTTCCTGCTTCAACCAGACCGCGGAAACGGAAAACACGCTGTACTACAACCGCATTCCGCGGCTGGGAGACGGCAGCCTGGACTTCGACGCCCTGGGCGAGCACCTGTACGACGTGCACAGCCAGGTTGTCACACCGGCCCTGCTGGGCGAAGTGCAGAACAAGGACGAGAAGGGAAAGCCGATCTTCAACCCGGACGGCACGCCCCAGATGGTCAACGACTACAAGTACAGCGACGCGGAAAAGATCGTCATCGCCGCACCCAACGCGATGGAGTTCCAGGATCTGGTCAATCTCATGGATCGGGCCCGGAGCTACGTGGATCCTGCCTCCAAGCAGGAGACGATGATGTTCCCCTCGCCGTTGCTTGGCAAAGTCCAATAGGAGTAGGAGTATGGCTGCCGCCCCATCCTTCATGAGGAAACACCGGCCGCAACCCGAAGAGGGGATGCCGCTGGCCTCGATGATGGATCTGATGACAATCATCCTGCTCTTCCTCCTGAAGAGCTACAGCGCGACCGGTGCTCTTGTGACACAGGTCGACAAGCTGGAACTGCCGTCGTCTACGATCGACGAGAATCCCAAGTCCGTGTTGTCGATCGTGATCGACGCGGGGCGCGGGGGAAGCCTGCCCGGAGTCTACGTCGAGCGCGAAGGCGAACGGCTGGAAATGCTGGACGGCGGCGAGCTGCTGAGCGCCACCGCGACGACCAGCATGGAACTGCCGGGGCTGAAGTCCTACCTGCAGGAGAACGCCAGCGAGGCCCGGGAGCTCGAAGAGCGCTTCGGGATCGAGTTCAAGGGCGAGATCACGATCCAGGCGGACAAGGCAGTCAATTACAACTCGGTGCTCAAGGTGCTGCAGACCTGCGCGGACGCAGGCTACCGGCAGACCGAGTTCGTGATCATCAAAGCCGAATAGGAGGGGCCGAATGGCTGTTCAGACTGCCGCCCTGTCGGCATACAAGCGAAAGCCCCTGAAGGATTTCGACTGGACCCTGGCGATCATCATCGCTGTCATGGGAACCGTCGAACTGCTGATCATTCTCTGGGGCATGGGACGGGATCTGCCGACGATGTCCGAGGAGGAAGTGCGGGAATTCTTCGCGCGCCGCTTCGAGAACATCACCCAGGTGGAAGAACCGCCCGTGGAAGAGGAAGTCCCCGAGATTGCCGAAGTGGCCGATCTGCCCGAAGCGGTGGTCGAGCGCCAGGAAGAGGCCAGGGAAGTGCTGGAGCAGCCCGAAGAGCGCCAGCAGGAGAACGTGCAGGAGCGCCAGGCGCGCCGCCGCGAGGACCGCGCCAGCCGGCAGGCCCGCAGCGCCGAACTGGAGCAGCAGGTGATCAACAACTCCGGCGGCATCGGGCTCGTGCTGGGCGAAGGGGGCGGAGCCTCAGACCTGGTGGACGAGGACCGCGTGCAGGCCGGCGAGGGCATTGGCCTTAGCGGCGTGGGCAACCTGGTCCGCGGCAGCGAGGCCGAAGGCGTGCGCCGCCTGCGCACCGACGCCCCCAGCGGCGGCGGCAGCGGCGGCGTGGACATCGGCGACGCCATCTCGGCCGTCGACGCCGGCGTGGCCGGCGGCACGGTGGGCGATCTGGTGATCGGCGACGTGGAGAGCTACGACCGCAGCGGCAAGTTCAGCGCAGAGGCGGCCCGCAGCCCCAATGCCCTGCGCGACAAGATCAGCGGCTACACACCGGGCCTCAAGGACTGCTACGAGCAGCAGCTGCGCAGAAGCGCGGACCTTTCCGGCAGCGTGCTGGCGCGCTTCACCATCGCGCCGGACGGCACGACCAAGGACATCAGCTTCAGCCAGAGCCGCTGGAGCGACGAGCGAACGGGCTCCCGCGTCGAACGCTGCATGCAGCGCAAGATCCAGAGCTGGCGCTTCGATCCCATCGACGACAGCCTGGGCGATTTCAAGATGGGGCAGAAGTTCACCTTCGGCTCCTAGTCTTCCGTCTGCGATTGCGTATCACAAAGGCTCGCTTCGAAGGAAGCGGGCCTTTTCTCTCTATGCACTTCCATTTTGTATACCTGTGCCGACGCCCCACCTGGTGTTGACGCACCCGTGCCAACGCGCCATCCAGTCATCCCCGCGCAGGCGGGGATCCGGCCCGCGCCGCAGGCCGAAGGGCTGCAGCCCTTCACGCCATCGCACGGATGCCTATGCCCTATTCCGTCGCCCCCGCGAAGGCGGGGGCCCATCTTCCGCTAGCGGCTGTTTCAATCACTTGGACATGCCACTCACGACGCAAGGCAACCGCCGGTACGGAGCAATAGGACTGCAGCCTGTTTGTGACGCGGTTCCAGAAAATGTCCTACAGAACAAGCGCATTCGAAATTCAGTACTTGACATATTTCAAGCGTAGATCCTGCTAGAATAATGTCTACGCTCTTGACAATCTGCCTTAGGGGGGGGTATACTCGGGACAGTCGCTCGCCAAAACGATCTGCGCTGGATGCTGCGCTACTCGATCGTTGCATGGCGGGTTCCATCTCTTCCTTCGGAGACACCCCGATGCCTTCCTTCATTTTTCTTCTCTCCCTCATCATTGCCCGATTGGCCATTGCCCAGATCACCTATGTTGCTACGCCTGCCGAGTTGAATCAGGCACTCTCCGTAGCGCAGCCACTGACGGAGGTCCGAATCACGGCCGGTGGTACTTACAATCTGGACCAAGAGTATCCCCTTCCGAACGGGTTTACTCTCTCAGCGGATGAACAGATTGCTGTAGAGATTGTCGCTGCACAGAACTCGAGACATTTCAACCTGATCCTGAACTCAGAAATCGTTCAATTGATCGGTTTCGAGTTAACTGGTGGCGAAGGAACTCCTTTTGGCGGTTCGATTTTCCTGGATCACGCCTTCTTGTATTGCGAGGATGTTCAGTTTAGGAGTAATGGGCAGTCTGAAACAAGCCAGGGTGGAGCAATCTTCGCCATTGACGGGAATGTAACTTTGAGTCGAACCGTCTTTGAAGGCAATTCAGTCGTCGGCCAGGGAGGCGCACTGTATGCGAAAGAGACAAGCTCGTTTCTTTTCGACTGCGACTTTATTGGCAACTCGATTGTTGAAGGGATTCCTCAGGAGGGTGGACCCTGGGGAGGAGCCATCTACGCAAAGTATGGCGATCTTCAGTGTTACGAATCTTTCTTTTTTGGAAACATGATTCTAGAGGGACTGGCGGGAGCCGGTGGCGCGATGAAACTTGATTTTCTCGATTCTCAGGCGATTCTTGAAGACTGCCGATTCGAAGCGAATGCTGCCGCCTTTGGTGGCGCTTTGCACGGGTACTACCTTGAACATGGACTCGCTATTCGAAGTTCGCAAGTTCTGTACAACCGGCAGAGTTTATAGCAAATAACGCGAACTCATCGGGCGGAGGGATTTTCCTGAAGAACTGCAATGCAGACTTCACGGAAGTGGCACTACAGCTCAATCAAGTGGAAGACGGAGTTGGTGGAGGCATGGCAGTGGTATCACGCTTCGAAGAGGAAGAGACTTCGTATCAAACTGTAGTTCGTTTTGATGGTTGCGCGATCGAAAGCAACTCAGCTCTATATTCAGGAGGTGGAATCTTTGCGGGATCATGCATTTTTGGGGGTTTGAGTCTACACTGGACAGATGAGAGTGCAGCATCCGTGATTCGTTTGAACAGAGTTACGAATGGAGGCGAAGTTTCATTTGGCGGTGGCGTCGCTGCAGTGATGACGGGCCTCCAGATGACGAATACACTTGTGGAGGCGAATGAGATTTTAGGCGGTTCACTTATCAAGGTTGGAGGTGGAGTAGGGGTGTTCGGGGCCGCTGTAGCGATTCAGGGCGGCAGTTTCAATAGCAACAAGATAACTGGAGCTTGTGGCCTGGCGACCGGTGCAGGAATCGGCGCACGAACATACTATGAACACTTCAACTTTTTCTCCAAGGCCGGAGAGGACTTCGAGAACTGCGATTTTAGCGCAGCCTCTGTTGCACTTGAGAACGTAAGATTTGAATACAATCAACTGCTCCCAGATCAGTTCCTTGATCCGAACGAAGGGACAATAATTTGTGGATCGGCAATTGGTATGGGCGGACAAACATCTGAAGATGATCCGGCTCCAGGCGGTGAATTCACTCTTAGAAATTCTGAAATCGGGACCAACTGGATCGGACCGATGGACACCGCCACATGGACCATCGCAGATGATGCCGATCGAATGGGTGCAGCAGTTTATCTCGATTACGTAGATGATTTTCTTCTGGACAATACCCTGATTGCAGACAACCGTACACATGAGCCGACGGCTCCGGTCCTCGATCTCTTTGCAGAGGGTCTTGTGTTGCACGAGTGCGACGGAGGTGGAAACGCCTACGATATCAAGAACTGCACCTTCGTGAACAATGCCAGCTATGAAGGTTTGACGGTCGAGGTCGCATCCCCGGATTTCAGAGATGTGACGGGAACTGCCGATCTGGCGATGAAGAACACCTTCATTCAGGGAATGTCCCAGTTTCCGCTGGGAAGCATATACTGCGACGGCGGCATCGGGACGCCCCCGGTTGCGGATTCATACTACTTCATCACGGAAGTGCCCGCCACGCCTGCTTTGGTGAGCCAAGGCCAGAACGACTATCGCCCTCAATTTGTCGGTCGACTGCAGGACAAGGGACAGCAGAATCTGCAGGATCTGGATTGGGACCTGACATGTCGAAACATCGGCTGGACTCCAACCCTGCCGGAGCAGTCATCGATTCCTGTCACAGTCATTGATGGAACAGCCACAATCAAGGAGGGCTGGTATGAAATCGATGATGAGTTCATCCACCTGGCGAGCGAGAAAATCGTCATCGAACCTGGCGTCGTCATTCGTGTGATCAATGACGGAACCTTGATGCTCGAAGCCTGTGAGTCCATTACCATCGGTGACGCCGAGCGGAAAGGGCGAGTCGTCTTTGTCGGAGCGGATCGGATTCAAGTGGACGGGCGCCTTTCCGGGAATCAGTTCCACTTCTATGGTGGATCCGAAGAAGAACCCGCTGAACTGATTACCCATGGCTTGACTGTGAATCTGCCTCTTGAGTATGGTCTCTCCTTCAAGAACATTGATCTGAATCTTGTGGGCAGCGAATCGCTGGAGGAGCAGAACTTCGAGATCCTGAACAGCGCGAAGCAGTACATGCAGATCTACTCGGGCTGCCAGGGGAAGTTCGACGGCATTCGCTTCGATGGAGTGGGGACCACCCAGTGGGAGATCACGAATCCGGAAGCCGGACTCGGGAGTTTCCAGGTCAGTGACTCTTACGCTGAGTTCAGCGGCTGCCACTTCGGCGTTGCCAGTCAAGAAGCCTACTTCGATCTGCAGATACTGGGCGTGCCGTCTGCCGGGGCGACTGCGGCAGTACTGGATCACTGCTGGTTCAGAGGTGTTGGTCCGCAGCAGCATACCCAGCTGGTCTTGGGATTGACAAGTGTTAACCTCTCGGGTTGTCAACTCCTGGATGTGGTGGAGGATTATGCGATCCAGGCCATTAATAGCCGGACCGACATGGGCTTCGACCATGGTTGGAACACGATATCCAGGGAAGATGATATACAAGCTCCCTTGATTGATCTGATCAATGGTGAGTTGATTCTCGAAGCGGGTGAGAACTGTTTCATTCACCCACAGTATTCCCATGATCCCTTCGATGGCTTTATTACTAGTAATCTAGGATCACAAAATCCGCCAGCAGATGGAGTCATCTGGTCGGGAAACTATTGGGGCGCCTCAGAGTCGAATGGCATAGCACTCTGGGAAGATCTTTGGTTGCACGTACCACAATGGGTGAATGCCATGGTTCCTGCGGATTTTCTGGATGAATGCGGCGAATTCGGCCAGGGGATGATTCCTCCGTCCACTTCGGACAAAATCATGTTCCTCGATGGGGAGGCAGCCTACTTGATCGGCAACTACTCGGGTGCCAGTTCGCACTGGTTCCAGCTCCTTGAGACCTACCCGAAGAGCAGCTATTCCACAAGCGCGTCCAAGAGCCTGAAGAGCAGCGCCGTGCACACAACCTGGGGTCGGCAGAACGCGGCTGCCCTGCACTCGCAAATGTTCAGCGTGTCCCAGAATACACTGGCACACAATCCACACCTGGGCGTGGAGCAGGAAGCCTATGCCTGGGTCATCGAAGCCCGGTGGGGAGATCGCACAGTAGCTCTGGCAGCACTCAGCGGCATGCTGACCACGTATACAGATCCAACGGATCAGCTGGTGATCAACATCCTGATCGCGGAAGTGGGAACCTACCCGCCGGTTGGGCAGTCGTCTTCCTTCGCGTCCTCGCGAAACAGGATCACGAACCAGGCACAGGCGCACCGGGCCATGGCCCTGCTCGCTGCCGGTGAAGCAGCTGAAACGGAAGAGAGCCTTGCACCTGCAACTCGAGCGACTTCCTTCCAGTTGGGGCTGGCAGTTCCCAATCCTTTCAATCCTGTGACTCACGTGCCTGTGGTACTCACTCAGGATTCATACATCAAGGCCGCGCTGTATGACATCAGCGGTGCGCGCGTGAGGACGGTGGTCGACCAGACACTTCCGGCGGGGTCGCATCGCTTTCGCGTGGACGGGTCGCACCTTGCCAGCGGTGTGTACTTTCTGCATGTGGCACCGCAGAACGGTGCTCCGCAGACGGCCAAACTTCTGCTGCTGAAGTGATTGGATCCAGAACATGGTTCTTCGTTCTGCAGGCCGTCCTGTTCGGCGGCCTGCAGACTTTCGCACTGGCCGACAGGGTGAGGGTACCCCAGGACATTGGCGATCTGCAGGCGGCCCTGGACAGCTGCGGAGTTCGTGATACGGTCCTGGTGGCCCAAGGCCTATACACCGGGAATTTCATTCTCCCCGCAAAGACCTTCACGCTGATGTCCGAATTTGGCCTGTCGGGCGACAGCCTGGATTGGATGAATTGCCGCCTGAACGGGAATGGAATGGGCTCCGTGCTGACGACCTCACACTCGCCCGGTGATTCGGTTTGCATTTCCGGATTCGTCATCGAGAATGGCGTGGGATATTGGGATGGCGAAGTACGCGCCGGCGGATTGACGATTCGTGACAGTATCCATGTTTCCTGCGAACATTTAATCCTTCAAAACAACGACATGGCGTCCGGGCTGTCAACAGGCAAAGCATTGGCCAGTTCGGGATATGAGATATCCATTTCAGTCAAGAACGTCGTTGTGCGCAATGACTCCCTGATGCAGGATACAGATGAATTGGTTTCGTTAACGATACTGCGCAGGTTGGAAATCGAGAACCTGTGGATTAATGGTCAGAACAGCAACGGCAAAGCGCTGAGGTTGACAGGCGATCCAACAGTGATCAACGGAATTCACGTATTCGACTTCAACAGCGACTACGAGTTTCGTGTAGGAATCTATTCTATCGGACGGCTCTTGATGGAAGATGTCTTTATTGAAGACAATCGGTCAACAGAATCCATTCGCGTTTACATCAACTCGGAACAGTACAAGCCCAGCATTCGAAATTTCCAGTACAGAAACAATCAAGACCACAGTCCGGAGATCCAGCCGAGCGTGGCAAACCTGCTGTTTGTCGGCGACTCGATCGCCGTTGACAGCCTGATTGTTACAGGAAATTTTGCTCAGCCATTGCGTCCGATCCTGCAGATTGCGGCTCCAGGAGATGGCGCGGTACAATCTGCCGAGATTCGAAACCTGATCTACGAGAGCAACCAGTCTGGCAATGGCACTTGGCCAGGAAACCCCCCGCACCTTCAAGGGCAGCAGGTCAGGCTGTCGAACACGAATCTTTCAGATTCACGCTTCATTGGGAATGTGACCCAGTTGGCCCACGATCCGGACGATCCGGAGTCCTCTGTCGGTATTCACGGTGCCTTGATTCAGTATTCACAGAGCCTGGAAACGGACAGCACGATCATCGAGAACTGCCTCTTCCAGGACAACCTGCTCATCGACCCGGACGACTACAGCAGCCATGCCCGCATCGCCAATCAGGGGCGTGTAATCTATTTCGAGCAGCACGGCGGCATGGGACTGCGCGTCAGCAATTGCGTGTTCGAGGGCAATCTGCAGCCTAATCACTGCCCTGAGAACGGCTATTCAAGCCTGGGTTCCGTCTTCTTTCTTTACGAGTACAACGATGGGCTGACAGGCAGCCATTTCGAGAACCTGACATTCCGGAACAACGACGACGGAACGCTGACGGCTGGCTACGACAGCCGCGGCCGGATGCGCAACATCCGGCTGTACGACAATCGCCGCATGGGTCTCTTTGCGGCGGCGCATTCCTGGACCCTGGAAAATATCCTCATCAGCGGACAGGAAGCGCAGGATGTATACGCCGATCCGGCCGAGAGCTGGCAGAACGCAATCTTCACCAATGGCTATGTAGCCAGCGAGATCCGCAATTGCACGATCGTCGACAGCCAGTTGCCTGTGCTGCTGCATACCTCCTACGGCGAGAACCCTGCCACACAGATTCGCAATGTCGTCGTGTCGGATTGCGAGTATGATTTCCTGGAAAAGGTGCAGGAAGACCCGGAGGATCAGGTCTGGGCCGAGTGGGAGTACAGCTACCTCCCCGAGCTTCCCCAAAACGCTGGCCCCGGCATCGTCGTGGACGAGGCTCGTCCTTTCGAGCCCGAGATCGAGGGCGGCTTCGTCCCTGCCCTGGGCAGCGACCTGGTGGACGGGGGGCATCCGGGCCTGGAGTACAACGACATCGAGGATCCCGCCCTGCCCGGCGAACCCCTTTGGCCGGCGCGCGGGGAGCTGCGAAATGACATGGGCTATACCGGCGGGCCGGGCTATTTCCCGCTGGAGAACTGGACCACCATCGAGGAGCGCGAGAGCGAAGAAGCCATACTTCCCCAAAGCCTTCAGCTATTGCCGGCCAGGCCCAATCCCTTCAACCCGACCACGCGCCTGCGCTTTATCCTGCCTCGCGCGGGCAAGGCGAAGCTTGCCGTCTACAATCTGCGCGGACAGCAGGTCCGTACGCTGGTCGATGCCCGCTTGCCTGCGGGCGGACACGAGGTCGAGTTCCACGCGGGCGAGTTGGCGAGCGGGGTCTATGTCGTACAGCTGGATGTCGGCCGGGAACAGGCGGTGCGGAAAGTGTTGTTGTTGAAATGACAGGGTACTAGTACCCAGCCCGCTTCGCGTTGACGAAGCGGTGCCGACGCAAGGCAACCGCCTGGAATCCCTTCAAGGGATGCAACCGCATGCGGCACAGTGTGTCCCATTCGCTGTCCAACTGCCAAGGCGGTTCCCATGCGTCGGATGAGTGGGGGCCTCGCCTGCGCTTCACCCTTTCCAACAAGTGCACGATGCTCAGCGTCATTCCCGCAAAAGCGGGGATCCCGTTTCGCGCCGCAGGCCGAAGGGGCGCAGCACCTTGCCAACTCTCCCTTCCCTTTCTGCGTCTCCGCGTCTCTGCGCGAGATCTTTCTTCAACATCCGTTCCCACCCTCCCTGGCCTCACTTCATCACCGTGCCCTCCCTGCGAGTTCTTCCACAACCTGCCAATCCGCGTCCAATCCGCTATCTTCCGGGTTTGCAAGCCTTTTCGGGAGCCGGACCGCCTTGACGCGTACTTTTCTGCCCCTCATCCTGAGCCTGTTCTGCCTGCTGCGCGCGCTCCCGGCGGCGCCGGAGTTCCTGACTCCGCCGCTCGAGGATGCCCTCTGGCGGCCGCCCCTGGACAGCGCCACCTGCCAGCTGGTGGACCTGAACGGCACCTGGAACTGGAGCGAGATCGACGGCACCGGCCAGGGCAGCTGCCGCGTGCCTTCGTGCTACAGCGGCACCAATACCCCGCTGGTCTTCGAGCGCAGCTTCCGCCTGCCTCCCGGCGGCGCGGACCTGGAAACCAGCCTGCTGCTGGGCGGGGTCAATCACAGCTGCCGGGTCGAGATCAACGGCAAGTTCATCGGCGCCCACGCCAACGGCTCCACCAGCCTCGAACTCCCGATTCCGCACGGCCTGCTGCAGGAAGACAACCGCATTCGCATTCGAGTCGACCGCCGCCTCTCGCCGAAGAGCACGATTCCGCTGAAAGTGCAGAACTGGGATCCGCTGAACTACGGCGGCATCTACCGCGAACTATACCTGGTGCAGCGCCCGCGCCTGCGCGTCGAGGACCTGAACTGGCGGCTGGAGGAAGGGCGGCGCCCCGAATTGCGGCTGCGCGCCCTGCTGCGTAACACGGAACTGGTCCGCATCGGCGAGGATTCGCTGGCCGGCCCTTCCCGGGTCCGCCTGCAGCTGAGGCTGCTCGACGGCCTGGGCGAAGTGGTCGGCGAGGCGGAGACCCGGGCTGATGTGCCGCGCCGCGGCAGCAATGCGGTCGAGCTGACGGCCAGGCTGAAGGAGGCCCTGCCCTGGTCGCCGGAGGATCCGGTGCGCTACGAACTGCAGGCCGAACTCTACGAGGGCGACCTGTTGCGCCACCGTGTCACACGCCCGCTGGCCTTCCGCAGGCTGGGACTTTATGGCGGGGAGTTGCGCCTCAATGGGGAGCGGCTGCGCCTGCAGGGGGTCGAATGGGTCGCCGAACACCCGGCAAGCGGCATCGCCCTGAGTCCCCGGCAGATGGCGCGGGACCTGGAGTACGTCAAGAACCTGGGCGCGAACCTGCTGCTGGCCACGCAGGGCGCCGTGCATCCGCAGCTGATCGAATACTGCAACCGCAACGGCATGCTGCTGATCCAGGAAATGCCCGCGCATCACGTGCCGCGCACCCTGCTGGCGAAGGGCGAGTTCCAGCAGCTGGCCGGATCCTACCTGAAGGAAATGCTGCTGCGCGACCGGCAGGAGCCGAGCCTGCTGGCGATCAGCCTGGGCAGCGGCTACATGGGCAGCCTGCCCGAGACCCAGGCCTTCATCGACAGCCTGATGCCCCTGCGCCAGCTGGCGCCCCAGCTGCTGCTGACGGCGGGCCTGCTGGAAGGGGGGGAAGGGCTGCGCGGCCTGGACCTGCTGCTGCACGAGGACCGGCCCGGCGAGCCGATTCCGATGGATCCCGGCACGGTGCCCGTCGTCGTCCGGGGAATCGGCCTGCCAGTGGAAGACGGCAACCAGGAAGGCTACGCCAACCCCTGGAGCGCCCTGCGCCAGGCGCGCCATGTCCAGCAGCGCCTGCTGCTGGTCCGCGAACAGGCGGGGCTGGACGGGAGCGCGATCCGCGCCCTGGCCGACTGGCGCGGCGGACGGCCGCTGCTCTGGCCGCCTCCGGGTTCGGACCGCTTGCTGTGTCCCATGGGCCTGATGACCGCCGAACGGGCCACACGCGCCGCTTATCACGAAGTCCAGAGCATCTTCGGCAGCGCGCCCGGCGCCACCCTGACCCAGGGCGAGCATTCCCCGGTCAATCCGCTGGAATACCCCATGGCGGGCTTCCTGCTGCTGATCCTGATGCTGGTCGGCCTCAAGCAGAACAAGGTCTTCGCCCAGAACCTGAAGCGCAGCTTCGTGCACAGCCACGGCTTCTTCAGCGATATCCAGAACAACCGCATCTACCAGTTCGGGCAAAGTCTCTTCATCGGTTTCCTGGTTTGCTATTCCTCGGGCATCCTGCTCTCCAGCCTGTTCTTCTACCTGCGGAAGAACCTGCTCTTCGACCACCTGCTGAGCCAGTTCTTCGTGCTCGACCTGCTGAAGGAGAACCTGGCCGCGCTGGCCTGGCAGCCGCTGCTTTCCATGCTCTACCTGGGCACGCTCTGCATGGCCCTGGCCCTGGCCCTGGCGGTCGGACTGCGCATTCTGGGGCTGCTCTTCAACGCGCGTTTCAGCTTGGCCCAGTGCCTGACCTTCCTGGCCTTCAGCGGCGCGCCGCTGCTCTTCTTCATTCTGCTGGGCAGCGTGCTCTACCGGCTGCTGCAGTTCGGCAATCTGTTGATTCCGCTGGCGGCGCTGGTCGGCTTCCTGCTGTTCTGGACCGGATTGCGCCTGTTGCGCAGCATGCGGATTGCCTTTGCCGGGGCCTTCCTGCCGGCCCTGCTGCTGCTGCTCGTCATCCTGACCGTGGCTGTCGGCCTGCTTTTCGCCTATTACGAGAACAACCACAGCATTCTCGACTACCTGCAGTATTATCTGAGCGTATACCAACTCTAGGAGTGTCGCATGTCCAGCCCGCGCCTGATCACCGCCGAGAAGGTCCGCCGCGCCGCCGCCGGGGACGGGGTCCTGCGCACCGGCCGCGGTCCCCTGCGGATGACCGACGAGGCGCGCGACCTGGTCCAGCGGCTGGGCGTGAAGATCGAGCAGCAGGAGGGGCCGGTCGAGGCGCCGCCGGCTCCCTCCGCTTCCGGACAAAGGGTCCAGCTGGCGATCGCCGCGGATCACGGGGGCTACGAACTGAAGAGCCGCCTGGTCGGCGCGCTGCGCGCCCGCGGTTGGGTCCTGGCGGACCTGGGCTGCGAGGGAAAGGAAAGCGTTGATTACCCCGACTTCGCCCTGCGTGTCGCGCAGGCCGTCGCCGGCGGGGATGCCTCGCGTGGCGCGATGATCGACACGGTGGGCGTGGCCTCGGCCATGGTCTGCAACAAGGTCCCCGGCTGCCGCGCCGCGGCCTGCGAATCCCTCGAAGCGGCCCTTTCCAGCCGCCGCCACAACGACGCCAACATCCTCACCCTGGGCGCGGCCCGTGTCCCCTTCGAGAAGGCCCTCGAAATGATCGAGGCCTGGCTGCGCGAGGACTACGAAGGCGGCCGCCACCAGCGCCGGGTGGAGAAGATGATGGCCCTGGATCGCCGGCGGGGCCAGGGGGCTCCCTGAGCGTTTGGCGCTCTCAGGTCTTCCACTGCTTCGCCTTCGTTTTCCCGTTGCCGATCCTCCTTTCTTTTGCCTTTCTGCACGAGTTGCACCCTGCATGTTGAGCAAGCGCCCGATCGGAGGATCCGTGCATTTCCTTCTCCTGCTGATTCCCCTTTTCCTCTCCTGCGCCGAGGCACGCAGCCTGTCGCTCGGGGAAGCCCGTTCTTTTCCGGAACCGGGGATCGCGCCGTCCACGATTCTGCTGGAGGATCTGGACGGTGACAGCACTCCGAATCTGCTGATCGCTGACCGCTTAGGGGGAACGATTCACTGGATCGAAGACGGCGGCGGGGCGGGCTGTTTCGGCGAACCACGCCTGATCGAGGCCAGCGGGGAAGAAGTATACGCTCTCGCCGTCGCCGATCTGGACGGAGACGGGGACCTGGACGTGCTCAAGGCCTCGACGGATGTAGACAAGGTCGCCTGGTTCGAGAACACGGACGGCCAGGGAAGTTTCGGCCCGGAACAGGTGTTGTCCCTGGCAGTCAACGGCGCACGCGCCGTGCACGCTGCCGACCTGGACGGGGACGGCGATGTGGACGTGGTCTGCCTGGGCTACGAAGGCGACCAGGTGGGCTGGTTCCAGAACCTGGACGGGGCGGGATCCTTTTCCGCACTGCAGCTGCTGGCTGTTGCGCCCGACGCTCCGCACGGCCTGGACAGCGCCGATCTGGATGGCGACGGCGATCTGGACCTGGCCGTGGCCTCGCACCACGACAACTCCGTGCGCTGGCTGGAGAACCTGGGCAGCGCGACGGCCTTCAGCGAGCATCTGGTCGATGCGCAGGTGGGAGGAGCCGTGTCCGTCCGCTGTGCGGATCTGAGCGGGGATGAGCTCCCGGACCTGCTCGTGGCGGGCTACAATGCCGGCGCCGTCTACCTGTTGCTCAACGACGCCGGCCAGCCGGGCCAGTTCGCGGGGGGCCCCATTGCGGCTGGCCTGGTGCAGCCGATCACGGCTCAGGCCGCCGACCTGGACGGCGACGGCGACCTGGACGTGGCCGCCCTGTCGCACGAGGATGGCCTGAGCCATTGGTATCGCAACGTGAACGGCACGGGAGTGGGCTGGGAGGAGGAAGAGGCGCACTGGATGCTTGGCTCGCCGGGCCTGGACATGGCCCTGGGTGATCTCAACGGTGACTCTGTAATCGACGTGGCCCTTGCACTTGAGGAGGGCGTCTGCTGGCAAGATGGCCGCGGACGGTCGACCTGGGAAAGGGCCTGGGTGAACTGGGTCCTGAGGAGCATCCGCTTCGACACCCTGCGGACGGGCGACGTAGACGGCGACGGGGACGCGGATCTGATGGTGTACGACACCCATTCCGACGAACTGCTCTGGCTGGAGAACCTGCTCTCGGAAATGGGCTGGAGCACGGGCCAGGCGCTCGCCGTGAACCTGGAAGTTTCCCGGGGGCCCGCCTGGGCAGACATGGACGGGGACGGCCTGTCGGATCTGCTGCTGACGGACAATCGCGCGAACGAATGGCGCCGTCCGGTCTGGATCCGCAACCTGGACGGCCAGGGCGGCTATGCCTGCGAGGCCATGCCCGTGGTCGAGGACTATACCCGGCTGCTGTATCCGCAGGCGGGCGATCTGGATGGAGACGGGGACATGGACCTTGTCTGCAGCATGACAGCGGAAGACAACTGGCAGAATTGGCAACTGTTGTGGTACGAGAATGGCGACGGCAGCGGGACGAACTGGCTGGCGCACTCGCTGTCCTTCGGATTCCTCGATGCGCGAAGGCCGGCCTTGTGCGACGCGGACCAGGATGGGGACCTGGACATTCTGGCCTATTATGGCGATCCACGCTACCTGAGCATACGACACAACCTGGATGGCCAGGGATCCTTCAGCGCCGAGCAGTGGCTGTTCGGTGCCATCGAATCCTGCCTGTTCCCGCCCGTCGACCTGGACGGGGACACCACGCCGGATGTCCTGCTGAAAGACCTGGGATTGCGTGTCGGCTTCCTGTCGCTGGGAGAAGAGGACTATACGCCGATCACGGAACCGGACGAGGTCGACCTTGTCCGTCCCTGCGACTTCGACGGGGACGGCGACCTGGATCTTCTGGCATCCACCAGCGACCGTGATTCGCTGATCGTCTACGAGAATGCCCTGGGAGACGGGAGCGAGTGGCAAAGGCATTCCCTCGCGGGCCTGCCCTTCACGATCCGGGAACTGGAAGCGCTGGACAAGGACGGGGACGGACTTCCGGAGGCGGTCGTCGGCGGATACGGCATCGACAAGGCATGGCTGCCGAAGACCTCCCGCCATGGACCGGGCCTGGGCCTGAGCATCATTGGCAACGATGTGCTCCTGGAGTGGGACGGCTCTCCGGAACAGGTGTATCACCTGCACGCCGCCGCATCCCTGCCGGAACTGGCTGCTGAGAGCAGCCGCATTCGCAGCGTCAGCGGCGGCAGCCTGCTATTGCGCGATGAGCGCCGCCTGGGCCGGCGCTTCTACAGGCTCGTGGAGAGCGAGGACGCTTTGCCCTAGGTGGCCTGCCTGTTGCCGCTAGGGCAGCTTGTCCGACAGGTCCAGGTAGCCTTCGCCCTTCTTGAGCGCCTGGCAGACAATGGCCAGGATCTCGCGGGCACCCTCCATGTCGCCGCAGTCCAGCGGCATCTCGTCCTTGCCCTTGAAGAAGAGCCCGAAGTTCTCCGAATGCATGATCGGCCGCACGCTGATCGACTCGATGCGCGATGCATCACAACTGAAGACATGGGTCGGGCTGGTCTGGATCCACATGGGGCGCTTTCCTTGGCTTGGATTGATTCATGCCAAGCTATGAATTCGTTCTAATCATCCGCCGCATTCTGCGACGGCCTTACGCAGCGACCGCTACGCGGTCGGTGCACCGACCCCGAAGGGGTCGCTGCATGGAGCCGCCGCAGAATGCGGCGGACAACTAAAAGAGCGGAAAAGACGGATGACGCGATTGGGACGTGTCAATTCCATACGCAGCGACCGCTACGCGGTCGGTGCACCGACCCCGAAGGGGTCGCTGCATAGAGCCGCCGCAGAATGCGGCGGACACTTTAAATCGTGATCCACATCGATTGAAAAAGAGAAAGGCGCTTCTTCCGTCGAAGAAGCGCCTGCAGCTTCTTGGGTCATGGGGTCCAGGAGGATGGTCCACAACACCGTGAAGTGCCTCGCGTAGAGGTATAGGGCAATGTGCATGCCAAAACGAACCAGAAGATCGTTCCGCGGCCCGGAAGCTGCCGCCAAAGCAGGCACGCGATGATCTTCCGCGATTCCGAAGTCTGCAACTTGCGTCGTTCCTCCCCTGGCCAGTCGGAGTGGGGAAAATTTCTCCCGGAGGCTGGAAATTCCTTCCTGAAAGGTGGAGGCCGGAAAGGGGCCCATCTTGCTCTATCAAGCAGGGAACAATAGTTTAGGGAGCCCTTCATAAGGTTCCGCCAGGCGGTCCATGGGCGACAGGCAGCAAGGATGTGGAACCGGAAGCCGACAACGCAGTGAGCACTCCCCCCAGCACGGATATTCAGGTCGTCGAGGACCCGCAGGGCGTCCTCCAGCTTCCGCGCAGGCCACTCTTGCGCGTAGGACTGGCCATGGGCCTGGAAAAGATCGACTTCCGCGTCGAAGGCGGCTTCCGTCTGGAGACCCTCAAGGGCGAGGTGCTCCATGACAGCAAGGGCTCCGACCTGCGCTGGCGCGCCCGCGTGCTGGAGGGTTCGGAAGCGCTGTTCAGCAGCAGCGTGCTCGTCGATTCCTTCCACAGCCGCGAAGATGCCCTGGCCCTGGCCCGTACCTTGCAGGCTCAGGGCTGGCCCTGCTGGATCCGTCACGACGGCGTCCACCTGCAGGTCGACGAAACCCTGCACCAGGGATCGAGCCGCTACCGCGTCCTGGTCGGGCGCTACGGGGATCCCGCCGAGGCCCGTCGTGTGCAGGAGCTGCTCAACAACGACTATCGTCCGCGCCTGGTGCGCGAACGCGTCGAGGACCCGAAGGGCCGCGTCGAGTACATGGACGCGGATCTGAAGGAGCATCGCGAACTGCCCGACGGCCTGCGCCTGGTGCCACACGAGGATGCGGGACTGGTCACCCTTTTCAGCCTGCCGACAGTCAAGGGGGACCTGGACGAATTCCTCCGCGACCGCAGCTTCAACGGAGTGCTGGAGTTCCGCGTCGACAACGGCGGCATGCTCTGCGTGGTCAACGAAGTCCACCTGGACACCTATCTCAAGGGCGTTCTTCCCGCCGAGCTCGACAGGGACTTTCCGCTCGAGTGCCAAAAGGCCCAGGCCATCGCGGCGCGGAGCAATGTGCTCTGCATGCTGGGCCTGAAGCACGCCTATGATCCCTTCGACTTCTGCGCCTTCGGCCACTGCCAGCAGTACAGCGGCCGCACGGATCCCAGCGAGCACAGCGACCGCGCTGTCGAAGAAACGGCCGGACAGGTCATGGTCTGGAAGGACCGGGTCGTCGATGGTGTGACGACCGCCTGTTGCGGCGGCTATGGCGAAAGCAAGGAGAATGTCTGGAACACGCCGCCGGAGGAAATGCTGAGCGGCCAGCTGGACATGTCCGAAAGCTCGCAGCGCCGGCACCAGCCCGACCTCAGCAATCCGGCCGAGTTCGAGCAGTGGATCCGCAAGCCCCTGAAGACCTATTGCAACCTGCAGCTGTCCGGCATTCGGGGCCTGGACGACCGCGCCCGCCGCTACTACCGCTGGCAGGAGGAGCTCAGCCGGCAGGAACTGGAAGAGATCATCCACCGCAAGACCGGTGTCGACGTGGGCACGCTCTACGAGATCGTGCCCTTGCAGCGCGGCCGTAGCGGCCGGTTGATGGAGATCGAGCTGATCGGCAGCCGCCGCAACCTGCGCCTGCAGAAGGAACTGAAGATTCGCGAGGCACTCTCGCCGACGGCCTTGTTCTCGAGCGCCTTTCTCATTGAGAAAATCGCCGGCGACCGCGGCGTCCCCCACGCCTTCCGATTCATCGGCGCCGGACGCGGGCACGGAGTGGGCCTTTGCCAGCTCGGCGCGGCCGGCATGGCCCTGCGTGGCAAGCACTGTCCCGAGATCCTGAAACACTACTTTCCCGGCATGCGGATCCAGGTCTTCTACCAGGGCTGACCCGCGCCCTCCCGCCTGATTCGCCGTCCGCCTTTAATCCTGGAAACCGCCATGATGACCCTCAGTGAAATCCGACGCCTGCAGGAAGAGAACGCCCGCCGCCTGGTCCATCTCCGGAGGAGTCTTTGACCTGGACAGCAAGCGCAGCAGGTTGAAAGAACTGGAAGAGCAGAGCCTGGAACCGGATTTCTGGGACCAGCCGGAAACCGCTCGCGAAGTGCTCAAGCAGTCCAGCGCCCTCAAGCAGAGCATCGAAGGCATGGACACGGTGCTGGCCGACAACGAGACCCTCGCCGAGTTCGTCGAGATGGGCGAAGAAGGCGAGCTGGACGAACTGGTCGAACTGGCCGAGCGCATTCGCGATGTGATCGACACGGTCGAGATGGAAACCATGCTCTGCGGCGCCGACGACGCGCGCCACGCCATTCTGACGGTCAACCCCGGGGCCGGCGGCACGGAATCCGAGGACTGGGCCGGCATGCTGTTGCGCATGTACCGCGCCTTCTGCCAGCAGCAGGGCTTCAAGGTCGAGACCCTCGACGAGCAGCCCGGCGAGATCAGCGGCATCAAGCTGGCTTCCCTGGGCATCTCCGGCACCAATGTATACGGCACTCTGCGCTCGGAGATCGGCGTGCACCGCCTGGTGCGCATCAGCCCCTTCGACAGCCAGGGGCGCCGCCACACCAGTTTCGCCTCCGTCTTCCTCTATCCGGAAATCGAGGACGACGCCGAGATCGTGATCGACGAGAAGGACCTGCGCGTCGACACCTACCGCGCCTCCGGCGCCGGCGGCCAGCACGTCAACAAGACCGACTCGGCGATCCGTATCACGCACATGCCCACGGGGATTGTCGTACAGTGCCAGAACGAGCGCAGCCAGATCCGCAATCGCCAGGCGGCGATGAAGATGCTGGCCTCGCGGCTCTATGCCCAGAAGCGGGAGGAGGAGCGCCAGCGGCTGGCCGAGCTGGAAGGCAAGAAGATGGACAACGCCTTCGGCAGCCAGATCCGCAGCTATGTGCTCCACCCCTACAATATGGTCAAGGATCACCGGACCAGCGAGCAGACCAGCGACACCACCGGCGTGCTGGGCGGCAACCTGCTGCCCTTCGTCAGGGCCTTCCTGCTGGATCCGGATCACAATATCGCCTGATGCCCGGGAGGGACACATGAAGCCGAACCGGGGCCGGAAGCTGCCCCCTGTCATTCGACAACGCCACGAGAAGGTGGACAAGCTGCGCGCGATGGGCGTCGAGCCCTGGCCCTGGAGCTACGAGCGCAGCCACACGGTCGGCCAGGTGGCCGATGCCTTCGAGGACTTCGAAACTTCCAAAGAGAGCCTGCGCATCGCCGGCCGGCTGACCGCCGTGCGCCGCATGGGCAAGGTAAGTTTTGCCCAGCTGCAGGATTTCTCGGGAAAGCTCCAGCTTTTCTTCCAGAGCGAGAAGGTGGGTGCCGATAGCTTTGACGTAATCAAGCTCTTTGACATCGGCGACATCGTGGGAGTGAGCGGGAAGGCCTTCCGCACCAAGACCGGTGAGGCGACCCTTTCCGTGGAAGAAGCCGTTCTGCTCGCCAAGAATGTATACCCCTTGCCCTCGCTCAAGGAGAAGGACGGGCAGGTCTTCGACGAGTTCAGCGACAAGGACCAGCGCTATCGCCAGCGCTACCTCGACCTGATCGTCAACCCGGAAGTCCGGGAGGTCTTCGTCAAGAGGACGCGCATCGTCAACGCCATTCGGCGCTACCTGGAAGAGCGGGACTACCTGGAGGTGGAAACGCCCGTCCTGCAGCCCGTATACGGCGGAGCCGCGGCGCGGCCCTTTGTGACGCATCACAACACCCTGGACATGCGGCTCTACCTGCGCATCGCCAACGAGCTCTACCTGAAGCGTCTCATTGTCGGCGGTTTCGACCGCGTCTTCGAGTTCTCGCGGGATTTCCGCAACGAAGGCATCGACCGGACGCACAATCCCGAATTCACCCAGGTCGAGCTCTACGCCGCCTTCAAGGACTACCAGTACATGATGGACCTGACCGAGGAGCTGGTGAGCGGCATCGCGCAGGAAATCAACGGCCACACGAAGGTGTGCTGGAACGGACACGAGATCGACCTGAAGCGCCCCTGGCGGCGCGCCCCGATGATGGACCTGATCCGGGAAGCCACCGGGGAGGACCTGCTCGGCGCCGATCGCGCGACCCTCGAGGCCTGCGCGAAGAAGCACGGGGTCGAGGTCGAGGCCTCGATGAGCGATGCCACCCTGCTGGACGGCATCTTCGGAGAGACCGTCGAGCCCGACCTGGTGCAACCGACCTTCGTGATGGATCACCCCGTCGAGATGAGTCCCCTGGCCAAGCGGCACCGACGTGATCCACGGCTGGTGGAGCGCTTCGAGGCGGTGGTGGGCGGCAAGGAGATCTGCAACGCCTTCAGCGAATTGTCCGACCCCTTCGACCAGAAGCAGCGCTTCATGGACCAGGACGAGGCGATCCAGCGCGGCGACGAGGAGGCCCAGCCCTTCGACGAGGACTTCGTCAAGGCCCTGGAGGTCGGCATGCCGCCGACCGCCGGACTGGGCCTGGGCATCGACCGCCTGACCATGCTGATCACCGGCGCGGAGAGCATTCGCGACGTGATCTTCTTCCCGACCATGCGGCCCGTGGACGGCTCCCGGAAAAAGGACAAGGACGCGGCCAAGAAGGAGGACGGGGCCTGATCCCCTCATGAGCTGGGAACTCTTCGTCGCGCTGCGCAACCTGCGCTCCCGCCACAGCCTGGGCTTCATTTCGGTGATCACCTGGTTCTCCGTGGTGGGCATCACCATCGGCACCGCGGCGCTGATTATCGTGATCAGCGTGATGTCCGGTTTCGAGACCGAGGTCCGTGACCGCATCATCGGACTGGACGCGCATATCCGCGTGCGCGCCTTCCATGACCAGGGCATCCAGGACTACCGGGCCGTGCTGGACAGCATCCGCGCGGTGGAAGGTGTCACGGCGGCCAGCCCCTACATCATCGAGAAGGGCATGCTGAGCCGCAAAGGTGTCACGGAAGGCGTGGTCGTGCGCGGGCTGCCGCCGGAGGGCGTGGCCGGAGTGATGGACCTGAAGCAGCATGTGCTCGCCGGCGAAGCGGACCTGCAAGGCCGCGAGGGGCAGCTGCCCCCGGCGATCCTCGGCCGCTACCTGGCCTCGAGCCTGGGCGCCCTGCCCGGAGACACCCTGCTGATGATCTCCCCTTCCGGTATCACAAGCGCTTTCAGCCAGCCGGTCGTGAGACGTTTCCAGGTGGCGGCGCTCTTCGAGCTGGGCATCTACGAGTTCGACGACGCCATTGCCATGATCCCGCTGGAGGAGGCCCAGAGCCTGTTCCGCATGGGGGAAAAGGTGAGCGGCATCGAGTGCCGCGTGGCGAACCTGGATCACGCCGAGCGCGTCAAGCAGAGGATCGAGGAGAAGCTCGACTATCCTCTGGGCGCCTGGACCTGGTTCGAGATGCACAAGAACCTCTTCAGCATGATGAAGCTGGAGAAGTGGATGATGTTCCTCATGCTGCTGTTGATCGTGCTGGTGGCCGCTTTCAACATCATCGCCACCCTGACGATGATGGCCATGGAGCGGCGCCGCGAGATCGGCATCCTGCTGGCCATGGGAGCCGAGCGGGCCTCGATCCGGCGCATCTTCCTCTGGCAGGGCATCCTGCTCGGCGGAGGAGGCACCGTGATCGGCAGCAGCATCGGCCTGCTGCTCTGCTGGCTCCAGCTGCGCTTCCGCCTGCTGGCCCTGCCCCCGGACGTCTACTTCATCAGCGCCCTGCCCGTCGAGTTCCGCCCGCTGGACCTGGGACTGGTCGTTGCCAGCGCCCTGCTCTTGAGCCTGGCCGCGGCTCTGTACCCCGCCGTCCGCGCGGCGGCCCTGCACCCCGTGGAGGCGATCCGCCATGGCGAGTGAGGGAATCCTTCGGGGAGAAGGCCTGGGCATGGCCTTCAAGCTGCCGACCGGCGGCGAGCTGCGCGTGCTGCAGGACCTGGATGTGTGTGTATCACCGGGCGAAGTGGTGGCGATCACGGGACGCAGCGGAGCCGGCAAGTCGACCCTGCTGCATATCCTGGGCGGGCTGCAGGCCCCCAGCGAGGGCCGCGTGCTGCTGCAGGACGAGGACCTCTATTCGGTGGCCCAGGCGCGCAGGGCGCGCATTCGCAGCCGGAGTTTCGGCTTCGTCTTCCAGGCGCATCACCTGCTGCCCGGATTCGGAGCGCTGGAGAACGTGCTGCTGGCCTCGCGCATCGCGGGGCAGGGGCGCACGGAATCCGAGGAACGGGCCCGCGAGCTGCTGGACCGCTTCGGGCTGTCCGGCCGCCACGACCACCGACCCACCGAGCTTTCCGGCGGCGAGTGCCAGCGTGTTGCGCTGGCCCGCGCGCTGATCAATCGACCTTCCATGGTGTTCGCCGATGAACCGACCGGCAACCTGGATCTGCAGAACGCGGAACAGGTGCTGGACTCCCTGACAGCCGTCGTCCGTGAGAGCGGCGGCAGCGTGCTGATCGTGACACACGATCCGCGCGTGACGGGAGTGGCCGACCGGGTGATTCCACTCGGTTGACCAGGGGCTGATCAACGGCTACGCTGCGCGTCGAAGGATTCGGCGCGTGACACTGTGGAGGTGTCCGATGATTTGCCAGTGTTGCAATGACAAAGAGGCTGTTGTCCAGAAGGGACGCAGTCCGCACAACATTCTTCTATGCATGGACTGCCTGGCGGCGGCCGGGCTGCACCACTTGAAAGGGTGGAGCCTGATCGTCGAAGCGGCGGAGGAAACGCGCTGTCCCACCTGTTACCTGGGCTGGCGCGAGTTCAGCCGCCAGGTGCGCTATGGCTGTCCCGACTGCCGCACGACCTTCGCCCCCCTGCTCAAGCCCCTGCTCGAGAACCTGCAACAACCCGGCCTTGCTACGCTGCCCAAAAGCCGCGAGAGCCGTGAAGTGGAATTGAACCTTGCGCTGCTGATCGAGGACTACGAACTGGCGGCGCGCCTACGCGACGAGATAGACCATGACCCCCACTGAACTGCTTCCGACCCTCCTCTCGCGCCGCCCCTCGTGGACCCCGCGGGATGAAGGCATTCTCTGCCTGGCCAGCCTGCGCCTGCAGATGAACGTCAACGGCCTGCCCTTTCCTTCCCGCCTGGGAAGGGCCGAGCGCAAGGCCCTGCTGGACTACATGAGAAGCCGGGCGGATCTGTTGTCGGATTTTCCGCTGCAGGCAAGCCTGGACGACAATCGCCCGGAAACCATCGAGTGGCTCGCCGAGCGCTGGCTGGTCGAACCCGAGAGCCAGGGCAATGGCGATGCCCAGCTTCTGCTGGCCGAGGACGAAAGCCGCGGCCTGCTGATCGGCGCTGAAGACCACCTGCGCTTCCATGCCCTGGGCGGACTGGGAGACCTGGAGGTGGCGCTGGCCGATTTTCATGCAGGACAGGAGAAGCTGCAGCGGAATCCGGGGCTGGCCCTGGATCCGACGGGAGGGCTGGTAACCAGTTCACCCTTTCTCTGCGGCAACGGCCTGCGCCTGGGCATGGTGCTGCATCTGCCAGGGCTGGCCTGGTGGGGAGGACTGGAGGCGCAGCTGGATCCGCTCTTCGTGCGCGGATTCTGCTATCGCACCTGGCAGGAAGGCCTGGGCGATTTTGTGCTGCTGGAGAACCTGGACGGCCTGCGCGGCAGCGCCGGGGAGACCCTGGCCCAGGCGGCGCAGATCATTTCTGAACTGGAGGAGGCGGAAAAGGAAGCCCGGCGGGAGCTGCAGGATCACCGCCAGCTGGATCTGCAGGATCGCATCCACCGGGCCTGGGCCCTTTGCTCGGGCAGTCGCCTGATGGGCTACGCGGAGCTGGTCGAGCACCTGAGCATGCTGCGCCTGGGGCGGCAGCTGGGCCTGCCCCTGCCGGGACCGGTCAGTCCCCTGCTGGTCGACCTGGCGCCGGGGCATTTGGGCTGGTCGACGGAGGAGTTCCAGGAAAGCCGCCGCCAGGCCCGCCTGCGCGCCGATCGCCTGCGCGAAGTGCTGGGCTCGGCGGCCTGCGTGCCAGGGTAGCCGCAGGGTCATCCCTCAGCTTGACCGCGGGATCCTTTTCCACGTCGCAGACTGAAACAGCCACACCCAGGCAGAGCCGCCAAGGTGCTCCCCGACACGGAAACAAGGGACACTCCTTCTTAGGTTTGGTCTGGTAGAGGCCGATACTACATTGCGAAAGGGCGCTCGAAGGATTCCTCCTTTGCGCGCGCCCGCCTGCCATGCAGGAACAAATCGGACCCGATCCGACTAGTTCGTATCACGGCACTGTCAGCCGGCCAGGGAATGGATGGAGCCTGCCCCTGTCTCGTGGCAAGGGCATTCCGCCGCGCCTGGCGCGGGGAAATCGCCACAACCAGCCTGCCGGACCCCGCCGGCGCAAGCAACGTGAGGAACGATGCACAGCAAGTTTTCCGCCCGCGTCCAGAAAGTGATCCAGTTTTCCCGCGAGGAAGCGCTCCGCCTGGGGCACGACTTCATCGGCACGGAGCACCTGCTCCTGGGAATCGTCAAGCTGGGCGAAGGGCAAGCCTGCAAGATCATCCAGTCCCTGGATGTGGAACTGGACGCCGTTCGCGAGATGATCGAGGAGATCGTCGAATCCAGCGACGCCGTGATGAAGATCGGCAACATCCCCTTCACCAAGAAGGCGGAACGCGTGCTCAAGGTCACCTATATGGAAGGCCGCAACTATAACGCCGAGCAGATCGGCACCGAGCACCTGCTGTTGGCGATCATCAAGGAGGACGACGGCATTGCCCGCCAGGTACTCAGCCAGTTCAACCTGAGCTATGAGGCGGTGCGCGAGCAGCTCGAGTCCATGCTTTCCGAAGGCGGAGAAGCCGCCACGCCGGGAAAGGGCCAGGGCAAGCCCGGCGGCCAGGGCAAGTCTGCGACGCCGGCTCTCGACCATTTCGGGCGCGACCTGACCCAGATGGCCCGCGAAGGGCGGCTGGACCCGATCATCGGCCGCGACGAGGAAATCGAACGAGTGGCCCAGGTGCTGAGCCGCCGCAAGAAGAACAATCCGGTGCTGATCGGCGAACCCGGCGTGGGCAAGACCGCAATCGCCGAGGGCCTGGCCCTGCGCATTGTCGAGCACAAGGTCAGCCGCGTGCTGCACGACAAGCGCGTGATCGCCCTCGACCTGGGCGCCATTGTCGCCGGCACCAAGTACCGCGGCCAGTTCGAGGAGCGCATCAAGAGCGTGATGAGCGAGCTGGAGAAGCACACCAACATCATTCTCTTCCTTGACGAGCTGCACACCATTGTCGGCGCGGGCAGCGCCAGCGGCAGCCTCGACGCCAGCAACATGTTCAAGCCTGCCCTGGCGCGCGGCGAGCTGCAGTGCATCGGCGCGACGACCCTGGACGAATACCGCCAGTACATCGAGAAGGACGGCGCCCTGGAACGCCGCTTCCAGAAGATCACCGTCGATGCTCCCAGCGTCGACGAGACGATCCAGATCCTGGATGGCCTCAAGCCCAAGTACGAGGAGCATCACGGCATTCGCTACACGGCGGAGGCGATCCGCCAGGCCGTGCTGCTTTCCGATCGCTACATCACCGACCGCCAGCTGCCGGACAAGGCCATCGACGTGATCGACGAGACCGGCAGCCGTATCCATCTGTCGACGATCATCGTGCCCGATGCCATCGTCGAGCTTGAATCACGCATCGAGGAGCTGAAGAACTCCAAGGAGGCGATGGTCGAGCAGCAGAACTACGAGCAGGCCGCCGAATACCGCGACCAGAAGCTCAAGCTGGAAAGCGAGCTGGCCCTCGAGCGCGAGAAGTGGGAACGGGACAGCGACGAGAACAGCGTCGAGGTCAACGCCGAACACATTGCCGAAGTCGTCAGCCAGATGACGGGCATTCCCGTGCAGAAGGTGACCCTGGACGAGAGCGAGCGCCTGCTGAAGATGCAGGAGATCCTCAAGGAGCGCATCGTTGGACAGGACGAGGCCATCGAGACTCTTTGCCGCAGCATCCGCCGCAGCCGCGCCGGCTTCAAGAGCCCGGACCGTCCCATTGGCAGCTACCTCTTCCTGGGCCCGACGGGCGTGGGCAAGACCGAGCTGGCCAAGGTGATGGCCGCGCACCTCTTCAGCGACGCCGACGCGTTGATCCGCGTCGACATGAGCGAATACATGGAGAAGTTCGCCGTCAGCCGCCTGATCGGCGCGCCTCCGGGCTATGTCGGTTTCGAGGAGGGCGGGCAGCTGACCGAGAAGGTGCGCCGCAAGCCCTACGCCATCATCCTGCTCGACGAGGTCGAAAAGGCGCACCCGGAAGTCTTCAATCTGCTGCTGCAGGTCTTCGACGAGGGCCAGCTGACCGATTCCAGCGGGCGCAAGATCAACTTCCGCAACACGATCATCATCATGACCAGCAACCTGGGCACACGCGAGCTGGTCAAGGACAGCGTGATCGGGTTCGGCAGCCGCGGCAAGGACATGCCGAGCTACGCCAGCATGCAGACCGAGATCATGCGCAACGTGAAGAAGCACTTCCGTCCCGAGTTCGTCAACCGCCTGGACGACGTGATCGTCTTCAACATGCTGGGCGGGGAAGACCTGGATCACATTGTCCAGCTGATCGCCGCCGAGACCTTTGCCCGCCTGGCCGAGCGCCAGATCGAGGTGCAGATCACCGAAGGCGTACGCAGCGAACTGATCGCCAAGGGCTATGATCCGGCGACCGGCGTGCGGCCCCTGCGGCGTACCCTGGAGCGGATGATCGAGGACCCGATTGCCGAACGCATCCTGCAGGGCGAACTCTTCGCCGGCTGCCAGGTCTTCGTCGACATCAAGGACCAGGAACTGGACTTCCGCATCGAGAAGCCGCAAACGGCCCTGCCCGAACTGCCGGAAGGCAGCGACGTGGAAGAGAAGGCCCCGGCCGAAGCCGGCGAAGGGAAGCGCGCGGACTAGTCTCAAGGCCGCAATGGAACACACCAGGCCCCCTGCCGATCCGGCGGGGGGCTTTCTCTTTGGGAGAAATTCAGGCAAGCTGTTTTTTCTTGCCATTCATGGCTGACTACGGGATCTTCCCGACCGAAGCAAAATCTGCCTTCATGCAGCAATTCCTATTGTACGAGCATACAGCAAGGGGGAAACCATGCTCAAACGACCACTCTCCATCTGCCTGGCCCTGGCTTTCGGCAGCCTCGCTGCGCAGGCCACGGAGACCATCCAGTTGCGCAGCGGCAACGGCAGCATCGGTTCCACGGACAGTTACATCACCATGCTGGTGGGACCGGCCAATACCCACTTTGGCGCGGCTTTTACGGCCGCCGACTACCAGGCTGCCCGCGAGGGCGCGCATGCCCCGATCATCAACAATCATGGCGCCTGGATCGGCTCCCTGCCATCGGATCCCGCCGCGCGCTGGATTTCGACGGGTTTCGGGGGAGCGGGCGAAGGTGGAACAGCGCTTTTCGCCATGCCCTTCGAGGTGACGACCCCGGTTCCCGGAGACGCCACGCTGACCTTGTATTACGCCATTGACAATTTCCTTGGCGGCGGTCCCAACCAGGGCGTGCACGTCAACGGCATGCAGGTGCCGGGCACTACGGGAGGCAGCTTCGGCGCGCAGTACAGCCTGAGCGCGGATATCACGGGCATGCTGCACAACGGCATCAACTGGCTGTACATTCTCGGGTCCGACTACGGCGGTCCTGGCGGCAGCCTCTTCAGCGCCACCATCGAGATCGAGCCCGGAATGACCTCGGACAGCGAAGACCTGCCGGGCGCTTTCGAGCTGCGGGCCAATCATCCCAATCCCTTCAATCCGACCACGACCCTGTCCTTCGAGATGGCGCGCACGGCGCCCGCGACCCTGGGCGTATACGCCATGGACGGCCGCCAGGTGGCGACCCTGGTCGACGGCCTGCTGCAGCGCGGCAGCCACGAGCTGGTCTTCGACGCCAGCGGCCTGGCCAGCGGAGTCTACGTGTATACCCTGAGCAGCGAGGGCTTTCGCGAAAGCCGGAAGATGCTGCTGCTGAAGTGATCTGAGAGCCAGCAGGAATCGACACAGGCCCTCTGCCCTTCGCCGGCAGAGGGCCTGTTTTCGTTTCCGCTCTCGGAACGGTGCCAGGGACAGTGTCAGGAACGGTGCCAGGGACAGTGCCAAGGACGGTGCCAGGGACGGTGCCAGGGACGGTGCCAGGGACGGTGCCAGGGACGGTGCCAAGGACAGTGCCAAGGACGGTGCCAGGGACGGTGCCAGGGACAGTGCCAAGGACGGTGCCAAGGACGGTGCCAAGGACGGTGCCAGGGACGGTGCCAGGGACGGTGCCAGGGACGGTGCCAGGGACGGTGCCAAGGACGGTGCCAAGGACGGTGCCAAGGACGGTGCCAAGGAC
>JAUIFJ010000020.1 GCA_030429345.1 bacterium | reverse complement strand
GGATCGTCAGCTCCACGTCTTCCGCCGTCAGCGGATCCTCGTCCGCGTCCGCGAAATGACTGGCGATCTCTTCGCCCCCCAGGCTGAAGACGCTCTCCGTTTCCGGGGTGATCATCTGCAGCACGAAGGGCTCGACCAGCTCGGGACAGCTGTTCGGCGTGCAGCTGAAATCAAGGCCCATCGTTCCCTCGTCGTCGCCGAAGCCCGTGGCGATGACGTAATACATGCCCGGCTCCAGACCCGCCTCGATGCGGCTCAGCAGGGTGTTCTCGCAGTCCGTGTCGTCATTCATCTCGAGATAGTCCACACCGCTGTCGTAGGGGCAGGTATCGAAGAGAAAGAGCCTGGTGTCGATGGCGCTGGTCTCGTTGCAGGTGCTGATCTCGACCAGCTGGAACTCTTCCAGCTCGAAGGAATAGAGCAGGTCGCCGGCGCTGCCGTCGTAGAAGTCCTCCGCGCCCGTGTTGTCTACGACCAGATTGCTGCCGCAGGCCAGGGGCTGGGCGCTGTCGCAGGGATTGACCCAGTCCTCGTCGACCTCGATGCTCAGGTTCAGGGTGCCCAGGTCGTCCTCGAAATCGCCGCCGGCCAGGATCATCCAGGTGCCGGGGCCGAGCACGGCGGTGAAATCGACGGACACGCCGTAGGCGCAGTCGACGTCGCCCGTATTGCTCTGGAGCTGCATCGTGCCGCCCTCGCAGGGGCTGCCGTCAAGGATGTATACACGCGAGTCGGCCTCGTTGCCTTCCTGGCAGGTCAGGAATCGCAGGGCGGTCACCTCGTCCAGGACCAGCTCGAAGCCCCGCTCCACTCCCGTAGAGCCCCAGACGTCGGCTTCGGCATCCAGCGAATCGCTCCAGCTGAAGGGCAGCGTGGGGATCTGTGTGACATTTGCCTCGAAAACCTCGCAGGGAGAAAGCTGCGTGTTCTCCTCCACGTTCAGCGTATACTCTCCCGAGTTGCCGAAGTAGCCGTCCACCAGGATGTAGTAGGTGACTCCGCCCTGCAGCTCGAGGAACTCCAGGCCGCTGGCTGCGTCGCAGTAGTCGTCGTTGCAGGCGAGATTCGTGTTCTCGTCTCCTTCGAAGACGCTGAGGATCGTATCGTAGGCGCTGCCGCAGAGATCGGCGTCGATGGTGATGTCCTCGGCAGGAGTATAGCTGTAGACCACATCCGGCGCGCTGCCGAAACCGCAGCCCGGCGCATAGTCGTCGGCATAGCCCGCCGTCGTGCCCGAATCGCTGTAGGGCAGGGCGTCGATGACGGTCGCGCCGGCGAAGTCCTCCCCCCCCTGACGCAGCGCGCCGTCCCGCGGAGCCGCTTTGGGCAGGACCGCCCGCAGCAGATGTCCGGGGACCGGCAGGCCGGCCTCCTTGAGGCGTTGCACCTGGTCCATGGACTCCAGGTGCTGAAGATCCTGCAGAAAGGCGGAACTCTTGTCGCCTGAGGCGGCAAGGCTCAACGCCGGCAGGAGAAGCAGCAGGCCGAAACCCGCCGCCCGGGTGCGTAGCGTATGGTGGAACATGGTCCCCTCCACGATTGGGCCGGTTCGCGGTGCCGGCCTTCTTCACGAGCTGGGCCCCTGCTCGCGGGCAGGGTGATCGCGGGCCGCGATCGATCCCGGCGCCATGAGCGAAGCAGGCGATCGGGATGCTGTATCTCTTGTCGGCAGGCAGGGGATGATTCTGCAGGGGATTATTCGCGGAAAAAGCAAAAAAGTCCCGGAAAATCCGGGACTTGTGGGCAGGATCACAGCCCTTTGTGTCCTATACGGAATGCTCCGGAAGCGGAGCGAATCAGTAGGGCAATGAAGGGCCGCTGAAGAGTTCGACATACAGAACCGGCAGCAGGCCGGCCAGGCTGATCAGGGTCGCCAGCGCCAGGCGGGGCCAGGGTGCCGCCAACGGCGCCAGGGGGGCGCAGGCGAAGGCCAGGGCCGCCCATCCGGGCAGGGGCACATACAGCCAGGCCAGCAGCAGGAGCGGCAGATACAGCAGGGCCATCAGGAAGTGCCAATCGGCCAGGTTGAGTTCCTGCTTGCGTAGAAAAGCCAGCAGCAGGCTGCCGCCCAGCAGGGCCGCGAGGGCACCGTTGAACTGCCCCATGCGCAGCGAACCCGCCGCCACGATGGCCGGAATGGAGAGCAGCACGGGAAGCAGCAGGGCCAGGGCCTCGGGCAGCAGGCGGCCAGTGGTTTTCTTCGGCAGGCGCTGCAGCAGCCAGGCAAAGAGCAGCAGGGCCGCCATCAGCAGCAGGGGCGCCAGGAAGCGCCAGGCGCCTTCCCAATTGTACTGCCAGAAGGGGCGCGAAAAGAGCGGAACAAAAGCCGCGGCCGCCAGGCCGGCCGCAAGCGTCCCGGCTCGCGGCAAAAGGGCCAGCAGAGCTCCCAGCAAGGCCAGGTGCGGCAGGAACTGCTTTACATCCGCAGGAAAAGGATGAAAGCCGCCGGCAAGCACCCCCAGGCCGATGGCCAGGACCAGGCCGGCCAGCAGAAGCCGCCAGGGATTGTGTCCAGTCCCGGAACGGGCCGTCGCCGCCCCTGTCGCCAGGGGCAGCGCGGCGCCGAACAGAAGATAGCCAAGCATTACTGACGCACCGCTTCGAGCGAGAGGTGGAGCTTGACTTCCTTGCCCAGGCCGTCGGGCATGTAGTTGATGCCGTAATCCATGCGGTTGATGCTGAAGCGGGTGTCGAAACCGATCACATGCTGACCCCAGGGATTGTCGCCCTCGCCGACCTTGGTCAGCGGAATCGTGATCTCCTTTGTGACACCGTGCATGCTCAGGGAGCCGGTGACCTCGTAGTCCGCGCCGCCCAGGCTCTTGAAGGAGCTGCTCTCGAAGGTGATCATCGGGAACTGGTTGCTGTCGAAGAAGTCCGGCGAGCGCAGGTGCTTGTCGCGCTTCTCGTTGGCCGTATCCACGCTGGAGGCCTTGATGTTCAGCGTGATGCTGTTGGCCGAAGGATCATCGTTGTCCCAGGTGCCGCTGCCGCTGATCTCGTTGAAGCGGCCCTGGAAGTTGCTGAAGCCCAGGTGGTCAATAGTGAAGCCCAGCCCGGTGTGGGAAGCATCCACCTCGTAGGAGTCGGCAGCCATCAGCGGATGCAACAGCGCTCCGGCAACCATGGCCATCAGTACGGTCTTTGTGCGAATCATCGTGTGTCCCTTTCAAGGATAAGTTTGAAGTACGAAGGTTGAAGGTTGAAGTGAGATTCCCGGCGTGCATCACACCGTATCACAACGGGAAGCCAAAACTTCAACCTTCAACCTTCATACTTCATCCTTCTACTTCAATCCTTCCCTGAGCCTTTCAAGGCTTGCAAGCAGATTCAGACGCTGCTTTTCGTCCAGATGTTCCATGCTGCGGCGGATTCCGCTGCTGACCAGGGGATCCAGCTTTTCCAGCAGGGTCAATGCCCTGGGCGTGGCGTAGCTGAGCACGACCCGCCGGTCGCTGCTGCTGCGTTCGCGGCGCACCAGTTCGCGGGCCTCGAGCCGGTCCAGCAGCCGCGTCACATCCGGCACTCGCGTCACGAGGCGCTCGCTGATCTGGCCGCAGCTTCGCCCTTCCTCCCCCGCCCCGCGAAGAATGCGCAGGATGTTGTACTGCACATCGCTCAGGTTTTCCGTTTTCAGAATGCGATGCAGCTGTTCGCTCATGCGCTGGGAGCACATCAGCAGGCTCAGCAGCAGGGCCTCTTCCAGGCTGCGGAAGGGGCGCGATTGTTTCAGATCCCTGTAGAGGGAGGCAGAGGCGCTGTCCAGTGTTTCCATGGACATCAGATTATCTGTTTAAACTGATATTGTCAAGACAGCAATCTGCATTTCAATTTCTGCATCTGCAGAGAGAACCGCGCAAGGCTAGCCGTCAAAGGATTTTGCAAAAGAAGACGCCGAATCGTACACTTGTCGGCTTGTAAACAAAGACCTGGGAGAAGCGGACGATGGCCAAGGCACAACCTCGCGAAATGATCAAGATGCGCTCCACCGAGAGCCCCTACACCTATACAACGACCAAGAACAAGCGCAACAATCCCGCCCGCATGGAGCTGCGCAAGTACGATCCGGTCCTGCGCAAGCACGTGCTCTTCAAGGAGACCAAGTAAGGTCCCTTGCAGGGCCTCCGGCCCGAACACAGCAATCATAGGCCCCCTTCGCACCAGGCGTAGGGGGCTTTTCTCGTTTCGCCTCCAAGCCGCAGCCGGCCTTCTCATCGAGTCGGGTGGGGTGGTCGTGCCAGGGGGACCGCCTTGCCCAGGCGCACGCTGGCCCTGGGTCGGGTCTCAGGGATGGCAGTGCTTGCAGAGACCGAAGAGCGTGATCTCGTGGGATTCCAGCTGGAAGCCCTCGGGCAGCATTTCCTTCAGGGAGCCGGGACACCCCTCCACGTCGAAAACGCGCTCGCATTTCCGGCAGCGGAAATGGTGGTGATGCCCTTTCCCGGCCGGCTCGTAGCGCGCCGGTTCGTCGGGAAGCTGCACGGGGTGCAACTGCCCTTCCTCGACCATGCGGCGAATGTTACGATAGACCGTGGCAATGCCCAGCCCCGGAACCTGTTCGCGCGCCGCCTCGAGGATCTCTTCCGGCGAAAGCGGACGCACGGCTGTCTCGAGGCTCTGCTGGATGGCTTCTCGCTGGCTGGTGTTGCGTGTCATGCTGCTCCCGAATTGACGGCTGCAATATAATGGCCCCCACTCGAGCTTTGCTCCAGCTGGCCAACAGAAGGATGAATTCATGGCACGCCTGGAAGAGTTGCACCCTTCCCTTCGCAAATGGGTCGAAGGCTACAGCTGGCGCAAGGCCGAATTCGCCCAGGTAGCCCAGGCGCCGGATCCGGCGGCAGCCCGCCTGGCGCTGATCAGCAGCGCCGGTTTCGTCCTGCCGGACATGACCCCGTTCCGCAAGTGGCGCCTCGGCGGGGACGATTCCTTTCGCCGCCTGCCTTCGTCCTTGGACTCCTCCACGCTGATCAACACACACCGCAGCGAGGCCTTCGACCACGAGGCCCTCGACCGGGACCCGGAACTGGGTCTGCCGCTCTCCCTGCTGAAGGAGCTGCAGGAAGAAGGGCTCCTTGGATCACTCCACGAGACCGTCTATTCCTTCATGGGGAGCATCACACGCCCCGGCCGCCTGGTCCGTTCCCGCGCGCCGGAGCTTGCCGCCGAGCTGCGCGGCGCGGATGTCGACCTGGCGCTGCTGGTGCCCGTCTGACCGACCTGCAACCAGACCGTGGGTCTGCTCGCCGCCGAACTCGATCGCCAGGGAATCGCCAGTGTCTGCCTGCAGTTCCTGGAGCTTGTCGCACGGGCGGTGGGTCCGCCGCGCGCGCTCTGCGTTCCCTGGCCTCACGGCTGGCCCCTGGGGCCGCCGGAGGATCGTGTCACACAACGCGCCACCCTGCTGCGGGCGCTGGAGCTCTTCTCGCGCCGCGGGGAAGGACGGCCGATCCTCGAGCACATCGAAAACCTCCCCGCCGGTTCCCCTGGCTGAGAAGGACCTCACGCAGAGGCGCAGAGTGCATTGAGAGCAAAAGGTGCGCGAAGGATCATCCCTTCGCGCCCCCGGTACTCGCCATTCCTCTTCTCCGTGTTCTCCGTCTACTCCGTGATCTCCGTGCGAGACCCCTCTTCCTCGAAGGAAAGCGCCACGCCATTGATGCAGTAGCGCAGCCCCGTGGGCGGCGGCCCGTCGGCGAAGACGTGGCCCAGGTGGCCGCCGCAGCGGCGGCAGTGGACTTCCGTGCGCTTCATGCCGAAGCGCCGGTCGACCCGTTCGGCAACGGCCTCATCCGCGGCAGGACGGATGAAGCTGGGCCAGCCGGTGCCGGAATCGAACTTGTCCCCGCTGCTGAACAGGTCCTGGCCGCAGCCGGCGCAGGCGTATACGCCCTCGCGCTTGTTGGCGTTCAGCGGGCTGGTGAAGGAGCGCTCGGTGCCCTCCTCGCGCAATACACGGAATTCCTCGGCGCTCAGGCGTACGCGCCACTCTTCTTCGCTGAGCTGCCAGGCGCTGTCGGCGGCGCGGTTGTGTTCGGCGGGGCTGCGGCTGCCGGCACAGGCGGCGAGCAGGGCCAGCGCCGCTGCAAGGATCAGGATCAGGTTTCGCTGCATGGGTCCTCCAGGTCTTGAGCTGCAAAACCCCGTCTCGCCGGGCGGAGTTCCCCGCGGAGACTCTTGTGAGATCTTCCGACGAAATCAGGCTTCCAGGGGAAGCAGCAGAATCGGGCAGGAGGCCAGGTCGGCCAGGCGCTCATCCGTGGAATCGACCAGGGCGGCCATGAACTGGCTCTTGTGGTGATGCCCCAGGATCAACAGGTCCGCATCCGCCGTCGCTCCGGCGATGGAACTGGCGTAGGCTTCGTCCTCCAGGATCTGCACCTCGATGGTCTCGGCCAGTTCAGGGTATCCGGCGCTGAGCACCATTTCGCGCAGGTCCTGTTCGCGGACCAGGGGCAGGCTGCCCATCATCATGCTGGCCTTGCCGGCGCTGGGATCATTGACGTGCACCAGGCCCAGGCTGCTGCCCAGGCTTTCCTGGAGCCGCACCGCATGGTGGATCAGCGCCGCCTCTTCCGGCAATCCCTCCAGGGCGATCACGATGGATTCGTAGAGCATTCGATCCTCCCTCAGACGACGAGCGTCCGTCGGGCGGACGGACGGCTCAGGAGATGGTTACGCGCACATGCCGGAACCTAGTTCGGCCTACCGGGGTCCGGCCTGCCGGGGTCCGGCCTGCCGGGGTCCGGCCTGCCGGGGTCCGGCCGCTCAAGCCGTTCCAGCACGCGGTTGATCTTGAAATCCGTATCGTTGACAATGGTTTCGAGGCATTCGACCCGGTGGCCCAGATCGCTGTCCTTGAGCTGCCCTTCCAGGCGCTTCAGTTCGTCGCGCAGGCGCTTCAGTTCCTCCGCGCCGGCGGAATGCTGGGCCTTGGCCTTGTAGTGGGTCTTGATCACGTCGGTGATCAGGCCACCGACAATGGCAACGACCGCAATGATGACGATTCCCGGAGGCATGCCAGGCTCCTTGTTTGCAGGCAGAGCCAAGATCCGGATTTCGAAGAGCAATCGAAAGCGGAAAGGCCGGCCTCTGCGAGCAAGGAAACGGCCCGCGCTGCAGATGAAACGCGGGCCGTCTACAAGTCTCGTTGTTGTCGGGGAGACAAACCGCCCTAGTCCATGCACTCCGTCCGCATGTACTCTTCGCGGGTCATGTCGCGGGAATCGGCAGCCTCGACGCCTCCTGGCCGCGGCCGCGCGCCCGGGTTGGGAGCCTGGTTGACAATGAATGTCACACGACCGCTGCCGGCCCAGAGATGCTCCTCCGTGAAATGTGTGCCATACTGCCAGTAGATGTAGTTGCCGTTGTAGTTGCTGCCGTCCCGGAAGGCCGCCAGGATTGTTCCCTGGTTCAGGCGGTAGTAGCCGATGGGCGTATTGGTCTGGAAGGCCGGCACCACGCAATTGCAACGGTTCTCGCCCCCCTGGCCGTAGCTGCTGGCCATCAGCAGGCCGACATTCGTGTTGTTGTCGATCACCGGCACGTACCACAGTTGGCTGCCGATGATGTGATCGATGGTGTAGCTCAGCTCTTCGCCGGGGCTGTTGACCGTGGAGAAGAAGCCTTCCATGGAATCACCAATCGGATCCCCCTGCCCTGTGGTATAGCTGATCAGCTGCCAGCTGACCTGGACGCTTCCCGGGCGGGCCATTTCGTGAACCCAGGTCTCGCCTGGCTGGATCTGGTTCATGTCCACGCCGCTCAAGGTCCAGAGCACGGGACGCAGAAGCTGGTTCTCCATCGTGATCGTCAGCGTGGGCACGATCACGCTGACCTGGATCTGCGCGCTTCCCCCGTTGCTGGACACGAAGAGCGTTCCTTCGTGCGTGCCGTGTGACAATTGGCCGCGGTCCACGTAGACCTGGACCTGGTCGGGCATCTGCAATTGGGCGGAGCCGCTCGCCGGAGTGACACTGAGCCAGCCCTGGTTGCTGCTCACGTTCCAGTCCAGATCCCCGGCGCCGTAGTTCTCGATCCAGAAGTTCAGTTGGTTGTCCCACTCGCTGAAGGACAGTTCTTCCGTGCTCAGCCCCAGGGTCGGTCCCGGCACGCTCATGCTGACCGGAAGAGTCTCCGTACCGGCGTTGCTGACCACGGAAATGGCGGCGTCGTAGGCGCCCTGGGCCAGGCCCTGGCGGTTGACCTGCACGGCGATCACGTCCGCCTCGCCGCTGCTGGTGCCCGAGGCGGGCGACACGCTGAGCCAGCTGGCATTGTCGAGAATGTTGTAGCTCAGGCTGCCCGCGCCGCCGTTGCTGACGGTGAAGCTGCGGTTCTGCTCCTCGCTGCCGAAGTCGAGGCTTGCCGGGTCGAGCACCAGGCTGGGGCCCGCCACTTCCATGCTGACCGCAATCTGGGCCGTGCCGCCGTTGGAGTTCACCGTCACCTGGCCGATGTGCTCGCCCGCCGCCCGGCCGGAGCGGTTGACGAAGACGGTGACGGCGTCGGTCTCCGTGGTCGTGTTGCCCGACGAGGTGCTGAAGGTGATCCACGACTGGGCGCTGGCGAGGCTCCAGGAAAGGGTCTCGCCGCCCGTGTTGCGAATCTCCAGGGTGGCCGATGTCTGGGTCTCGCCGAAGATCATCGATGAGGGAGTGGTCGAAAGGATCGGCTGGGGCACTTCCAGCAGGACCGTAACCGGCGCCGATTCGCCGACGTTTCCATGTTCGTCCTCCGCCCGCACGACAATCGTGTGCAGGCCGTTGTCGGCCCTGGCGGCCGTGTTCCAGGAGTATTCCCAGGGCGGGCTGGACAGGGTGGCAACCAGCGCGTCGTCGATGAAGACCATCGCCATTTCAATGGCCGAGTCGTCGCTGATATCGGCGCGGATCAGCACGATTCCGCTTAGGGACGCCGAGGCGCTCGGGGCCAGAATGGTGATCGACGGTCCGGCGGTGTCCTTCTCGTCCTCCTCGCAGGCAGACGACAGGAACAACAGGAGCAGAGCCAGACCCAGCGCACGGAGCGCGGAAAGCAGCTTCATGGAAACCTCTTGGATGGATGGAGTGTGCTGTGCGAAGCAACGGGCAAGGTAGGAGTCCCCCGCCGTTTGCCAAACAGCATTCAACAACGATGAAGATGCACCGGGAGCATTCCCGCGCTTCAGCGGAACTAGTCTTGAAGGAGCACCGTCACGCTTGCGTTTCCGCCGTTCGACAGCACCTGGATGCTGCCGCTGGTTTCACCGGGCACCGCCTGCTCCAGGTCCAGCTGCACGCTGATCCCCTCCCAGCCACTGTGGAGGATCCCGGATGTTCTCTCCAGCATGATCCAGGGTTCGCCCGGCACCAGGCTCCACTCGAGGAATCCGCCGCCTTCGTTGTAGATCCTTAGCTCCGAAGGTGTGGTGTAGACCAGGACCAGCTCCAGCGGCTCCGCCAGCAGCAGGGGCGCCGGCTCCACCGCACTCAGGGACACGGACCCGTTGCCGCTATTGGACTGGATCGGAATAAGGAACTCGTAGGGCCCGGAATCCAGGGTTTCGCGGTCGAAGTATACATCCACCCGTTGCGACTGGTCCTCGACACTGCCGCTTTCCGGATCGACCGTGATACGCGGGTCCAGCGGGCCGACGCTCCATTCCAGCAGGCCCTCGCCCGAGTTGCGTACCAGGAAGTGTCCGTGATCCCCTTCCTCGCCCAGGTCGATGCCCAGGGGCGAGAGCAGCAGCTCCGGAATCCCCTCGGCAAAGGTGACGAGCACACGGGGGCTTTCCCCTTCCGTTCCCCGGCCGTCCTCGGCATGGGCCCACAGGTGGTGATGCTCGCCGTCGACCCAGTCGATCGTGTTCCAGGAATAGACCCAGGGAGCCGAATCCAGCAGCACGATCGGCTGCTGGTCCAGGTAGAGGGTCACAAGAGAAGGCGAAAAACCGCTGATCAGCGCAAGACGCACCTCGACCGCGCCGGCAAGGACCGCCTCGTTCTTCGGCTCCGTGATCGAAAGCAGGTAGCCCGCCGGCACGCCGTCGTCCTCCTGCTTCTCGCAGGAAAACAGGGCCAGCAGGAAAAGCGCGAAGCTCAAGGGCATGTGGAACTTCATGGAAATCTCCTGTCCAGAGAAACAGGGAGCAGTGCGCGAAGGAATACGCAATCTACAACGGGGCGGGCGAAAGGGCCCGGAAAATGAGTGGACAGAGAAAACCCCCGCTCGCCGTGCGGCGAACAGGGGCTCGTTTCGTGATCCGGGATGGCTTGCATCACATGAACTTTTTCGCCCGCTCGATGAGCTTGTCCAGGCCCTTTTCGTCCGGGTTCAGCGGCTTGCCGGGGTGGATGATCGAAGCATTTCAATTTAAAATTCTGAATAGCACTCTCCGCGTAGTCGCATACTTGATGAATTGAGCAACCCATTTAGCGGATTAAATTGAGAAGCAACTTTCTATTCGCCAAAAACACGATATCAATTGGTAAAATCTATTGAATGATTCGGCATCCTGTCAAATCCTTCTGTTAAATCTCAGTTAACCGCTTTCCAGATGGAGAATCCATGAGAAACTTGCAGCTGTTCTGTCTCATTGCCACAGGCTCAATTCTGATTGCTCACCCCGTCTCGGCCGATCTCATCGAGTACGTCTACATCGAACCTGAAGGTGCAACATTTGCTGTGGGAGATGTACCGGGGTGCGAGAGCGAGACTCGGACCATGACCTTGACCTACGGCTTTGACATTTCAAAACATGAGGTGACGAATGAGAAGTTCGCTGAGTTTCTGAATTGGGGGCTCGGGTCCGGCGATCGTCTTTATCGTCAGACAGGCTCATCACAAATCCGCGTGGGATCAAGTACTGGTGCAGAGGTCACCGACATGAATCACGCATTCAGCAAGCTTGTTTACAATGCCAGTATTGACTCAATCGAAGTTTTGTCCGGTTACGAGAATCACCCTGTCGTGGCAGTTTCTTGGCATGGTGCAGTTGCATTCTGCAACTGGCTCACCACATTTCTTGAAGGCTCAACGGAAGCAGGAGTCCCTCCCGCCTATGACTGGAATGACCTGCATGCTTTCGCAGATGACTCTCTAGAAGGCCCGTATCGACTGCCGACAGAAACGGAGTGGGAGTTTGTAGCACGACACTACCAACATGAAGGCATTAGTTCACGTTACTATCCCTGGGGCGGTGAAGACCCCGATTGCAATACAAACTGCAACTTCGGTGGTGGCGGTTGTAGTAATTCCACTGTCCCTATTGGAAGTCTACCCTCCAGTGCCACTCCAGCCGGAGTCATGCATATGGGCGGCAATGTGATGGAGTGGGTACACGACTGGAATGCTAGCTATGGCGCAGATGACACAAACTATTTTGGTCCAGAGACCGGCGTTAACAAGGTACTGCGAGGCGGGGACTACATCACTAGTAATACATGTCATGTTTCCTGCGTGGTGAGGTTTAATCAGCCGCCAACCAGCCTGAGTGAAGGCGAAACCCGTGCCATCGGCTTCCGTGTTGCACGCACACGAGCTCCTGCGGTATCGGTCGAAGAACGATCAGACTTGCATGTGCCCCGTGCCCTCGAGATTGAAGCCGTCTATCCGAACCCCTTCAATCCCAGAGTGAATCTGATTGTTCACGTACGCAATCAGGGCCCTGGCACTTTGCGGCTGTTCGATGTCCGGGGAGCGGAGGTATACCGCGAATCGATCCAGCTTCATAGTGGCATGAATCGGGTTCCTATACATCCCGGCCTGAGCGCCGCTGGCGTGTATTTCATCCAGCTGGAGCAAAACGGGCAAAGTGAACGCACAAAAGTCGTCTACCTGCCCTAGACGGCAAGAACGATCAACAAGAAGGCCCCCGGTCGCAACTCGCACCGGGGGCCATCTTGTTCGGCTTTGCTTCACGTCTACATGAACTTCTTCGCCCGCTCGATGAGCTTGTCCAGGCCCTTTTCGTCCGGGTTCAGCGGCTTGCCGGGGTGGATGATCTTCGCGCTGCATTTCTCGGCGGCCTTGACGATGTCCTTGTAGGGGCCGCCGGCGGGGTTCTTGATCACCGCCTGCTTGTTCTTGTTGTACTCGAAGATCTCCGGATTGATCGTCACACACTCGTCGCAGGCCGTGCACATGGCGCTGTCGATCCAGAACTCGTCGGCGTCGGCCTCGGGCTCTTCCTCGGCCGCGGCCGGGGCCGAAGCGCCGTCCATTGAAGGTGCAGCGGTTTGCGCAGAGGGGGGCGCGGCGCTGGCAGGAGCGCCCAGGCTCAGGCCGCCTTCTTTCAGGCCCAGCAGGCGGGCGGCCAGGTTGCCCATGGCCTCTTCGACCGCCTGCTGCTTCTGGGCCGCCAGGTTTTCCGCCAGCTTCTGCTGCTCCAGGGCAATGCGCTGTTCGCTCTCCTCGCGGTAGCGGCGCTCCAGCTCGGCGCTGGCGCGTTCTACATGGGGATTGTGCAGGCCCGCCAGTTCGCGCAGGGTCTCCCAGACCTGGGCCCGCTGGGTAATGTGCACCAGCAGTTCCCGTCCCGGCTTCAGGCACTCGAGCTTCTCCTCGCGCACGCGCTGCACGAAGGGCGTCGTCACACGCCGGTCGGCGGGCGTCATGGCGAACCAGGCGCCGATGTGCTCCTGGCGCGACTCCGGGTCCAGCTCGCGGAACCAGCCTTCCGAGCCGGGCAGGGCGGCGTAGTACTCGCCCCCCGTAATGCGCGAGGCCGTCACACGGGCCTCGCCGCCTTCGCGGTGATGCAGTTCCAGCGCCGCCCACTCTGCGTCCAGGTCCGGGTTGCCTTCCAGGTCGAAGCGCAGCGCGAAGCGCTCGTCTCCTTCCGGGTCGTAGCACAGCACGGGAAACTCCCTGGAGGCGACGGCGCGGGCGCAGATGCCTGCGAAGTCCTCTTCCGTCCCCTGCGGCCAGAGCAGGTTGAGCAGCGCCGCGCGCGGGCTGCCCAGCGCCTTGCGCAGCTGGCCTTCGAAGGCCGGGTGCTCGCGCGTCGTCTGCAGGACGTATACGCGCTGCATGCCCAGGGGCAGCAGTTCGACGTCCAGCTCGCCGCGGTCCAGGCTGCCGTCCAGCCCGGGCGCCGGCGCCAGGCGGAAGACCTTGACCGGCAGGCCGCTGGAGAGCAGCTCCACCAGCCGGGCGCTGCTTCGGGCCTCCGTGGCGGCCAGTTCAACGGCGATCGGCGGACAGAGGGCCCGTTCGCCGCTGTCCAGGTGCGCCGGTCCGAAGGCGGCGAAGAACTCGTCGTGCAGCTCGGGGCGGTAGCGCGCGCGGCGCTCCATCTCGGCCTTGCGCAGCAGGGCGAAGAGACGCGCCATCGGCTCGATGCGCGCGGCGGCCTGTCCCAGCACCTCGGCCGTATCCGACTTGCCGTCGGCCAGCAGCGGGGCAGGCAGGTTTTTCGGCCAGTCGGCGCGCAGGGCTTCCAGCTCGCCCAGCCAGTCGGCGACCCGGCGGGCACGATCGGCTTCCAGCCCGCCGCTTTCCCCCTCTCCCCCGAGCACCGTGCTCAGGGCCCGCGTGTCGAACACGGAGCCGCCGAAGCTGCCCAGGGAACGCCCCAGCTCCTCGCTGCGATGTCCTTCGCGCCGCCGGCGGTCCAGCTCGCGCAGTTCGCGCAGGCCGGCCAGGGCCTTGTCCATGCGCTGCGCCAGCTTCTCGCGCCGCGCATCCCACTCCGCTTCAATGCGGCTGATCAGTTGCTTGTCCATCAGGTCTTCCTGTTCTCGCTTCGGACGCTAGTCGTCCAGCTTGAGTGCGAAGGTGTCGAGCTTGCGGTCCAGGGCGTCCAGGCGTTCCTGGGGAGCCATCCTGGTCACACGCCCGTGCCGCAGCTCCTCGTAGGACGGCAGTTCCGGATTGTGATACAGCAGCCCGAAGGGCGCCCGTTCCGAGTCCTGGGCGATCTCCCGCGCGCGGTGGATGTCGCGCGGATCGTGCTCCACCGCCGGGGCGGTGCGCAGCAGGCCGCGGTCGACGGGCACGCCTTCCGTGTGACTCAGGAACTGGGCCGGGTAGTCGCCGGGAGTCTCTCCGAAGTTCTTCGGCATGTAGACCGGGCATTTCTGCAGGATGCGCACGAAGGACAGGCCCTTGTGGTCCCAGGCGCGCTGCAGGGTGGCGTCCATGTGGCCGGGCAGCCAGGTGGCGCTCTGCGCCAGGAAGCTGCAGTTGGTGATGCCGAGGATCACGGTCAGCGGATTCAGCGAATCCAGGTAGGCGCCGCGGGGGCTGGTGTTCGAATACTGTCCCTGGCGCGAGGTGGGCGAGGCCTGCATCTTGGTCAGGGCGTAGATCTCGTTGTCGAAGACCAGCACGGTCATGTTCGTGTTGTAGCGGATCGAGTGCAGCCAGTGGTTGCCGCCGATCGAGAAGCAGTCGCCGTCGCCCATCACCGTCAGCACATGGATGTCGGGGCGCGAGAGCTTGACGCCGGTGGCCACGGTCAGCGCGCGGCCGTGCAGGCTGTGGAAGCCGTAGGTCTTCAGGTAGTGCGGAAAACGGCTCGAGCAGCCGATGCCGCTGACGCAGACCACGTTTTCCGGGGCGATCTGCCGGTCACGCAGCAGGCGCTGCACGCTGGAGAGGATGCCATGGTCTCCGCAGCCCTTGCACCAGCGGGGAGTATTCGACTCGTAGTCCTCGAGCTCGTACTCCTTGATCTCGCATTCGCTTTCCAGCAGTTCGTCATAGATGGAATTGGACATGCCTCTTCCCTTCCGATAAGAACCGTCTAGGCGACGGTTTCCTGTGTGACAGATGTAGCGGCCTCCCGCATGCCGAGTTCCTCGGCGATCACGGCGGCGATCTCCATGGGCATCAGCGGACGGCCGGGCACGCGGGTCCAGCAGTCCACGTCGACCAGGGTCTGGGCGCGCAGCATCATCGCCAGCTGCCCGTAGCGGCGGTTGTCCGGCGTGATCAGCGGATCACCGGCCTTGTCGCTGTAGTTGAGCTCAATGGTCATCACCTTCCTGAAGCGCTGCATGACAGCCTTGATGCCGGGCTGCAGCGGGCTGAGGAAGGTGATGTGCAGGCTGGCCACCGAGGCGCCCTGGGCCCGCATGCGGTCGACGGCCTCCTCGATGGCGCCGCGGGTCGAGCCCCAGCAGACCAGCAGCAGCTCGCCTTCCTCGGCTCCGTGGGGCACGGGGGCCTTCAGGGTCGAGAAGAGCGTCGCCAGCTTGCGGCTGCGCATGGTGTGGCTGTGCTCGTTGGAGTCCTTGTCGTGTGCCACGGCGCCGTCGCGGCTGTGATTCAAGCCGGTGACGACGGCCGTGCCGCCGGCCTGCCCCGGAATGTGCCGCCTGGAAAGACCGGTCTTCTCGTCCCAGTCGAAGGGATTGCGCTCTTCTTCGGGCACCGGGCTCAGGTCGAGAGGCGGCGGCAACATCTCCGTCGAGAGCCGCGGACGGTCGAACATCTGCTGGCCGGTGGCCAGGTTGGCGTCGGTCAGAACGATCACCGGTATGCGGAAGTCCTCGGCCAGTTTGCGCGCGGTAATCATCACGTGGAAGCAGTCCTCGATCGAGGCCGGAGCGATCACGATCTTGGGAGCGTCGCCCGGCGCGCCGTAGAGGCTGTGCAGCAGGTCCGACTGCTCGATCTTGGTCGGCAGGCCCGTCGAGGGACCGCCGCGCTGCACGTCGACGATGACCAGCGGGGTCTCGGTCATCACGGCCAGGCCCTGGAATTCCGTCTTCAGCGCCATGCCCGGACCGCTGGTGATGGTCAGCGCCGTGCGCCCGGCGAAACTGGCGCCGACGGCGACGCCGATGGCCGCGATCTCGTCCTCGGCCTGATGGACGAAGCCGCCCAGGTCCTCGAAGAAATCGGCCAGGGCGTGGCTGGCGCTGGTCGCCGGCGTGATCGGGTACATGGAACACAGCTCGAAGCCCGCGGCGACGGCGCCCAGCGCGATGGCCGTGTTGCCGTTCATCGCCAGCATGGGTTTCAGCTCGGGCAGGGTCTCGACCACGATCTCCAGGGGCAGGTGCTCTTCGCCCCAGTCCCAGCCGCGCTGCACCAGGTTGAGGTTGTTGTCGATGATCTCCTGGCCCTTCTTGGCGAAGAGCTCGTGCACGCAGCTCTTGACCAGTTCCAAGTCGCGTGTATACAGGCGCGCCCAGACGCCGAGGGCGAACATGTTCTTGCCGCGCCGCGGATCGTCGACCACGCGCGCCGCCTCCTTCTCGATCGGCACCTCGATCACCGTGCCGCCCTTCCTGCGCACCTCGTCCAGGACCTCGTTGTAGGTTTTCTTGTGTACGGGGTGTCCGGCCCACTGGCTGTCGATCAGGACCAGCATGTCGTCCTTGACCATGTTGTTCAGCATGCGGCCCTTGAGCGCCATCTCGTTGAAGGCCACCACCACGTCCGCCAGGTCGCCGGTGTTGGTCATCGGCTTGTTGCCGAAGCGGATGCGGTTGCCGCTCGTCGCTCCCACCGTGTGCGGCGGGGGCTGGATCTCGGCGGGAATCACTTCCACGGTCCACAGCCCGTTGCCCATCAGGGCGGAGGCCTTGGCAAAGGCCACCGAGGCCTTCTGCGCGCCTTCGCCGGAGTCGCTGACCAGTTCGGTGATGTGTTCGCCGACCTTCAGTCGCTTCTTCTCTTGCATCAGTCCTCCGTTCTCTCGCGGCAATGCGCGTGCGCGCAGCCTCCACAGCCGCCCGCGTCACAAATTCCGGCAGCACGCCGGTCCGCCTCGCGGCGGGTGTATACGAATCCCCACAGGAGCATCAGCGCGAAGAGCGCCGCCGTCGTTGCCAGCAGCCTCAGCACCTATCCTCCTCCCAGGCCGGCGAAACCCATGAAGCCCATGGAGAGCACGCCGGCGATCATCAGGGTCAGGGCCGTGCCCTTGACCAGTCCGGGCACATCGGCCAGTTCCAGTTCCTCGCGCAGGCCTGCCATCAGCACCAGCGCCAGGGTGAAGCCCGCGCCGGCGCCCGCGGCGAAGACCAGGGACTGCAGCAGGCTGTAGCCGCGGTTGGTCTGGAAGAGCGCCACGCCGAGGATCGCGCAGTTGGTGGTGATCAGCGGCAGGAAGATGCCCAGGGCGCGGAAGAGCGCCGGGCTGAACTTCTTGACGATCATCTCGACCAGCTGCACGGCGCTGGCAATGACGGCGATGTACATGATCAGCCGCAGGTACTCGGCGTTCAACGCCCCGAGCAGGATGTTGATGCCCCAGGCGCAGGTACTCGAGACAAGCATCACGAAGGTCACCGCCATGCCCATGCGGCTGGCCGTGGCCACCTTGCCGGACACGCCCAGGAAGGGACAGATGCCCAGGAAGAGCGCCAGCACGAAATTGCTGACCACGGCGGCGCTCAGGAAGATGAATCCCAGGCTCTGCTCAGCCATGGTCGGCCGCCTTTCGTCGTTGGTTGAGCGCGTTGACGCCCAAAAGCAGCGCGCCGAGCACGAAGAAGCCGCCGCCAGGCAGGATCATCACGATCCAGGGCTCGAAGTGCGGGCCGAAGAGGTCGATGCCGGCGAAACTGCCGTTGCCGAGAATCTCGCGGATCGCGCCCATGCAGAAAATGGCCACGGTGAAGCCGACACCCGTGCCGAGGGCGTCAAGGATCGAGGGCCCAATCGGATTGCGCGAGGCGAAGCTCTCGGCGCGGCCGAGAATCATGCAGTTGACCACGATCAATTGGATGAAGGCCCCCAGGGCGGCGTAGAGTTCCAGGCTGATCGCCTGGATCAGGTAGTCGATCACCGTGACGAAGGTGGCGATGATCATGATGTAGGCCGCGATGCGCACCTGCTTGGGAATGAAGTTGCGCAGCAGGCTGACCAGGGCGCTGGACATGACCAGCACGAAGGTCGAGGCCAGTCCCATGGAGACGGCGTTGATCACGCTGTTGCTGACGGCGAGTACCGGACACATGCCCAGCAGGTAGACGAAGACCGGGTTCTCGCGCCACAAGCCTTTCAGGAAGGCGTCGGTGGTTGCGGGAGCGCTCACGGGGCTCCTCCTTCCAGGGCGTCCAGGTTGCGCGCCAGCAGCGGCATGTCGCGCGCCGTCGACTCCTGCATCATGCGCCCGACAGCCGAACTGCTGACCGTGGCGCCGGTGATGGTCTCGATCTGCCAGCCCTGCGCGCCTTCCCCGGGCTTGACGATCTCCAGCGGATGGGCCAGGGCCTCTCCGGATGCGTCGAGTCTCACATCCAGGCCGTCGAAAGTGGCCAGGAAGTCGGCGTCCTTGAAGATCTTGTCGCCCAGGCCGGGTGTTTCCTTGGTCTCGAGCACCTGGTAGCCGATCACCTCGCCCTTCTTCGGGTCGACGCCGTAGAGCACGCGGATGATATCGGCGAAGCCCATGCCCGCGGCGGGCACGGCCACTCCGCGGAAGACTCCGCTGCCGTCGTAGCCGGCGTATACGCGGCGTCCCGGTGTCGAAGGCACTCCGTCCAGGGGCCGCAGCTGCCGGCCCTCCACCTCGAAGACGCGCATCGTTTCCGCTCCGGGAACGACGGCCAGCACGGCCTTTTTCAGCTGCTCGACGCGATTCAGGCGAATACGTTCCGCCGTCAGCTGGAAGGTCCCGACGATCAGCAGGCCGGACAGGGCGGCCACCACGCCCATCGTCCGGACCATCGAAAGCGCGGACGCGCTTTCGATGGTCTTGGGAGTTCCGCCTTTGGCGGAACTCCCGCCGGCGGAACCTGTGTCGCGGGCGGAACTCCCGGCACTGGAACCGGATTCGGTGGCGGCGATGTAGTATACGCGATGGTAGAAGCCCAGGGAGTGTCTCACGAGCGGACCTCCCCGTAGATGCGGGGCTGGGTGGCGCGGTTGAGCAGGGGCGTCATGGCGTTGCCCAGCAGGATGGCGTACATCACGCCTTCCGGCAGGCCGCCCCAGACGCGGATCACGACCACCAGCGCGCCGATGGCGCAGGCATAGAGCCAGGTCCCTTTCGGTGTCACCGGCGAGGTGACCATGTCCGTGGCCATGAAGACCGCGCCCAGCATCAGCCCGCCGCTGCCCAGCATGAAGAGCGCCGAAGGCATCTGCGGATCCAGGGCGTGCAGCAGGCCGGAAAGCAGCGCCACCGTGGCCAGGATGCCGACGGGTATCCGCCAGTCCAGGAAGCCGCGCAGGGCCAGGTAGAGGCCGCCCGCCAGCAGCAGCAGCGCCCCGGTCTCGCCCATGCTGCCCGCCGAGGTGCCGGCGAAGAGCTGCGTCAGCGGCGTGTCCAGGCCGTCGAACTTGAGCGAGGCCAGCGGAGTCGCCGCGGTCACGCTTTCGACGGGCGGACGCAGGAAGGGCAGGCCCAGGGTGCCTGCCGGCAGTTCGCTGAAGCGTTCCGGGCTCAAGGCCGGCGTCCAGGTGGTGATCGCCGCCGGAAAGGCCGCCTGCAGGAAGGCGCGCCCCACCAGGGCCGGGTTGAAGACATTGTGACCCAGGCCGCCGAAGAGCCCTTTGCCCAGGCCGATGGCGATCACCGAGCCCAGGAAGGCCATCCAGAGCGGAAAGCCCGGGGGAAGGGTCATGGCCAGCAGCAGGCCGGTCAACACGGCGCTGCCGTCTGCCAGCGTCCCCTCCACCCGGCGGCGACGATTGAGAAAGGCTTCCGTGAGACAAGCCCCGAGTACGCAGGCCAGGCTGAGCAGCAGCGCTCCCAGGCCGAAGGCGAACCAGCCCATGCAGAGCGCGGGCAGCAGGGCCCAGATCACGTGACGCATCACCGTGTCCACGTCGCGACCGCGACGGAAGTGGGGCGAGGTGCGCAGTTCCATCTTCAGCCAGCGCTTCATGAGACCTTCGCTCCCCTCTCGCGCAGCACCTGCTTGGCGACGCGGAACTGCTGGACCAGCGGAATCTGCGAAGGGCAGACATAGCTGCAGCAGCCGCACTCGAAGCAGTCGAAAAGGTGCATGCCGTCCCGCATCTCCTCGTAGTGTCTCACGCGGGACAGCAGGCCCAGGCGGCTGGGGTTGAGGTGGATCGGACAGGCCTCGAGGCAGGCGCCGCAGCGGATGCAGGGCCAGATCTTCTCCTTGCGTCCCGGCTCTCCCGCGCGGATCACGATGCCGGTCACGCCTTTGGTGGTCGGGGTCTCGAGCCAGGTCACGCCGGTGCCCATCATCGGCCCTCCGAAGATCACGGCGCCGGCGTCCTCCTTCATGCCCACCTGCTCCAGGATCCAGGTCAGCGGCGTTCCCACGGGAATCAGGTAGTTGCCCGGCCGCATGATGCCTTCGCCGGTCACGGTGACCACGCGCTCGGTCAGGCCTTCGCCGGCGGGCAGCAGCATGCCGATCTCGGCCACCGTGGCCACGTTGCTGACCAGCACGCCGATGTCGACGGGCAGGCCGCCGCTGGGAATGTCCTCGCCCATCATCGCCCGGGTCAGCATCTTTTCCGCGCCCTGCGGATACTTGGTCTGCAGGACCTCGACCGTGATCCCCTCATGGCCTTCTGCCGCTTTCTGCAGCGCGGCGATCGCGTCGGGCTTGTTGTGCTCGATGCCGATGCGGCAGATTCCGGCTCCGCTGGCTTTCAGCAGCAGTTCGCAGCCCTCGATCACTTCCCGGGGATGCTCGAGCATCACGCGGTGATCGCTGGTCAGGTAGGGCTCGCACTCGCAGCCGTTGATGATCAGGGTGCGGATGCTCTTGCCTTCCGGAGGGCTGAGCTTGACATGGGTCGGAAAGGCGGCGCCGCCCAGGCCGACCATGCCCATCTCGCGAATCGCGGCGCGCAGCTGGGCGGCGTCCAGGCTCCGCGGATCGACGGGACGGCCGTGTTTCATCGACTGGTCGCTGGCCGGGTCCGGCTCGAGGATCAGCGCCGGGGCCATCTGTCCGCGGCTGTCCAGGGCCCGGCCGATGCTGCGGATCACGCCATCGGCAGGAGCGTGGATCGGCGCGCTGATGAAGCCCTGGGCCTCGGCGATCTTCTCGCCGCGCCGGACCTGCTGGCCTTCGCGCACGCAGGGAGCGGCAGGCTTGCCGGCATGCTGGCCCATCAGGATCACCAGGTGCGGCGGAAAGGGCATGCGGCGAATCTCGCGCGAGGCGCTCAGCTCCTTGGCCTCCGGCGGGTGGATCCCGTGGGAGAAGGTCTTCATGCGGGGACTCACCGCGTTTCTCCCCCCTTTGCGTCTTCCAGCAGGGCGCGTTCGCTTTCGGAGAGCGGAGCGCCCAGTTCGACCAGGCCGGCGCTCAGCGCGCCCAGCAGTTCGTCCTCGCGCTGGCGCGCGCCCTCCTTGCGCAGGGCCTCCTCGTCGGGCCAGACGAGGTCGCGGCGCGCCATGGCGTCCAGGCGCTTCATGCGCTGCATCACGGCTCGGCAGAGGGCCAGCTCCCGCGGCGCGACCAGGCGCCTGCCGGCCGCGCAGGCCGGGGAACGGGCCTCGATGAAGGGCAGGGCCTCGGCCAGCTCCTCCTCGTCCAGTTCCAGGGCCTCTTCCAGGGGCACCTGCTCCAGGTCGTCGGGCACTTCGCGTTCGTCCAGGGGCGGAAAGCCCTCGGCGAAGGGACCTTCCATGGCCCGCATCACGGCGGCGTTCAAGGCCCCTTCCCAGGCGAAGCCTTCCGGCGCCTGCTCCGCCGCGCCCGTCCCCTCGTGGATCACGAAGCGTCCCGCTTCTTCCGTCGAGAGAGCCGGATCGTATACATAGTGCGGCCAGAGTCCGTGATCCAGCGCCAGGCGGGCCATGCGCAGGCCGGCGGCGCTGCCGCCGAGATCCCCGGCGACCAGCGGAAGGCGGCTGCAGTAGATCGTGCAGAGGGCGGGGCCGGGAGCGGCCAGCGCGCGCTGGAAGCCCTGCCGCAGGTGGGCCGGGTCCCCGTGGCTGCCGCTGAAGGCGAAGAGGCCCCCGCCGGCCAGCGAGGCCAGGGCGTGGGCATCCGGGTCGCCGATATCGCAGATCACCAGCAGCTTGACCGGCGCGCCGCTGCTCAGCAGGTCGCGCCAGGCGCCCAGTCGCCCCTCGCGGAAGGCGGCGGCGTCCACGCCCAGCAGCAGGCGCGGCGCGCCCTGCCAGTCCGTGGGCAGGCCGGCGGATCCCTGGCGTCGCGGCATGCGTCCCTTGGCCAGCGCGGCGGCCGCCTGCAGCAGGCGCTGTTTTTCGGCCCAGTCCTCGCCCATGGCCTGCAGCTGTCCCAGAGCCTCGTCGGCTCCCTCCGCCCCCAGCTGCATCAGGGGCACGGCGGCCGGGTTCCAGGGCCAGCGCGCCTCGACGCGGTGACCGGGCAGGCCCAGGCCCAGCTGGATCGTGGCCGGAGCGAGTTCCAGTTCCGCCTGCCAGGCCTTCAGCTCTTCCAGAGTGCCGGCCAGGGCGCCGAGTTCTTCGCGGTCCAGCAGGGTGCCCTCGGGGGCCAGCTGGCGGCCCAGTTCGGACAGCTCCAGTTCGCCTTCGCCGCCGGCAAGCAGTTCCTTGAGGCGCGCGGCCTTGTCCCCGCCGATGCTCAGGCGGCGGGCCAACTGTTCTTCCAGGGCGCCGATGGCGGTTGTCACACGGGCCAGAAGTGCCGGCTGCTGCTGACGTCCCATGGCGGAAGCCATGCCGGCGAAAAGCCGGATCGCGCTGCGCGCCGTGTTGCCCGCCGGACTGTCGTCGCCGGGACCGAAGGCTTCGGCGGCTTCCGTGTCGAAGAGCAGGCGCTCGGGATGCTGCTGCCCTTCCTCCACTCCGGGCAGGCCCTCCGCCGTCGCCGGCAGCAGCTGCCAGCGGCTCCAGCGCAGGCCGGCCTCTTCGCGGACCTCTTCCCAGTTGCGCATGCCCAGGCCGCTGGAATCGACCGCCTGGGCGCAGAGGCCGCAGCCCTTGCAGGCATCCGCGTCGACCCCCAGAGCCAGCAGGCAGGCGGCCTGTCCCGGCTGGTGGATCAGCGGCAGGCCGGACAGGGCCTCCTGGATCACGCGTACTTCCGCGCGCAGCTCCTCGTCCTTGGCCAGCTCGGCCTCCAGCAGCTCGTGCAGCACGCGGGCGCCGTCCGCCCCCGGCGTTGTCGCCAGCGCCTTGGCGAAGGCAGCGGCCAGGCTGCGGCTTTTCATGCTCAGGCGGCGCGTCTCCTCGCCCCTGCCCGCCGCCCAGGCCAGGAGCGCGTCGAGCACCTCGGCCGGCGTGAGACGTTTCAGCGGCAGGGCCCCTTCCGGGCAGACGGTCCAGGCGTGTGACAGATCGCCGCAGCCTTCGGCATCCAGCCAGGGCAGGTCGGGACGGCGCTCCTCGCGGCGCAGTCGGCCGCTGCGGGCGGGCAGTCGTCCTGAAAAGGCGGCTGGATCACAAACCCCGTCCCAGGCCTCGTTGAGCGTGGAATGGGCCGCCATGCGGTGCGGATCGTCGATGGGCGCTTCCTGGCGCGGCAGGCGGCGCAGCAGGCCGGCGTGAGCCTCGGCCTCGAGGGTCGAAGGGCTACGCGGAGGCAGCAGTTCGCGGGAAAGGGCGCGCAGGCTGTCCACGCCTTCCTTCCAGTGCGGGTTCTCGCGCTTCAGCTGCTGCAGGCTTGCGCCGGCCTCAAGCCCCGTATGGACCAGCAGGGCGGCGGCAAGCGATCCGCAGAGGCGATCCAGCGCCTCGGAGCTTTCGCCCGCGGGCGCGAGGGCCAGCCAAAGGGGTCCGGGAAAGTCGGCGGTGGCCGGGCTGACGGCGTGTTCGGCGACCCGTCCCGCCGGCACAGCGCGCGGCGGCAGGACCTGCAGCAGCCCCTGCCCTTCGCACAACAGGCGCTCCGGCAGTTCGCGTGCGCTGCGCGCGTCCAGCGTGCAGAGCAGGTCGTTGCGTGTCTCACCGTGGATCTCGGGGCGATCCCCGGCGCGCTTCAGCTGGATGCGCCAGGCGCTCAGGCCCCGGTCGTGCTGTCCGGGGTGGACCCGCATGGCGCAGCTCCGGGCACCTTCCAGGCCATCGAGCAGGGCGCAGAGGCGCGCCGCCGCCTGGGCCGCGCGGGCCGCATCGGCAGAAACCAGCACCAGGGCGGGACTCTGCGGCAGCTCGGCTTTCCCGAAGACGGATGCTCCTCCCTCCTTTCCGCCGACGGTCGCCGGCAGCGGGAAGAGGTCGCCCAGCTCCTGGCTGCGGACCTCGTCACGGGGACTGCGGGCGCTGTCGCGGCGAATGCGCAGTGAGGGAAGGGCCTGCGCCTTCTCCAGGCCCGCCAGCAGGGTTTCGATCTGCAGGCCTTCTCCGGCAGCGGGCAGTTGCAGGGCCTGGCCGGCCAGGCTGTCGCCCGAGGCCAGCAGCCGCGCTTCCACGGGAAGGGGATCCAGCAGGGGATGCAGCAGGCGGGGCGCGTAGAGGGTGCTTCCCTTCAGGGCCGGCACCACGGGCAGCACCTCGCTCAGCCAGCCGGCAAGGCGTCCATGGGCCACCAGGGGCCCGCCGCTCGGCGGAGCCTGAAAGAGTCCCAGGCCCAGCAGCTCGTCGAATCGGCGGCATTCCTCGCGCAGCCAATCGGCCTGGCCCTCTTCGCGAAGGCTCTTCATTTGCGAGGCATGGCCCGCGCTTTCCAGGCCCGGCCGCACGCGGGCGGCGCGGGGCTGCGCGGGATCCAGCACGCGAGGCAGGCGACGGCGGTTGCGGCCGTAGAGCGCCTGTTGCCAGGGCAGGGGGCATTCGATCCGGTCGGCAGGATTTCCGGCATAGGCCAGCAGGTCCTCCAGCGAAGGCAGGCCGACTCCGGGCAGCGGGACCGGAAAAAGACCGGCACCGTCGTGGGTGAACTCCCTCAGCAGGGCCACCGGCCGCAGCAGGGCTTCGCTCAGGCGCCGTGACAGCAGGGCCAGCGGCAGGAGCTCATCGGGAGTGGTCGGCTGCAGGACCAGCCAGCCGGCGGCCTTCAGGCTGTCCAGCCCCAGGCCGCCCTGAAGATTGAGGCGGCGGCTTTCTTCGGCACCGGGCACCAAGTGCAGGACCAGGGGCAGGCCTTCGTCGGCGATCGCCTGCAGGGAGGCGCCCTCCTCGAAAACTTCCCCCGCCGCCAGCTCCACCACCGCCCGGCGTCCGCTCCGGCTCCAGGCCGCGGCCCGGGCCAGCGAACCGCGCCCCTCGTGCAGGCGACTCCCCAGGGCGCTTTCCAGCTCCTGCAGCAGATCCCTTTCGGAACGCATCTCCCGTCGGTCGACCGAGGGGCGGCCCCGAAAGGGCCCCAGCTTCTGCAACCAGCGAATCGCCATGAAACAATCCTTCCTCGTCCCTAGCCGGTTGGCAGGGCGCTTTCCCGTAGCACCTGCTTCGCCTGCCGTCCCTTGCGGAATGCGGCCTGTCCCTGGACCAGGTCGACCCACTGGATCGCCCCTGTCGGGCAGCGATCGATGGCCGTGAGCTCCGCCAGCTGCGGATCATGGGGCTTGACCACAGCCAGCCCGTCGACGATCTCGATCAGGGCCGGAGCGTCCTGGGCGCACTTGCCGCAGCCCGTGCATGCCACCTGGCATTCCTCTTCCGCCAAGTCCCCGGTGAGCAGGCTCTTGCAGGCCACCCAGAGGCGCTGCTGCTGGTCCACCAGCGAAAACAGCCCCTTGGGACAGATTTCAACACAGTCGCCGCAGGCCGTGCAGGCGGCTTCGTCGACAACGGGCAAGCCGTGGACATCCATATGGATCGCACCGAAGCCGCAGACATCCTCGCAGTCTCCCAGTCCCAGGCAGCCCCAGGCGCAGCCCTTGCCGCCGCCGGCGACCAGCGAGGCGCTGCGGCAGGAGGAGTGCCCCTTGTAGGTCACCCGCTGGCGCGCCACATGGCTGCCCCCGGCACAGGCCAGGCGCGCCACGCGACGGTTGGCGCTCCCCACGTCCACACCGAGGTAGGCGGCGATCGCTTCACGGTTATCGGGCGAGCTGACAGTGCAGCCGGCCGGCGATGCCTCCCCGGCCACCAGCTTCTCGGCGAAGGCGCGGCAACCCGGCTGTCCGCAGGCTCCGCAGTTGGTGCCGGGCAGCAGCTCTTCCGTCTGGTCGATGCGGGGATCTTCGTGGACATGCAGCTTTCTGCTGGCAAGGGCCAGGATCAGGGCCAGCAGAATGCCCAGGGCGGCCATCAGGGCCAGGGCGGTCAGCAGGACGCTCATCGCTCACCCGGCCTTTCAGGGAAAGAGGTCGGAATTGCAGGGGCAGGCAAAAAGGAAAGGAGAAGGCCGGGTGCCTTCTCGCTTCGTCGTGTCATTCCGATTCCGTGCTTTCATCCATTCGTATAATGGATGTTATCGGATCTTCGGCGTCAGATTCCAATCGCCCTAAAGATAACTCGCCGGTAATCTTGTGCGATTTGACCCAGATCAAGAATTCCAGGGCGGAATCAAACTTTCTGTCCTTTTCTGTCAACGAAACGACGACGTCGATTGAGAGGTGTCAGCTGAAAGCCGTCGATCGCAAATGGATCCTCTTCGTCGCCCTGGCCAGCCTGCTGGCCCTCTACTGGAGGGCCCGGGAACGGGAGGCCGTCCAGCCCGGCCTGATCCTGCTGCAAGGCGAGACCATGGGCACGACCTGGAGCGTGCAGCTGGCCGACCTGCCTCTAGCCGCCGATCCCGAATGGGTCGCCTCCAACCTGGAGCGCGAGATCGGCGAGCGCCTCCAGCAGATCAACGCCAGTCTCTCGACCTGGGACCCGACAAGCCTGATCTCGCGGCTCAACCGGGCTCCCGCCGACAGCCTGGTCCAGCTGGATGAGGATTTCCGCGAGGTGCTGGCCTTGAGCGGCCAGGTCTACCGCGAAAGCCGCGGAGCCTTCGACCCGGGCATCGGGCCCCTGATCGAGGCCTGGGGCTTCGGCAGTTCCGAGGCCGGCCCGGAACCGGATGCGCGGCAACTGGAGGCCGCCCGCCGGGTCGCCGGACTGCAGGCCTTTTCCTGGCAGGAGGAGCCCTCCGTCTGGAGCATTCGCAAGAGCCATTCGGCCAGCCGCCTGGATTTCAGCGCCGTTGCCAAGGGCTGGGCCGTGGACCAGCTGGGCCGGATTCTTGTCTCACGCGGCGCCGGCAACTGGTGCGCCGAGATCGGAGGCGAGGTGCTCTGCTCCGGCAGCCCGCCGGGCCTGGAATGCTGGCGCATCGGGGTCCAGAATCCCCGGGAAGGCCCACCCGCGGATCAGCTGGACCTGCAGACCCGAATCTGTCTCACGTCCGGCGCCCTGGCCACCTCCGGCAGCTACCGCAATTATCGCCGCTTCCAGGAGCGGAAGCTGCCCCACATCCTGGACCCGCGCAGCGGCCGGCCCATCGAATCCTCCACGGTCAGCGTCACCGTGCTCGCTCCCGCCTGCGGCCATGCCGACGCGCTGGCGACGGCGCTGATGGTCCTGGGGCCGCAGGAGGGCATGGAAATCGTTGCCGCCCTGGATGAGGTGGAAGCGCTCTTCCTGCTCGACGACGGCCAGGGCGGGTTCCGCCAATGGGCCAGCCCGGGAATGGAGGCACGCATGCTGGCGAGTGACACGGCGGATTCCAGGGAGTCGGAATGATCCGGAGCTTCCTCGTCCGCAAAGCGACAGCCTTCATCGCTCTGCGTGATACAGCATCACGTTGCAGCTCTTGCCGAAGCCACACGGAGCACGTAGCGGCAGGCAACAGCCGAAACCCGCTAGAAGAGACCTTCGCTGAGCGTTTTCATTTGCAGATCCAGCTCCTGTGTCGCCAGGCGCTCGCGGAAGCGCGAATCGTGGCTCACGAAGACCAGGCTGCCCCGGTAGTCCGCCAGAGCCTCTTCCAGGGCGACACGAGCCTCCAGTTCCAGGTGGCTCTGCGGCTCGTCCAGCAGTAGCACCGTAAAGGGACCGTGAAGCAGCCGTGCCAGCGCGACCTTGCTGCGCTCGCCGCTGCTCAAGTCGCCGACCGCGGTCTGCAGCGCTTCTTCGGGAAAGCAGAGACAGGCCAGCAGGGTCCGCGCCCGTCCCTGCTCCCCTGGCCGGTCGCCGAGTACCGCCTGCAGGGCCGAGGCGCCGTGATCCAGGTCCTCGTGATCCGGGCTGTAGCAGCCGATCCGCGCGCCCGGGCTCCAGTGGATCTCCCCTTCCTCCGCCGGACGCCTGCCGGCCAGCATGCGCAACAGGGTCGACTTGCCGCAGCCGTTGGCGCCTCGCAGGGCCAGGCTTTCCCCGGGCTGCAGGCGCAGGCTCAGCCTGCGGAAGAGCCACTCTCCGCCGGGCCTGGCGCCCAGTCCCTCGCAGCGCAGGAGGCTGCGGCCCGCCCCTTCGGCCTTCTCGAAGCGCATGCTGCGTCTGCGGCGGATCACGGGCTGCTGCGCCTCCAGGCTCCTGCGGGCGGCTTCCAGCCGCGTTTCGACGGCCCTGGCGCGCTTCATCGACTTGCGCGCGCGGTTGCTCACGCACTCGTATACGTGGGCGCGTCCCTCGCCGCCCGTTGTCGGCTGGTGGCTCTCGGCCCACTGCCGCCGCTCCTCTGCCGCACGCTTGAGGGCCTGGACCCGGCGTCGATGCTCCCGCGCTTCGTGCTGCATCCGGCGCTCTTCCTGTGCTTCGTGTTCGAGGTAGGAACTGCAGGAGGCGGGGTAGCTCACCAGGCTGCCCCCGGCCAGGGCCCAGGTAGTTGTCGTACAGCGGTCGAGCAGTTCCCGGTCATGGCTGCAGAGCACATAGGGTCGCCGGCACTCTGCCAGGAAGCCTTCCAGCAGGGCGCGCCCCGGCTCGTCCAGGTGCGTGTCCGGTTCGTCGAGCAGCAACAGGTCGGCTTCAACCAGGCTGAAGCGGGCCAGGGCCAGGCGCGTGCGCTCTCCCCCGCTGAGCTCGCCCAGGCTGCGTTGCAGCACGGCTTCATGCAGTCCGGAGCGCTCGAGGTGTTCCAGGCAGCGCGCCTCGAGCAGATAGCCGCCGGCAGCCTCGTAGTCGGCGAAGGCCTCCAGCCAGGCCGGCGAGTCGGCAGGGCCCTGCTGCAGACGCAGCTTCAGCTCCCACAAGGCAGGATGGCCGGCCCAGAGAAAGGCCTCGGCGGAACGCCGCGAGTCGGCCGGGGCCTGTTGCGGCAGCAGCGCCGTGCGCAGGCCGGGCATGCGGCGCAGGTCTCCGCTGTCTGCCGAAAGGCTGCCTTCCAGCAGGTGCAGGAGCGTAGTCTTGCCGCTTCCGTTGGCGCCGATCAGCCCGACGCGGGCCTCTGCCCCCAGCTCGAAGCCAAGGTCGGTGAATAAGGGGTGGCTACGCCCCTCGGGGCGCAGCTCCAGGCGGGATCCAAGAAGATACTGCAATGAAGCCTCCACAATACAACACGGTTTTCAGGCAGGTCGGGGTGTGTTGCATTGTGTTCTTCATTTCACTCCTCCGGTCGGGATTCTTCGAAAAGCGCGCAGAACATAGGCCTGTCGAGGCAGAACTGCAAGTCCCTGCGAAAGGACGGTTCTCCCGTTGCAGGGAGAACCGCCTTTTCGAGGCAATCGCGCGGGCTATTTCAGCAGCAGCATTTTTTCCGTGAGTCGCAGTCCCGGGCTCTCGAGAACGGCGATGTATACACCGCTGGCCAGGCCGGTCCCGTCGATCCTCGCCTCGTGGTGCCCGGCGGGCAGGCGACCCGAACTCAGCCGGGAGACCAGGGCGCCCTGCAGGTTGTAGAGCCGCAGCTCCAGCTCGGCTTCCCTGGGCAGGCCGAAGGCCAGCCGTGTCGCGGGATTGAAGGGGTTCGGCGCGACAGGCCCCAGGTAGAAATCACGCGGCAGTTCCGGCTGATCCAGGTCCACGTTCTGCAGCAGCCACTGGCACACGCCGCCCTCCAGGTTCCAGACATGCTCGCCGTCGACCAGTTCCGCGTGCAGGGAGAGGTCGTGATCCAGCAGGCCCTCCAGGTCGGGCAGGTAGAAGCTGCAGGGGCCGCTTATCGCGTCCTGGCTGGCTACTTCCTCTCCGTCGAGCATCCAGCGCAGGGTCATCGGCGTGTCCTCCGCGTCGCTGATCTGCAGTTCCAGCCCCTCTTCGGTGATCACCTGCAGGAAGCTTTCCAGGTCCGGCCAGGGGATCTCGCCGCAGGGGAGGTCTTCCGTGTTGCAGATGCTGACCACGGGGACGTCGTTGACCGGCAGGATCTCCCAGGCGATCACCGCCTCGGCCGCGCAGTCGCCATCGCTGACCGAGAGCGTGAGCGTGATCGATCCGAAGAAGTCCTGTGGCGGTGTGAGGGTGGCCACATTGTCCACGTAGTCGATCTCGAGGCCTTCCACGTCGGCCAGCAGGGTCGCGACGACCAGGCTGTCCCCCGCGTCGGCATCGCAGAAATGGGCCGCGACCAGCGAATCCACATTGGAGATGACGAAGGGCGTATCCTCCAGCCCCGAGGTCAGCGAATCCAGGGGCACGCAGAGCTCGGGGCAGTCCTGCTCCGGAAGGACGACGACCAGCAGGTCCTCGGTGGCCGTATCACGCGTTGCTCGCAGCGGACCCTTGGACGCCGAATGCTTCCACTCGCCTGCTGCGGCCAGTCGATCCTCCTCCTGCGCATCGTCGGCGGTGAAGACGACGGTCTCGCTGCCGGCCCAGTCGGAGATCGGCGTGATCGTGACGACCCCGTCTACAACGGAAACATCCAGGTGCTCCAGCTCTTCCGTGTTGGCGCTGTAGCTCAGTGGATCCCCGTCCACGTCCCCGAAGACCGTCGCCAGGTCGATGCTCGAGTCGCTGCCGTCTTCCGGAATCTGCAGCTCGTCGAGCTCCTGGATCACAACCGGTGCGTCGTTGACGGGTGTCACGACCACCGTGGTCGTGTCGCTCGCGGCCAGGCGGCCGAAATCGTCCTCGACGCTGAAGACCAGCACTTCCTCGCCATGCCAGTCCGCCGGCGAGCTGAAGCTGACTTCTTCGCCGTCGATGAGGACGGCGATTTCCGTGTTGCCGCTGACGGCGAGCAGCAGGGGATCTCCGTCCACGTCTTCCAGATAGGGTCCGAAATCCTCGACGAGGCCCGCGTCCTCGGCCATGCTGATGCCAGGCGGCAGGTCGATCAGCGGGGCGTCGTTCTCCGGCACCACGATCACCAGCAGGTCCTCGCTGGCGGTATCACGGGCCTCGCTGTCGTCGTCATCGGCGGTGAAGAGGATGGTCGCGCTGCCGTTCCAGTCGGCGACCGGGGTGATCGTGACCTGGCTGCCCGAGATCTGCACATCCAGCTGGTTCGCGTCCCACTCGGCCGAATAGGCGAGGGCGTCGCCGTCTACATCCCCGAAGACAGTCACCAGGTCGATGCTCGAGTCGCTGCCGTCCTCGGGAATCTGGACTTCGCCCAGCGCCTGGATCACATAGGGCGGATCGTTGACCGGCGTCACGGTCACCGGCAGGTCGACGCTGACACCCAGGCGCTCGGGATCCTGCCCGTCCTCGGCCCTCAGGATCACCGTTTCGCTGCCGTGCCAGTCGGCCTGCGGCGTGATCGTGAGCTGGGAGCCGGCAAACTCCACCTGCAGATGAAGCAGGTCCTCCGAATTGGCGCTGTAGGACAAGGGGTCCCCGTCCACGTCGTCGAAGACCGTGTCCAGGTCGATGCTCGAGTCGCTGCCGTCCTCGGGAAGCAGGAGTTCCTGCGGTGGCTGGATCACATGGGGAGCGTCGTTGACCGGCGTCACCCTGACCAGCAGCTCTTCCACTGTCTGCAGCCGCTGCGGTCCCTCGTCGTCGAAGGCGATGAAGCTCAGCAGCTGCTCGCCGTTCCAGTCGGCAGCGGGCGTGATGCTGACCTGGCCACCTAGAATCTCCACGCTGAGCTGCTGCAGGTCTTCCGGATCGACGGAAAAGCCGAGTTCCTGGCCGTCGACTTCCGTGAAGACCGTCGCCAGGTCGATGCTGCTGTCGCTGCCGTCCTCGGGGATCAGCAGCTCGTCCAGCGGCTGGATCACGCGCGGAGGATCGTCCACCGGCTGGACCGTGACCAGCACGCTGTCCTGGACCGTGGCGCGATCCTGGGAATCGTCGCTGGCCAAAAGGAAGAGCCAGTCGCTGCCGTTCCAGTCCGGCGGAGGCACGAGGAAGAGCTGGTTGCCGAAGAGCTGCAGCTCGAGGCTGGCGGCTTCCGGCTCGAAGAGCAGGTCGTCGCCGTCAGCGTCGCTGGCGTAGAGCTGCAGATCCAGGGGCAGGACCGTGTCCTCGTCCAGGGACAGCGCCTCCGGCAGCTGCAGGACCGGGTCGTCGGGCAGGTTCTGTACGACAACCGGCAGGTCGACGGGAATCGTCTGCTCCGTGCTCTCGTTGGTCACCAGCACGGTCAGGCTTTCCGTGCCGAAGAAGTCCGGCTGCGGAGTGGCGATCAGCGAATCCCCGCTCATCTCCGCCGCGATGTGCTCGCTGCCCTGGACCGCGATGGTGACCTGCACTCCGCCGGGGTTGTTGATGTGCTCGCCCGGCACGAAGGCCACGCTGGCGTCCTCCAGGCAATCCAGGGTCGCCGGCAGGGCCGGCGTGATCTCCTGGGGAATCTCCACCTGCAGGGCGAAGACCCCGGCCCGGTAGCCGGCCATGTAGACGCGGTCGCCGGCGACCTCCAGGTCCTCGGCGCCTTCGGGCATCTGGTAGCTGGCCACGGTCTGGGTATTGTTCAGGTTGCTGATGTCCACGGCGTAGAAGCCGTCGCTCTGGCTGGCCACGTAGGCGATGTTGCCCTGGCGGATCACGTCCCGCGCACTCGGGAGCGCGTGGGCGGCCAGCAGCCCCGGCTGCGTCGGGTCTTCCAGGTCGATTACGAACAGCCCCTCGGCGGCGGCCACGTAGGCCCTTCCGTCGGACAGGTGCACGCCGCGGGTGAAAAAGGTCTCGTCCCACTGCCCGAGCACGCTCAGCGCGTCGGGATCGCTGCGATCGAGCACGATCACGCCATCGGAGGTGGCGGCGCAGATCGCCAGGTCGCCTTCGGAACTGACATCGTATACATCACTGGCGAAGTGCAGGCTGTCCAGCAGCATCGGCGAGGCGGGATTGCTGACATCGTAGAGCTGCAGGCCTCCGAAACCGTCGCCGACCAGCAGGCGGTCGCCATCCAGGTCGAACTGCTGGGCCTGGCCTTCCGTGTCCACAAGGCTCAGCTCCTCCGGATCCCCGGGAAGGCTGAAGTCCAGGCTGACGAATCCGGAATAGAAGAGGCTGGCGTAGACCTGACGGTCTTCGGCCACCAGCCCGAAAACAGGTCCGAAGTACTCGGCCCGTCCGATCTCGTTGGGGTTCCCCGCGTCCTCCGAAAGGTCCAGCAGGCGGACGCCGCCGCGGTGGCCGCCGGAAAACAGGTCCTCGCCCTGCAGGAAAAGGCCGCGGCTGGAACTGGCCTTTCGGTAGTACTCGTCGACGCTGCCCTTGCCGAAATCCTCGTAGACGCGCATGCCGAACTGGTAGTCCGCCGCGACCCAGCGATCATCGTCCCCGACTCCCTGCACGGGAATGCCGCCGCCCCAGGAGTCCGATTCATAGAAGGCATCGCCCTCGCGTCCCAGCAGCTTCAGGCCATTGATGTAGCACGAAACCAGAATGCTCCAGCCCTGCACATGCACGTCCGAACAGCCCAGGCTGCCTCCCGGGTTGTAGCTGCCTTCTTCCAGCACCGGGGACATGGGGGAACTGATGTCGGCCAGCAGCAGGCCCTCGCCGGAGCTGGCCAGGTAGGCCTCGGTTCCGTTCACTGCCAGTCCGTTGAGATACACCGTCGGCAGGAAGCCCTGCAGGGCCAGGCTCTCCGGGTCCGCAACATCGACGAGCTGCAGGCCGGTGGAACCGCTGACGAAGACCTGCAGGGCTCCCTGCAGGTCCTGGTACTCGAGGCGCGTCGGCACCATGTCCAGGTCGATCTCGTCGAGAAGCTGCGGCGAGGCCGGGGTCTGCAGGTCGTAGCAGGCAAGCAGGCCGGCACTGTCGACCAGGTAGAGCACATCCCCGATGGCGACGGCGTCGACGGCCGGGCGGTCGATGCGTGAGACAAGCACGGGGCTTTCCGGCGTATCGATGTCTACGATCTGCAGACCGTCGATGCCGGTGCTCAGGTAGACCGTCTCGCCCTGCACGGCAATGCCGTTGATCAGGCCCGCGGTGGCGAAAGTGGAGATCTCCTCCGGCTGCCAGGAGGAGCTGATGTCGATCAGCACCAGGGTCGAACCGGCCCCCAGCAGGCAGGTGTCCGATTTGAGGGCCACGGCATTGGCCGCCCCGTGACTCATTCCGGTCAGCGTCGCATTGACTCCGAAGTCCGCGCGGGCCAGCCCCTGCGAGAGCAGGAGTCCAAGACCGATCAGGCATGCGCTGCGCATGGGCAGATCTCCCTTTCTTGATTCAACCCCGTCCAACCGGCGGGGACAGTCATCCATCCGGCAAGGGAGATCCGCAGGCGCATGGCACACACAGCTTGATGGATCACGGAACGGCAAGGCCGGGAGCAGGATCGAAGCACCATCTGATGGAATCGCTGTGTGCGGGTTCGCCCAAGGGATCACCCGGCGGACAACTTCCCAAGCTTCAGCCAGTCCTGCAATGCGAAACACAGCTACGGCTTCTGACAAAGCCGACAGCGCAAAGCTGAATCCGTGCATCCTGAAGCAGGGGAAGGGATGCCTTCCCAGGGCGGGACCCGCCAGGCGACACGAGAATGGCTGGGCAATGAAAAGGGCCCCGGCGACAAGCGCCGGAGCCCGTGTGTGCTCTCATGGCTTCGTGATGCACCTAGTCCAGGCTGTAGCTGCTCAGGACCTTCAGGTAGTTGGCGCGTTCGAAGGCGTTCGGATTGGCCACCGACTTCTGGCTCATGGCGCCGCGCATCTGGCTCACGCTTTCGTACTCCTTCTCCTCCATCCAGCGCAGCAAGCGGGTGCGGATCTCCTGCAGATGCCCGATGCCGTTCTGCAGAAGAGCCGAGGCGCATTGTGTCACCGTGGCTCCCGCCAGCAGGCATTTGACCACGTCCTCGCCGCTGTGGACGCCGCCGGTCAGCGCCAGCTGCATGGGCACGCGTCCGTGCAGGATGGCGGCCCAGCGCAGGCGCAGGCGCAGTTCCACCGGCGAACTCAGGTTCAGGCTGGGCGAGATGTCCAGCTCCTCCAGGTCGAAATCCGGCTGGTAGAAGCGGTTGAAGAGCGTCAGGCCCTGGACCCCTTCCTTCTCCAATCGAGAGGCCAGGTTGGCGAAGCTGCTGAAATAGGGACTCAGCTTGACCGAGAAGGGCAGGCGCACACAGCTGCGTACTTCCCGCGCCAGGTAGAGATACTGCTTGTCGATGTCTTCCGGCGGCACGGTGGAGTCGGTCGGAATGAAGTAGGAGTTCAGCTCCAGGGCTGCCGCGCCGGCCTCTTCCATTTCGCGTGCGATGGAGATCCACCCCCCGCTGCTGACGCCGTTCAGGCTTCCCAGCACGGGAATGGACAGGCTCTCCGCGGCCTTTCGCAGCAGATCCATGTAGCGGTCGCGGGGCAGGCTGAGCTGCAGGGGATCCGGGAAATAGCTCAAGGCCTCTGCGAAACTGTCGCTGCCGCCGGTAAGGGCGCGATCCAGGTCACGGTTCTCGGCATTGATCTGCTCCTCGAAGAGGCTGTGCAGGACAATCGCCGATGCGCCGGCGTCTTCCATGCGCTTCAGGTTGTCCAGTTTGTCACACAGCGGCGAGGGGGCCACGACAAGCGGGGACTTCAGATCCAGGCCCAGCCATTTGGTTCTCAGGTCGATGCTCACTTCTCTTCCCCCTTGTCTTCACCGTGACCGGGCAGGCCGGCCTGGTCCTTGAGGTCGATCCAGCGCTCGCGCACGTCGTGCTGGGCCTTCTGCAGCAGTTTCTCGGCCCGCTCGCTGTCCGCGAGGCTGAGCATGGTGTAGCGGCTCTCGTTGTAGACGAACTGCTTGAGCGGGATCTTCGGCTCGCGGCTGTCCAGCTGCACGGGGTTCTTGCCGCGCAGGGCCAGTCCCGGATCCTTGCGGAAAAGCGGCCAGTAGCCGCTTTCGACGGCCAGCTTCTGCTGGTTCATGCCGTGCTTCAACTGGAAGCCGTGGGCGATGCAGTGGCTGTAGGCGATGATCAGGCTGGGACCGTCCCAGGCCTCGGCCTCGCGGAAGGCCTTGATCACCTGCGTGTCGCTGGCGCCCATGGCCACGCGGGCCACGTATACATTCTCGTAGTGCATCGCCATGCGGGCCAGGTCCTTGCGGTCGCGGTCCTTGCCGCTGGCGGCGAACTTGGCCACCGCGGCGCGCGGCGTGGCCTTCGAGGCCTGCCCGCCCGTATTCGAGTAGACTTCCGTGTCGAGCACGAGAATGTTGACATTGGCTCCGCTTGCCAGCACGTGATCCACTCCGCCGTAGCCAATGTCATAGGCCCAGCCGTCGCCGCCGACGATCCAGACCGACTTGGGAGCCAGCTTGTCCGCCAGGGCCAGCAGGTCCTGGGCTTCCGGGGCCTTGTTGCCGGCAAGCTTCTCCTTGAGCTGCGCGACCTGCTGCCGGCGCTCGAGCAGCTGCTCCTCGCCCACGCAGCTCTCGAGCAGGGCGGCGGCCAGGTCTGCGCCGATCTGCGGCTGCAGGCGGGCGACCAGTTCGCGGGCGTACTGCTGCTGCTTGTCCAGGCAGAGGCGCATGCCCAGGCCGAACTCCGCATTGTCCTCGAAGAGTGAATTGCTCCAGGACGGACCGCGTCCTTCCGAGTTGGCGGCCCAGGGCGTGGTCGGCAGGTTGCCGCCGTAGATCGAGCTGCAGCCCGTGGCGTTGGCCACCAGCATGCGATCGCCGAAGAGCTGGGTCGCCAGCTTCAGGTAGGGGGTCTCGCCGCAGCCGGCGCATGCGCCGCTGAATTCGAAGAGCGGCTCCATCAGCTGCAGGTCCTTGACCGCATGATGCTTCAGCTCGCCGCGATCCGGCCAGGGCAGCTTGTCGAAAAAGCCCCAGTCCCTTTTCTGCTTCTCGATGACCGCGTCGCGCTCCTGCATGTTGATCGCCTTGCGCCCCAGCTGGCTCTTGTCCTTCGCCGGACAGACCTCGACGCAGACCGCGCAGCCGGTGCAGTCCTCGCCGCTGATCTGCAGGGTGAAGCGCTGCTCCTTGAATGCCGGCCACTTGGGCGTGGCGCTCTGAAAGCCTTCCGGCGCCGATGCCAGTTCGGCGGGATCGACGACCTTGGAACGGATCACGGCGTGGGGGCAGACCATCACGCACTTGCCGCACTGGATGCAGAGATCCGGCTCCCAGCCCGGAATGTGTGTCGCGATATCGCGCTTCTCCAGCCTCGTGGTCGAGACGGGCCAGGTGCCGTCGGCGGGAAGAGCGCTGACCGGCAGTTCGTTGCCTTCGCCGGCAATGATGCGCGCGGTCACCGTCTTGAGGAACTCGTCGGCCTCGCCATGAAGCACGTCACGCATGCCCAGCTCCCCTTCGGGCGCCGCGGGCAGGGCGACTTCGTGCAGATGCTCGAGGGCCGCGTCGACAGCGGCGAAATTGCGCTGCACCAGTTCCTCGCCGCGGCGGCCGTAGGTCTTGCGGATGCTGGCCTTGATCGCCTCGATGGCCTCTTCGCGCGGCAGCACGCCGGAGAGGGCGAAAAAGCAGGTCTGCATCACGGTGTTGATGCGCCCGCCCATGCCCGCCCCCTGGGCCACGCTGACGGCGTCGATGGTGTAGACGGTGAGCTTCTTGGCCAGGATCTGCTCCTGCACCTTGCGCGGCAGGCGGCTCCAGAACTGCTCCGCCGGCCAGGGGGCGTTGACCAGGAAGGTCGCTCCCGGCTGGGCCAGGGTCAGCATGTCGGTGGTTTCCAGGAAGCGCGGCTGATGACAGGCGACGAAACCGGCGCTGTCGTTGAGCCAGGGCTTGCGGATCGGCTCGGGCCCGAAGCGCAGGTGAGACACGGTCATCGAGCCGGACTTCTTGCTGTCGTAGACGAAATAGCCCTGGGCGTGGTTCTCCGTCTCCTCGCCGATGATCTTGATCGAGTTCTTGTTGGCTCCCACGGTGCCGTCGGCGCCCAGGCCGAAGAAGACGGCGCGGGTGGCGCGGGCGTCCTCGACGCGGAACTCGGGGTCCACTTCCAGGCTGGTGTGTGTGACATCGTCGACGATTCCGACGGTGAAGTGGTTCTTCGGGCGCTCCTTCTGCAGCTCGTCGAAGACGGCCTTGGCCATGGCCGGGGTGAACTCCTTGGAGCTCAGTCCGTAGCGACCGCCGATCACGCGGGGCTGCGCGACGAAGTGCGACCGCCCCTCCTCGAAGGCCTCGTCGATGGCGGCGCGCACGTCCAGATAGAGGGGCTCGCCCTGGCAGCCCGGTTCCTTCAGGCGGTCCAGCACCGCGATGCGCCTGGCGCTGGCCGGCAGGGCCTGCAGGAAGCGCCCGGCGTCGAAGGGCCGGTAGAGGCGCACGTTGAGCACGCCGACCTTGCGCCCCTCTTCCGTGAGACGCCCGACCGCGGCTTCCACGGCCTGGACGGCGGAACCCATCAGGATCAGCACCTCCTCGGCATCCTTCGCGCCCGTATACTCGTAGAGCGCGTAGTGCCTGCCGGTGGCCTTGCCCAGGCGCTGCATCACGTCCTCGACGATCTCGGGGCAGGCCTGGACCCAGGGATTGACGCTCTCGCGGCCCTGGAAATAGACGTCGGGATTCTGCGCCGTGCCGCGGATCACCGGGGCGTCGGGGGTCAGCGCGCGCGAGCGGTGCTCCTGGATGAAGCGCGTGTCGAGCATGCCGCGCAGCTGCTCCTGTTCCAGGATCTCGATCTTGTTGATCTCGTGACTTGTGCGGAAGCCGTCGAAGAAATGCACGAAGGGCAGACGGCTTTCCAGGCTGGCGATGTGCGCCACGGCGGCCAGGTCCTGGGCCTCCTGCACGCTGGCCGAACTCAGCATGGCGAAGCCGGTGCCGCGCACGGCCATCACGTCGCTGTGGTCCCCGAAGATCGAGAGCGCCTGGGCGGCGATCGAGCGGGCGCTGACGTGGATCACGGCGGGACTCAGCTCGCCGGCCAGCTTGTACATGTTGGGAATCATCAGCAGCAGGCCCTGGCTGGCGGTGAAGGTGCAGGCCAGCGCTCCGGCCTGGACCGCGCCGTGCAGGGCGCCGGCGGCTCCGGCCTCGCTTTGCATTTCCTCGACCAGGGGAACAGAATCCCAGAGGTTCTTCCGCCCTTCGGCGGACCACTGGTCGGCAAATTCGCCCATGTTGGAAGCGGGAGTGATCGGGTAGATCGCCACGACCTCGCTCAGCTGGTAGGCGACCTGCGCGACGGCTTCGCTGCCGTCGAGCACTTTCATCTTCATGAGACCCCCGTGAACTGGACGCGCCGGCGGAATTCGAAGTCCCGTGATGCTTGCCGGGAAAGCCGGACGCGGTGGTGTACAATGCCCTGGTGCAGGAATGCGGCGTGGTGTCTTGCCGCTATTGTTCTTCCATGCATTCCGCAATCAAATCGACGCAAGGTGGCACCGGATGCGCGCCCCTCACTTGATCCATCTCAATCGGCACTTCCGCGCATGGAATTCTGACATGGCGCCGGCGGCTTGAAAAGCCGATACTCTTGATCTGGATCGCGCTGCGCAAGCGGAAGTGCCGGGCGTGGCCCCCTTCCCGGCGATCACCTGCTGATGGTAGAAACGGATAAACACATCGAGTTCGAACCGGGACTCGAATTGTACGCGGAAGGAGAGGAAATGAAGAAAGGCCAGGGCCTGTTGATCCACTGCAAGGACCAGCCGGGACTGATTGCGGAGGTCACCTCCTGGATTCAGCGCGAGGGCGGGAACGTGGTCGACCTGGACGAGCACGTGGATCCCGACGAGGGCATGTTCTTCATGCGCCTGGTCTGGCAAAGCCCGGCAGGAGGCGGCGAGGACCTGGCCCGGCGCTTCGGAGCGGAGATCGCGGAGCCGAAGGAGATGGCCTGGCGCAGCTTCCGCCTGGAGGAAAAGCAGCGCGTTGCCCTGCTGGTCTCGAAGCAGGGCCATTGTCTGCACGACATTCTCGCCCGCTGGCAGGCCGGCGAACTGCGCTGCGAGATTCCGCTCGTTGTCAGCAACCACGAAAGCCTGCGCCCGACCGCCGAGCGCTTCGGGCTGAACTTCCACTGCCTGTCCTCCGCCGAGGGCAGCAAGGCGGAACTGGAACAACGCCAGCAGGCGCTGCTCTCGGATTACCGGATCGACACGGTGGTGCTGGCGCGCTACATGCAGATCTTGAGCCCGGACTTCGTCGCCGCCTGGGAAAACCGCATCATCAACATCCACCACAGTTTCCTGCCCGCCTTTCCCGGGGCGCGGCCCTACCACCAGGCCCACTCCCGCGGGGTCAAGCTGATCGGCGCGACAGCCCACTACGTCAGTGACGAGCTGGACGCCGGCCCGATCATCGACCAGGAGACGACCCGCATCTCGCACCGCGACACGGCCCGGGACCTGGTCCGCAAAGGCAAGGACCTGGAAAAAGTCGTCCTGAGCCGCGCCCTGCGTCACCACCTGGAACACCAGGTGCTCAGCTGGAACAACAAGACGGTGGTGTTTGACTAAGAAGGAAGAGCTCGCACGGAGGGCACGGAGAAGACGGAGATCACAGAGGAATGAATGGTTCCCATGGCTGTCATTCCGTGGCTTGACCACGGAATCCTGCTCCGCGTCGAAGACCGGAGGGCCAGCGGATGTGCAACACCGGTAGCGCCTGCAACACGCCATTCCTGTCTGCGACAAGGATTGGAGTTCCCATGGTTGTCATTCCGTGGCTTGACCACGGAATCCTGCTCCGCGTCGAAGACCGGAGGGCCAGTGGACGTGCCACACCGGGAGAGCCTGCAACACGCCAGTCCTGTCTGCGACGCGGATTGGAGTTCCCATGGCTGTCATTCCGTGGCTTGACCACGGAATCCTGCTCCGCGTCGAAGACCGGAGGGCCAGTGGACGTGCAACACCGGGAGAGCCTGCAAGACGCCAGTCCTGTCTGCGACGCGGATTGGAGTTCCCATGGCTGTCATTCCGTGGCTTGACCACGGAATCCTGCTCCGCGTCGAAGACCGGAGGGCCAGTGGACGTGCAACACCGGGAGAGTATGCAAGACGCCAGTCCTGTCTGCGACGCGGACAAGGATCCCGCGGTCAAGCCGCGGGATGACAGCGAAGGGCCTTCTCTTTCCTTCTCCGTGCACTCCGTGCGACCTCTTCTATTCCGAGAGCGTGGACATTCCCGGCACCTTGGGATGGGCTTCGCGGAGGCGCTCCCCCAGGCGGCGGAAGGCTGCCCTTCGCGGAGAAGTTGAGCGCCAGCAAAGGGCGATGCGCCGCCCCGGGGCCGGGCCGTCGAAGGCCAGCTCCTTGAGGCCTGCGCTGCGTTCGGCGGCCAGGGCCGGCAGCAGGGTCATGCCGCGGCCGGTGCGCACCAACTGCATCAGGGTTTCCAGGCTGGCGGCGCGGTAGTCGGCCGCCTCGCCCTCGCGGGGCTGGTTGCCGCAGAGTTCAAGCACTTGGTCGCGCAGGCAGTGGCCCTCGGTCAGCAGCAGGATCGGCTGGCCCTGCAGCTGCTCTTTCGACGGCGGCGCCTGGAAGGGCGGCTGGAAGCTTTCGGCCATGACCAGGCGGAACTGTTCCTCGTAGAGAGGCAGGCATTCCAGGCCGTCCGCCTCCAGGGGCAGGGCGAGGAAGGCGGCGTCGAGGCGGAATTCCTGCAGGCCGAGCAGCAGATCCGCCGTACGCTCTTCCTGCCAGATGACCCGCAGCTGCTCTTCTTCCCGATCCAGCCAGGGCACCAGCCAGGGCAGGAGGTCCGGCGCGATGGTCGGAATCGCTCCCAGGCGCAGGCTGCCCCGCATGCGGTCGCCGGCGACCATCGCCTCCTCGACCAGCTCCTCGGCTTCGGCCAGCACGCGGCGCGCGCGGAGCAGCAGGCGCTTGCCCTCCTCCGTCATGCCCAGCAGCCGGTGTCCGCGCTCGAAGAGCTGGACTCCCAGGCTCTCCTCGAGCTTCTTCAGCCCGGCGCTCAGGGTCGGCTGGCTCACATTGCAATGCGCCGCCGCGCGCCCGAAATGGCCGATCTCAGCCAGGGCGATAAAATACCTCAGCTCGGTGAGGCTGATGTGGGATGGGTGGATCGGCATAGTGAGGGGAATATACAGACCACGGGCCTCTGAGGCCCGGTAGAACAACGGCCCTGCCGACAACCCGAAAAAGAGGTCTGGCAAGCAGGCTCGATCCCTCCTGAGGATGGCACACACGGCCCCTCAGCGCCCTGCCCCTACCTGTGCCTCCGTGTCACGGGATCGAAGTCCTCCATCCGGAAGCGGATGTTTTCCTGCATCAGGATCGCGCCTGGAACCCCTTCCACTATCTGGCCGGGAATGTGACGTCGCACGCCGATATGTTTCACGGCAGCCATGCCGAAGCCATGGCCCTCCGGACGCTCACCCAATATTCGAAGGTCACTGACAGAACCATCTGCGCAAACGACGAATCCGACCTGGGCCAGCCCCTCGATTCCTGCCTTGAACGCTTCCTCGGGATAGATCAGGCCTTTCCAACGGGTCCCTTCAGCCAGACCTGGTTTGCTCCAGGCATGCCAATCCTCCATGAATTCCAGCCGGGGTGGAATGCAGGGATTCGCTTCTGTAAAAGCCTTCAGCGCGGAATCATGCTTGCTGATACGATTTCTGATCCTCGGAGGCTGTTCTCCGCGATAGAGGCGTGTGAAGGGGTCGAAGTGCTCCGGTTGAAACACGACGGTCCAGGTCACACGTACCGTCGAGTCCCGGTTCGCTTCCGAGTCATGGCGGTTGAATCGAAGTTTTCTCACCTGCAGTAGAACCTGCTCCGCGAAACCGTGATCCGAAGGCTCCTCGTTCAAAACTCGCAGCTGCGATGCCCTGCCTCTTGCGTCCACCAGTGCATCCAGCACGACAGAACCAGGAATGCCATCGGCAAAGGCTTCGCGAGGATAGATCAGCCCTTCATTGGGGCGCGGCAAGGTCGGGCGGTCTGGTGTGCTGACATTCGCCACCCCGCTACACGTCACAAAAGCCAGCGACAAACAGGCGCGCCAGATTCGACTTCCTATGAACCAATGCTTAAACACCCAGGCAGTACTCCTACGGCCTCTTGTTGCCTTCCTCGACTACTTGACCAAAGCCACCCAGCGCGTCTCACGAAAGAGCTCTCTCCCCTCCCGACTCACTCTCGCATCCAGCAGGTAGACACCGCTGGCGAGAGCGGACCCATCCAGCGAATGGAACACACTGGCCGCCGTGATCACCCGGCTGCCGGCCAGTTCCAGGACCTGCCGGCCCAGCAGATCGTAGAGGCGCAGCTGCAGCCGCGCGCCGATCGCTTGTTGCGGGAAGGACAACTGGACCGTCGTGTGCGGATTGAAAGGGTTGGGCGCCACCTGCAGCGCGAAGCCCGCGGGCAGGCTCGGGGAAGCGACGGAGGTCGCCGCCGCGCTCCAGCTCAGGCGGATGTTGCGCAGCATCAGGCCCCAGTCGTGGACCAGCTCGTCGGTTTTCACGCGAAAGCCGAAACGGATCTCCTGGCCCTCCCAGTCGCCCAGGTCGATCAGGGCGCGCTCCCAGCGCGGGCTGCGGCCCGTCCATTCGCGGACGATGCTGCTTGTCCCCTCGCTGAGAGAATGGATCACGACGAAGGCGCTGTCCCGGCCGCCTTCCAGGACATGGAAATAGTCGAATTCGAGAGTCCCGGGCGTGTTCTCCCTCAGCGGGGCCTGAAGGGAGAAACTCTCCAGGCTGCGCAGCTCGCAGTCCTGGTCCGCCGCGTACCACTCGCCGCTGTTGTCGTTGAAGACCGCCTGGCCCTCGAAGTCCTCGATCGCCCAGTCGCAGCCGGCGCCGAGCTGCTCGAAGTCCGCGAGGGACAGAAAGGACCGGTCGATGTCCGGCGGCGTGTCACTCCGCGGATGCAGGATCTGATTCGCCTCCAGGTCGCCGAAGAGCTGCAGCGTGGCAATCGCGCTGATGTGCGAACCGGAGAAAGCGCGCAGCGTATACTCCCCTTCCGGCAGGCTCGTCGACAGGGCCTCCAGGTTCTCCCAGACCAGTGTCGTGTCCGCGTTGTGATCCAGCAGCTCGACGCGCTCCACCGTGATCGGCCCCAGCGGGTCGCGGAAGGCCAGCTCGAGGGCGTGCGTCGGCAGGGCCTGAAGGTCCACGACCACGCTCGTCGGGGCGCTGTTGCCGATGATCACCGGCTGATCCACGGCGGCGAAACCGTGTTTGCGCACAGCGAGCGTGTAGCTGCGCGGCTTCAGCAGGCGGTAGTAGGCGCCCCACTGCGGATCCGTGCGGTACCAGGGAGTGCAGTTCTCGTGCATCACCTCCTGTAGCCGCAGGCGCGCTTCCAGTGGGTTTCCCTCGTGTCGTGTGTGCAGCCGCAGGCCGGGCGCGTCCACCTGGAATCCGATGATACGGCGGCAGAGCCAGTAGAGCCCGTTCAGGTTCTGGTCCACGATCCAGTCGATGGTCGCCTGATCCTGGGGCTGCATGCCCGCGTCGCCGTTGCTGCCCACCTCGATCAGCAGGCCGACGGCGCCGTAGTGGTTGTAGGCGTAATTGTGATGACTGCCCTTGCGGCCCTTGCCGGCAATGTTGCGGTAGACCTCGTAGACGGAACCCTGGATCCGGTTGCCCATGGAGCGTGTCAGGCCCTGCATCATGTCGTAGTCCGGCGCCGGGCAGCGGCGGTCGGAAGGGTTCTCCCATTCCCAGGGATGGATGATGATCTCGATGTTGCCCGAGGTCCGAGCGCTGTGATAGGCCACGGCGGCGACGAAGCGCTCGCGCTCCATCTGCCGGTGCACGGCGGCGCATTCGGGCTCGCTCAAGGGCTCCGGGCCGCGGTAGTAGTCGAAGAGCTCCACATCGTCGTTGAGCTCCCACAGACCGTCCCCGTGCTCGAACCAGGCAGGGTAGTTGCGGTTGAGGTCCACCCCGCAGCTGTCGTTGCCGACTCCGGGAGCAATCTGGCAAGAGGCATCGGGCAGGAAAGGATGCAGGTTCTTGCGGTAGGTGCGATCGGTCTCGGCGAGCACCACATCCAGGCCGTCGGGGTTGTTGCTCGGTACGACATGGATCTCCATGGCCTGCAGGAAGGGCGCATAATTCGGATGCCCCAGATCCCCCCAGTGGGCCAGTTCGCGAATGAAGGCCATGCTGATGCTGACGCCCAGGATCTCCTCCGCGTGACACTGGCCGTTGACCCACAGGGCGGGCTTGTCCAACTCCTGCATCACGTCCTGGCTCAGCTTGACCGACCAGATCGGACGCCCGCTGGCCCAGGCGTATCCGATGGAATCGACCCGCATCACGGTGGGGTGGGCGGCGGCCAGGCTGTCCAGTTCGGCCTCGATCTCGTCGTAGCTGTAATAGAAGTCGTCCAGGGCGGCGTGGCTCACACCCGCTGCCAGCAGGATTCCGGCAAGCATCGCTCGGCAAATCATCGGAGTTCTCCGGATCTATCCTCCCTGCCGGACCAGGGAGTGTGTGGCAAGAGCCAGCAAGGGGCGACGTGCTGCTTGAGTTCTCCTGAATGCATCGGCTAGTACTTCCACTCGATTGCCGTGATCCGCAACGACATCTCCCGCTCCTCCCTGCTATGACTCACGGCGTAGCAGGGGGAAGCTCGATGTCCTTGGGGGCTCTGGACGAGTTTCAAAGGCCGCACTTCGCGGGAAGTGGACTCTGCGCTGGCCCGGCTGGGCTCCTCCAGCGAGAAGAAGGCCGGGCAGGGAGGGCTCGCTACAAGCAGAATCGTGAGACATAGGGCCAGCATGCGCAGTCCGGAAGTCGGGGCCGAATCGTGGTGAATCTCGCTGGAACCTGGGAACGGGAAGGAGCTTTTCAACCGCAAGCCCGCTGTTCGAGTATGTTAATCCCTGAAGTGGTTTTCCAGAGCTATGTCAAGTGGAACGAAAAGGTCTTTGGCGATCTTCTCGATTCAACAATCAGGATGCCCAGATGCGCCTCATTCTTCCACTTCTTGGCCTGACCCTCGCACTGGCACCGCTTGGCCAGGCGGAATCCGTCCTCTTCAAGCACTTCGATTCCAAGGTCCTTGCCCTTTCCCTGCTCAGCGATCCCTCTTCCCTGGATCTGTCCTACGGGGGCATCCGCAACCACCGGCCCTGGCTGCAGAGCCATGCGGCGGTTTCGCTGCTCTTCAGCAGGCAGCTTGGGCATGTCTTCGTCGGCGGGGAAACGGGGGCGCGCGTGCTCTCCTCCGCCAGGCTGGCCCCTTTTCTGGGCGTCAAGGGCTATCTGGGGATGTCGGCGCCGATGGAGTACGGAGCCGAAGAAGACGGCCGCGACAACGACGATGACGGACTCATCGACGAAAGCGGCGAGGAGAACACGGGCAAGGAGGCCCTCTTCTGGCTGGCGCCCTGGGCGGGAATCGATCTGCCAGTCGGCGAGACCCTCAATGTTTCGCTTGGCGCCGAGTACCGTGTGACAAGCTTCGGGCGGGACTACGACGAAGTCTTCGCGGGGGTGCGGGTGCAGTTCTGAGAAGTTCGGGTGCTGAACTCATTGCTTCGAAGGAATTTCTTCGACCCGCAATACGCAATGCTTCCCCAAGGCGCGTTCGACCTGTTCCACTGCGCTGGCCTGAGCTTCCGTTTTGCTGTGCGCGCTCCGGCTAAAGTCGATGTAGGCGAGGCCATCCTCGACCCCGGGAAGCGAGTCGCTGCACCCGTTCTCATACAGCGCATTCTCCAGTTCGGTAGTGATGTCGCTTCGATCGAGGATCAGGCTAAAGGTCCAGGTCTGCATCGTTGATACCATGTGCTGAAGGATTTCCGTGTGCCTTGCTGTGAATTGCAGGCACAATACTTTCTCCAGCCAGACCAATCAAGGTCTGGCAGCGTTTCGTAACACTCTCAACCAAAAAGGCGGCTCCGGTTTCCCGAAGCCGCCCTTGACTTTGTCGTGCGTGTGATACGAAATGCTAACTCTTGAGGAAGTTCCCCAGCGCGGTGAGGATGCCGTCGACGCTGGCCTTGGCGTCGCCGAAGAGCATGTCCGTGTTCTCCTTGTAGAAGAGCGGATTGTCTACGCCCGAATAGCCCACGCCCATCGAGCGCTTCATCACGATGACTTTCTTCGCCTTCCAGACCTCGAGCACGGGCATGCCGTAGATCGGACTGGAAGGATCCTCGAGCGCGCCCGGGTTGACGATGTCGTTGGCGCCGATGATCAGCACCACGTCCGTCTCCTCGAACTGGTTGTTGATGTCGTCCATTTCGTGGACGATGTCGTAGGGCACTCGGGCCTCGGCCAGGAGAACATTCATGTGTCCCGGCAGGCGACCGGCGACCGGGTGGATCGCGAACTGCACGTCGCACTTGTTCTCGATCAGCATGTCGGTGATCTGCTTCACCGGATGCTGGGCGTGCGCCACGGCCATGCCGTAGCCGGGCACCACGATGACCTTCTTCGCGTTGGCCATGCGTTCGGCGGTCTCGTCGATGCTGGTCGAGGTGTACTCCAGGTCGCCCTGGGCCGCCGCGCCGCCCGCGGCCGGTCCGCCGCCCGAATCCCCGAATCCGCCGAGGATCACGCTGACGAAACTGCGGTTCATGGCGGCGCACATGATGTAGGACAGGATCGCGCCGCTGGAGCCGACCAGGGCGCCGGTGATGATCAGCAGGTCGTTGGAGAGCATGAAGCCCGTGGCCGCCGCCGCCCAGCCCGAATAGCTGTTGAGCATGCTGACCACGACCGGCATGTCGGCGCCGCCGATGGCCATCACCATGTGCCAGCCGATGAAGAAGCTGATGCCGAGGATGACCAGCAGGTATACGAGTGTCGTCTGGGTGTGAGGCATGCCTCCCTGGACGATCAGCACGCCGAGAACCGTGGCGGCAATGATCATCGCCAGGTTGAGCATGTGCCGGCCGGGCATGATCAGGGGCTTGCTGCGGATCTTGCCCGCCAGCTTGCCGTAGGCCACCACCGAACCGGTGAAGGTCACGCCGCCGATGAAGACGCCGAGCACGACCTCGATCAGGTGGATCGTCACCTCGGCGCCGTGTCCGCCGTGCGACTCAAGGTAGCTGTTGATGCCGACCACCGCGGCGGCCAGGCCGACGAAGCTGTGCAGCACGGCCACAAGTTCGGGCATCGAGGTCATTTCGACCTTGAGCGCCAGCCAGGTGCCGATCAGGGCGCCGACGGCGACGGCGCCGAAGAGCCACATGTATACGCCGTCGAACTGCACGCTGAAGAAGGTCGCCACCAGGGCGATCCCCATGCCGATGATGCCGTAGAGATTGCCGCGGCGCGCGGTCTCGTGACGGCTCAGGCCGCCGAGACAGAAGATGAAAAGAATGCCCGCCGCCAGGTAGGCCGTGGAAAGAAGTCCCTGGGACATGCTTTCCTCCTATTTGCGGAACATGCTGAGCATGCGTTGTGTGACAAGAAACCCGCCGGCCACGTTGATCATCGCGATCAGCAGCGCGAAGGCCGCCAGGCCGACGACCAGCGTGCTTTCCCCGTGGCTCACCTGGAGCATGGCGCCGACCAGGATGATGCCGCTGATCGCGTTCGTGACACTCATCAGGGGGGTATGCAGCGCCGCGGTGACATTCCAGATGACCTGGTAGCCGATGAAGACGCTGAGCACGAAGACCGTGAAATGGTTGAGGAAGTCGGAGGGCGCCTTCTGGCCGATCAGCCAGAGCAGGCCCGCGGCGACGAGCATCATGATGATCGTCGTCATCGGCCCCTTGGGCTTGGCCTCCTCGTCCGGGGCAGGGGGCGGAATCACGACCTCCGTATTGGCCGCGCTGGCGTCCTGCGCCGGCAGCTCCAGCTTGGGCGGCGGCCAGGTGATTTCGCCATTGTGCGTCACCAGGGCGCCGCGGACCACCGTGTCCTCCAGGTCCACGTGGTAGCCGTTTTCGCCCTTGCACATGTCACTCAGCAGGTGCACCAGGTTGTTGCCGTAGAGCTGGCTGGCCTGCGCCGCCAGCCGGCCGGCCAGGTCGGTGTAGCCGACGATCTTGACTCCGGCCTCGTGGATCACCCTGTCGGCCTGGGTGAAGGCGCAGTTGCCGCCGTTGGCCGCGGCCAGGTCGACAATCACGCTGCCCGGCTTCATGCTGTGCACCATGTCCTCGGTGATCAGGATCGGCGCCTTCTTGCCGGGGATCAGCGCCGTGGTGATGATGATGTCCACTTCCTTGCATTGCTCGCGGAAGAGGGCCATCTCGGCGTCGATGAATTCCTTGGACATGACCTTGGCGTAGCCGCCTTCGCCGGTGCCGTCCTCCTCGAAATCCAGCTCGAGGAAGTCGGCGCCCATGCTGATCACCTGGTCCTTGACCGCGGGCCGCGTGTCGAAGGCGCGCACGATGGCGCCCAGGTTCTTGGCGGCGCCGATGGCCGCCAGCCCGGCGACGCCGGCGCCGATCACCAGCACCTTGGCCGGCTTGACCGTGCCGGCGGCGGTCATCTGGCCGGTGAAGAAACGGCCGAAATGGTTGGCCGCCTCCACCACGGCGCGGTAGCCGGCAATGTTGGCCATTGAGCTCAAGGCGTCCATTTTCTGCGCGCGCGAGATGCGCGGAATGCAGTCCATGGCCAGGGCCGTGATCTTGCGGTCCTTCAACTTCTCGAGCAGGTCGGGGTGCTGAGCCGGCCAGAGGAAACTGACCAGGGTGCCGCCGATGCGGATCAGCTCCGCCTCGTGCACTCCGGTCTGGGGGTCGACGGCGGGCGGCAGGACCTTCATCACGATGTCGGCCTCGTTCCAGATGGTCTTCGGGTCGTCCACGATGGTGACGCCCGCGTCCCGGTAGGCCTCGTCCTCGAAATCAGCCTTGTGTCCCGCTCCCTTCTCGACGTGCACATCGAAGCCCAGCTTGATCAGCTTGCGGGCGGTCTCCGGTGTGACGGCCACGCGATTTTCGCGCAGCTCGCTTTCATGGGGTATGCCGATGATCATGCGCTCTTCCCGGTTTCGGTGCGGTGGGGGTTGTTGCGACAGCTTCGCGATCGCCAAGTGGGGCGATCCGCATCATGTTGGAATACAAGGGTTGGGGTGGTATTGACCAAAGTCAAAATGAAACCCGTAGCGCCCCTTCCAGTCCAGAAAACGGGCAAAGTAGCACAGAAACGGCATGACTTTGAAAGAGTGCCTAGAACTCCAGCCCCACGGTGAACAGCTTCAGGTCCTCGAAAAGCCCGCTCTGCACCCAGGCGGCGTCGATGCGCACGCCCAGGCCGCTGCGGGCCAGCTCGTGACGCAGGCCGGCGCCGGCGCTCCAGCTAAGCAGGTCGTGGCGGAACCACCTGACGACTATTTGAGCAACAGAAGCTTTTTCGACTCCATTGCGCCATGCGCCTTCAGCTGGACAATGTAAAGGCCGCTGGACAGATTCCCGGCATGCAGGAGTCGCTGATGCTCGCCCGCGGACAAGGGCTCCTCCAGTATTCGCCTGACCCGTTGCCCTCGAATGTTGAACAGGTCCATTTCCACTTTTCCCGCTCGAGACAGATGGAAACGCAAGGTGGTTGCTGGATTGAAGGGATTTGGCGAAGGCGAGAACAGGGAGAGCGTCTTCGGCAATTCGGCCTGTGCACGGGGAAGAGCCGGTACGCTGACAAGCTGCTCCAGACTCATTGCGCCCGGGCCGCCCGTATACCCGATATCGTTGCGCAATCCGCCCTGGCTGGGCCAAAGAGCTGCACCCGGCATGGCTGGATCCTCACGATCATGAAATACAGAGTCCGGCGAACCCGCATCGATCAATGGCGAAAAGGGAGACAGATAGGGAGCTCCAAGCTCCTCATCGAAGAAGGGATTGACATTGACCTGGTTGCCTTCTCCCGGACGCTCCTCGGGCAGGACGCACCAGGCATACTCCAGGTCGCCTGTGTTCGGTCGGTAGAAGCTTTCATATTCATTGTCCCACAGCAAGCTGTTCCACAGCTTGTTGCCGGAACTCAAGTTGTAGTTCGAAGTTAATAGTACCACGTCGCACTCACTGACCGTCACATTCGAAACAAGTGATCCACCCTCTTCGGTCGAGCTGATGGAGAGGGCAAACTGGGCGCTCCAGTCCCAAGGGTAGGACATGAAGGCCCACTGTTTCTGGAGGTTATGAACAAGGACATTTTCGATCCTGACCTGAGTATTGGGGCCGTCGAAATTACGGACACGAAGCCCCATCCTCTTGCAGTCGACAATGTCTAGGTTTTGAATCTGGAGGAATTCGGCGGGATTAATCACTTGGAGAGCACCATCGTCACAGTTTACGAAGCGCGTGTTTCGAATAATGCATCGTGTACCAGGTGCTTCCTCACCAGTTGCACCACCGATCAATACGGTACTTCCAACAAGTTCATCGCCGAAAGGGGTGTTTACTTCCGGTAGTATTACTGGGCAGGAGTTGTCTACGAACAAACAAGAATCCATTAGAAAATACCGTGCCTGCCCTGGCAGATTCCCGGCATAAACTCTACCATTCGTTGGATTGGCTTCGTATGCCATGCTTTGTAGATCGGATACGATTTGCTCGAGTGGGTGATCATCCGGATCCAGGTATTCATTTCCACTGAATTCGAGATTCTGCACAAGGACACTGTCCTCATCGAAGGTCCTATGGAGCAATAAAGTGCCACCCTCAGTATATGGTTCTGAACCGGGTTCACGCCATATCCTGACAGAATTGTTCCTGAAGTAGCTGTCGCGAATGCTGATGTTGCGGTCCAAATAGCAAACGAAACCACCCGGCCCCAGAGCAGGGCCGCACTCGTTCTCTTCAACATAGAGATTTCGCACCTGGCCGGGGCCCACGACGGTCAGCAAACGCAGTGCACCTTGCAGGCGATTGCTTCGTACATAAATACTGTCTACATCCACGCTCGCATTTTCGATTGAGCCTATGTATACGTTACTGTTGTCATTCAGCTCGTACTGACCATCTTCGTTCAAGTACTCATTGTTCTCGAACACGATGTTTCGAACCTGCAAATGACCCCAGTCTGCGCTGGATGCAAGGAACAGGGACCGATCCAGGTAATGATTCGCCCGAATTCGCACATCTCGCACGATTCCTCGTCCGGAGCCACCGATTCGACAGCGGAATACATAGGATTCCTGGTTGCTTAGCCCTTCAATGGTTACACCTTGGACAAACAAGGAATCCTCGGCTTGCAAATGGAATCCACGTGCTGCCCAATCCAATTGACTGGTAAACCGCAGTCCCTTAGCGATGATCGAGCTGGCGCGATAAATCTTGAATGCATCGAAGGAATGGCCGAAATACCCTGTTCGATGGTTCTCGATACTCTGGATATCGCTCATTAAAAAGTCTCCTCGATGCATTCCCTCCAGATTCTGGAAGTAGAATGCCGCTCCAGATCGTTCACCAGTATTTCCCACATATCGCAATGAACGCAGTTCCATAAACCCGACATCCTCTACATGCGTGCCACCACCTGTAGTTGTTGAACTCTCGTATTCATACTCGGCGTGTCCTCCAGTTACCGTTAATCCAACTAAACGTAGCGTGTCACCGCTTTGCATTTCTACTCGGATGACACTTCCAAGATTCTCCCCGTCCAACACTGTGTCGTGAACATCCGCGGAGTCTTGGGACAAGAGAAAATGGGACGCCAATGTGAGTCTACCGCTTGGGATTACAATTCGCTGTTGATGGATTCCCGGTGCAACCAGCACCGTATCCCCTTCCATCGCCATGTCAATTGCGGCTTGAAGCGAGTCCGTATCGCCGGGAAAGTGGATGAGCGCAGCGGAGGATTCCCGAGCAAGGAACAGGAAGAGGATGAAAACGAGTGACATACGAAAAAGACCCCGCCCCGGACAGGGGCGATCCATTCTTGTGCTTCAAACGAAATGAGCTACAAGTTACTCGACAGTATAGAAATTGGATATCTCCCCTAGAATTCCAGCCCCACGGTGAACAGCTTCAGGTCCTCGAAAAGCTCGCTCTGCACCCAGGCTGCGTCGATGCGCACGCCCAGGCCGCTGCGCGAGAGTTCATGGCGCAGGCCGGCGCCGGCGCTCCAGCTAAGCAGGTCGTGGCGAAAGACCCGGCCGGCGCGCAGCTGGAAGCGTTCGCGGAAGTCGTATTCCAGGCCCAGGCCCAGGCGCTGGCGGTTGTCGTTGGGGTGTTCGGCCTGCAGGCTGCCTTCCAGCTTCTGGCCCTCCCCTTCCCAGAGCGGAGCCGCCAGGCCCAGCTTGAAGAGCAGGGGCTGGGCGAAGTCTTCCGTCTGCAGGGCGGCGACGCGGCCGTCGCTCGAAGGAATCAGCAGGTCCTCCCCTTCAAGTTCCATGCGCGTGCCGAAGTTCTCGATGGCGCAGGCCAGGCGCACTCCGCGCCAGGGCGTCTGCAGCAGCAGGGCCATGTCCAGGCCCCAGCCCTGGGCGCGCTCGTTGTGCAGGTCCTGGCGGATGCCGCGGGCCGTCATGCCGAAGGCCAGGCGCTCGTTCATGCGCAGGCCGGCGCTCAGCGTGAGGGCCAGGTCGTTGTAGCTGTAGTGGGCGCCGGTTCCGTCCGGCTGCTCGAGGGTCGTGATCTCCTGATCGGGGGCGGAAAGCCAGTTCAGCCCCAGGCCCAGGGCCAGGCGATCGCTGATCGGGACGCAGCCGGCCGCCGTGCCGTGATCCAGCGACTGCCAGATGCGCTGCTGCCCGAAACTGACCGCCCCCTGGCCGATGCCCGCCAGGGCCGCCGGGTTGAGCAGCATCGCCTCGGCGGAGTTGCCCCGTCCGGACCAGCCCGGCGGCAGGATGGCGACGCTGCCCGAGAGCGCCGCCGCGTGCGCGCTGACCGGCAGCTTGAGGAACTGGGCCGCCGTGGTGCCGGCGCGGGTGAAGGCCTGGCCCAGGGCCAGCGGCAGGGCGATGCATAGGCAGGTGGCAAGGACTTGTCTCACGGTTCCTCCTAGCGGATCACAAGGAAGCGGCCCTGCTGCTCGCGGCCGTTCGTCTCACGGACATGAAAGAGGTACAGGCCGTAGGCCACGTGCTGGCGGCTCTCGTTGCGCAGGTCCCAGGCCAGCTGGTCGCTGGCCGGATCCTCGTGCGACAGGACGCGCACCAGGTCCCCGGCGACCGTGTAGATGCGGATCGTGCAGGGCCCAGGCAGGCGCGTGAAGAGCAGCCGCCGGCTGTTCTCCCCCTGCTCGAGCGCGTTGCCCGCGATGTAGGGATCCGGCACGGTCCGCACGGCGGCCGCGGGGCGGCTCGCGTCGTGTGACGGCGGCTGTGTACGGAAGCGGTAGCGCACTCCGGGACGGAAGGGCTTGTTCGTCAACACGGTGAAGACGTCTCCCGGATTCGGTGCCACACCGATCACCGTGTCTCCCTCCGCTGTCAGGTGCCAGTCGAAATTATTGGTCTTGACCAGGATCTGGTTGCCCGTGTCCGGATCCGGGTTGTCTTTGAGGAAGAGGGCGTCCGTATAGGCCTCGTAGCCCAGGCGGGTCGGGCTGCCCGCGTCGCCCCCGGGGATCAGGTCCCATCCCCAGTCGCTGAGCCCCGGCACGTCGTGAAACAGCCGCAGCTCCTCGTAGTTGGCGAAGGAGCTCACATCGATCCAGTCCTCGGCATCCGGCGCGCGCTTCTCGACCCGGATCGGCACGTCGACGACCAGGGAATCCGGCCCCGTCAGGCCGAAGAAGTAGAGATGGCCCTCCAGCGGATGAGTCTGGTCGCTTTCCGTGATCCGGACACGGAAATCGTCGTAGCCGACCACGTATTCCGGAAACTCGTTGACCAGGCCCGAGCGCCATTCCATCCACCAGTCGAAGGTGGTCGGGCTGTCCTCGTTCCAGCCCAGCTGGCGCACGCCCTCGGCCGCGTCCTCCAGCCAGAGGCGGAAGCCTGCCGTTGCCGGCAGGGTCGGCGAGGCGCTGTCGGGAATCGCCTGCCAGGCGAAGAGCGTGTCACCGGCTCCCAGGTCGACCAGGTGGAAAGTGCCCAGCGTGTCCGCCGGAAAGCTCAGTTCCCATTCCGTATCCCGCAGGGCCTGGGGATCGAGTACCTCGAAGCCGGCGATTCCGTCACACAGCAGGCCGTCCAACGGCGCCAGGGTGTCCACTCCGGCGCTGCCCCCCGAAAAGCCGGGCGGCAGCGAGTGCGGCCTCAGGGCGATCACATGGCGATCATCCGGATTGCCGAAGGGGTTCTCCTGGCTGGGCAGGCCCTCCTCCTCCGCCGTCGGCGGCTGGCCGCTGTTGTAGGCTTTCAGGCAGTACCAGTACTCGACGCCGGGGATCACGTCCTGGTCCTCGAAGCTGTAGGCCAGGCCGCTGTCCTCGCCCAGCCAGAGCCAGCCCAGCGGATCCCTGCCGGTGATCCCGTCCTCCAGGTCCCACTGGGCGAGCGGCACATAGCCGACGGGCGCTCCCCGGTTGTCCGTGATCACTTCGCCCCAGCTCAGGCCGTAGTCCTGGCTGCGGTAGAGGCGGTAGCCCTGGAAGTCCTCCGCCTCTTCGGAAGGCAGGGGATTCCACCAGAGTCTCACGGCCCCTTCGACAGCGGCTCCGCGAAGGTCGGGAGCGGGAGGAGGCGGCGGACCGCCGAAACGGTAGCGCGTGTAGCTGTTCCAAAGGTCGGCGATATTGGCGTCCAGGTCGTCGAAAGAGGGTTCGCCGGGCGCGTCTCCGCTCTCGCCGATCACGGCGGCGCAGCTGGAGAGCACGCTGTCCCCGGCGGCGATCGTCAGCGGCCCGCTCATCACGACGAAGTTGATCCGCGCGCCTTCGCCGTAGAGCTGCTCCTGCAGGGCCAGGTCCGTGTCGTCGATGCGCGGATTCTCCCCGTGGAAGTAGACCGCGCGGCGCACCTCGTCCATTTGTTCCGGCCTGCTCGCAAGGATGTTCCAGAAAAGTTCGTCCGTGTCCGGTTTCAGCTCGCCCCGGAAGTAGTGGAAGTCGGTCACGCCCAGGTCCTGCGGAGTCTCGAGCATCACGAAAGCCGGCACGCCCAGGGGCATGTCCTCCTCGGCCCAGACCCCGTCCAGTTCGTTGTTGGCGTCCCAGACGCGTACAATGTCCCTCTCCCGTCCATGCGGCAGGCCCAGTTCCGCCGTGCCGGTCATTCCAATGCGGTCGACGAAATCGTAGTCCGGCCGGTAGTTCACATAGTAGCCGATGTAGACCGAATCCAGGTCCGCCCCGGAGGTGTTGTGGATCCAGCTGCGCCAGACCAGGTGGTCGCTGGCGTAGGGGCGACCGTAGCTGAAGCCGGCTTGTCTCACCTCGATGCCAAGGGAACCCCGCGGATTCTCGCGGTCATCGAAGACGGCCCAGGTATCGCCGTCGCTGGTGAACTCGCCCGGCGCGTCCTGCACCGGAAAGGCCGGATTCCCCGAAGGGTTGGGAAAGGCGTATTCCTCGCGCCAGGCTCCGGGCCAACCGCTGTCCGGCCAGGTCTGCGGCAGGTGGCTGTGCGCCAGGTAGGGGGTTTCGTCGCTGGCGCGCAGCTCCCCGCTGAAGAGGGTGCCCAGGCTGCCTTCGGCAGGTGTCCAGTCACGCAGGCCGGAGGTGGCGTTGATCACGCTCTCGATCACGTTCGCCGTGCCGTCGGAATCCCGTTGTGCGACAACCAGACCGAAGCCGAAGGCATACTGGAAGACATCGCTGGCCTCCGCGGGCCAGTGAAGCGAGTTGTTGTTCCAGATGTGGAAGTCGGCCATGTCGCCCAGGTTGCTGCCGAAGTTGCCCAGCTGGCCGCGGTCCATCACGCCGATGGCGTTGTCCGCGTTTGCCCGGACGCGGCGAAGGGCCTTCGAGGCCTCGCCGGCGGGAAGAGCCGACAGGCTTGGATCACGTCCATGGCAGGAGTTGCAGTCCACGGCTGCGGAAAGCTCGCCGGCGGAAAGCGCCGCCAGCAGGAAGATCGAGATGTATCGCATCAGCGCTTGTCCCACAAGGCCAGTTCCAGCCCCAGGCGCAGGCTGCGCGGAGGCGAAACATGGGAAGGATCGTGTTTGCTGTCTTCGGTGGAGCCGATCAGGTTGCGCGGGTCCACATAAGGTTCCCCGCTGCTGGCGAAGACCTGGACCACGTTGCGGCGGTCGAAGAGATTGCGCACATCCAGCCGCAGGGTCATGCGGTGTGCTCCAAGAGCGCGCGACCAGCGCAGGCCCAGGTCGGCGGTCCAGGTCCAGGGCCGGTTGGCGCTGTTGGTCGGGGCGGTGACGCCCACATCGATGAAGGGCGTGTAGGGCAGGCCGCTGGCGCCCTGGACCAGCAGGGAACTGGAAACGCCGAGTCCCCAGTCCGTCTCCAGAGCGGCGCTCAGGTCGTGGCGCTGGTCGAAGTCCAGCGGAAACTCGTTGTACTCCACTTCCTCGCCGTTCTGCACCGTGACCAGTCCCGCCTCCGGCTCGCTGGCGCTGCCGCGGGCATTCATCAGCGTGTAGTCGATGCGGGCCCGGCTGCGCGAGCCCAGGGGAAGCTCGGCGGCGAGGTCGACACCGGCGACGTTCCCGTAATCGCTGTTGGCGTAGACCACGTACTCCCGCGTCAGCTGTTTGCCGACGATGGTCGAGAGCAGCTTCTTCATGTCCTTCATCCAGGCCGTCACTTCCAGCTGCACGCCGGGAGCGGGCCGCTGCTTGGCGCCGATCTCGAAGGCCGTCGTCTGCTGGGGCTCCAGCCCGGCATACCCCAGCAGGGGCAGCTCTCCCCCGTCCAGCGTGCGCCCGCTGTTCGTATACAGGGAACGGTGGTCGGGGAACTGGATGAAGCGCCCGTAGCTGGCGTGCATCACGGTGCGCTCGCTGACCGGGAAGGCAATGCCGAGGCGCGGCGAGAGATAGAGCCAGGGGTCCACTTCCTGCAGCGGGGCCAGTCCGCCGTCCGGCTGCAGGAGCCGGTCGGGCTCGGCCCAGGCGCCGGCATCGGGATCGAACCAGTCCAGCCGCAGGCCCGTGTGCAGGACCAGCCAGCCGGTCTCGATCTTCTGCTCGCTCCACAGGGCTCCCTGCAGGGGCGCGTGTTCACTGGCGTCGGTCCAGCTCAGGGCGGGATCCGCCGTCTCTGCGTCCCCGAAGACCAGGTGTCGCTCTTTCCAGTCCAGCTCTGTCCGCGTCAGTTCGCCGCCGGCCGCCAGCTCGAAAGTCGGCCGGGGACGCCAGGTCCAGTCGCCGGCGATCTCGCCGCGCGTGCTCGAATGCCGCGAGAGGCTGGGGTCATGTCCCTCCGCGAAGAAGTCCTGCTGCGCGCTGAAGCTGCGGCGCCGGTACTCGCTTTCCGCTAGCCACTCGCCATCGCGCAGGATGCCGCGGCGGCTCTCGTTCCGCACCAGGCCCAGGCGCAGCCGGTAGACCGAACGATCCCCCAGGCTGTTGCTGAAACGCAGGTTCAGGCGCTGCTGCTCGCGCAGCTGGCTGTGCCGGTTGAGCGGCAGGTATTTCCAGAAATGGCTGTATCCCTGGCGCAGGCTGCTTTTCCGCCCCAGGCCCAGTTCCAGCCGCCCGCCGGAAGCCATGTCGTGTCCCAGGTTGAGTGACAGGTCCCCGCGGCTGCTGCCGCCGTGCGGCAAGTGGCTGTCCTGCGTCTCGGAGAGCAGGCCCAGCACCATGTCCACACCGCTCATCCGCGCGGGCGTGGCCACCTTGAGCTGCATGCGTCCCGGCTGGTTGAGGCGTCCCCAGGCGGGGTCCGTTCCGAAAAGATCGCCGTGATCCGTTTCCCGCCAGAGGCCGGATTCGGGAACGCCGTAGGCGCCGCGTTCGCGCCAGGGCGAGTCGACCAGGTCCGCGCTGGTGTAGCGCAGGCGGAACTCCGGTCGGCGCACCCGGCTCTGTCCCGTGACACGGACCACTCCGCTGAGCGCGTCGCCGTAGCGCGCGCCGAAGGTGCCGGAGACGACGACCAGCTCGGAAACCATGTCCTCGTTGATCAGGTCCTGGAAGCCCATGTCCAGCGGGTCGCGCAGGTCCTGCCCGTCGAGCAGCACGCGCACTTCCCCCAGGCGGCCGCCGCGCAGATGCATGCCGCCGTCCTCGTCCCGTGTGACGCCGGCCTGGGTCGCCAGCAGGTCGAGGAAGTCGCTGCGCGGGCTCAGTTCCAGTTCCCGGCGTCCCAGCACCGCCTGGCTCGAGGTGGCATCCAGCGGGCTCAGGTCGCGGCGGGCCTGTACGACGAGGGTATCCCCCTGCAGGGCCTGCGGCATGAGCTCCACGTCGATCCGCGTCGTGTACTCGCTGAGCATGAAGATGTCCTGTTCCCAGGTGTGCATGCCCAGGTAGCTCACGCGCAGAAGGTGGGGACCGGGTGACACATCGAGAATCAGGAAGCCGCCGTTCAGGTCGGTGGCCGCTCCCTTGGCCTCGCCGACCAGGACCACGTTCGCGCCGCCCAGCGGCTCGCCCTGCGCCAGGACACGTCCGGCAAGGGTGCCGCCCGCAGCGAGAAGCCCGGCGGAAGGCAGCAGCAGAAGCAGCAGCAGAAAAGCGTTCATGGCGATTCCGAAGGTGGGAAGAAAAGGGCCGGGGTCGCGTGGACCCCGGCCCGGAAGAAGCTAGCGGGTCAGCAACAGGCTTTCGCTCTGCGACTGCCGGCCGTTGTCGAGCAGCAGCAGGTAGGTGCCGCTGGCGACTTCCTGTCCCAGGCTGTTGCGACCGTCCCAGGGCAGCTGGTGCAGGCCGGCGGGCCAGGAGCCCTGCGCCAGCTGGCGCACTTTCTGGCCTTGCAGGTTGTAGACGGCGAGCTGGATCCGCGATGGGCTGTCCAGGCGGAAACGCGTCCAGGTCTGCGGGTTGAAGGGGTTGGGATAGCTGCTCAGCAGCTCGAAGCCGAGGGGTTGTTCGGCGTCTTCCACGGAGGTCGCCTCGCCCTCGACGACCATGTCGTCGAAGAAGAGAAACTGGTCGACGACGGCGAAATCCCAGAAGTAGACGCCGAAACTGCCGCTGGACAGGTTGTTGTCCGTGAAGGGGCAGCCCGGCAGCATCTGGTCGTTGATGTAGCACCAGATCTGGTTTCCTTCCATGCGCATCGACATGCGGTACCAGCCGTCCTCGGCGGGATACAGGGAACCCAGTTCCTCCGCGTCCCAGTCGCGGATCACGATCGGAAACTGGTCCAGGCCGTGTACACGCAGACGGAAGCGCTGGTCTCCCATGCCCGTGTTCTCGCTCAGGTCGGCCAGGAAGCTGTAGTGGGTGAAGGTGTCGTCCCCGTTGACGCCCGTCGAACGCCCGATAACGCCGCGGTAGTGGGTCTGCCCCAGGTTCAGGTAGACCTGCGCGTGGACGGTGTAGTCCGTCAGGTCATTGCCGGCGGGCACGTAGAGCGAGCCGACGCCGCCACCGCTCAAGTCGTTGCCCAGCTTGCCCACGAAGCCGTCTCCGGAAGGATTGTCCGCCTGGAAATCGACTTCGATGGTGTTGCTTTCCTCGCCCCACTGGGTCTCCCAGCCAAGGTCCGGAGTTCCGCCGGAAAAGGTTTCCTCGAAAAGGATCTCGGCCGACGCCAGGCTGGCGAAGACCATGCCGCCGAAAAGTAGTGCCAGTCGCATTGTGACTCCCTGATGCTTGTTGCTGTCCTCTGTCACTTCAGATAAAGTACGGAGGTCGGGGAGTGCCGGCTGTCACGCAAATGCATCAGATAATGGCCGCTGGCCAGCCCCTGCGGCCGCCAGGAAAGCTGGTGCCGGCCGGCGGAGAGCCTGCCCGGCGCCAGCCGGTCGACGCGGGCGCCGGCCAGATTGTAGACCTCGATCACCACGTCGCGGGAGCGGTCCAGCTGCAGGGCCAGCTGCAGTTCGGGATTGAAGGGATTGGGCCAGGCGGCCTGCAGGGCGAATTCAGCAGGGAGGGGTGTCCGGCCAAGAGCCGTTTCGAGTCCAAGCAACCGCTCGAGCAGCAGGCTGCGGCTGCTGGCCCAGTCCGGTTCGCCATTGACGCCCTCGAGGCCGAAACCGAGCACGGTCAGGCGGCCGTCCTCGCTGCGCAGGGCGGCTGCGGCCGAGGGATCGCCCTCGTCCCAGCTGAAGAGCACACGGGCATCCGGGGCGAAGAACTGGTCCATCTCTTCCTGGTTGCCGGCGCCGCCGGATCCGATCAGCAGCAGCTGCAGGCCCTCCGTGAGGGGATCCCCGGCAATGCCGTGTGCCACGGCGGCGCCGACGGCCGGGTCCGCCACCGCGGCTCCCAGTTCGTCGGCCAGCCAGTTGGCCGGCAGGGCATCGGCCAGGTTCTGCCCGCTGAGCAGCAGGTGGCCTCCGCCCGCCCGGTAGGCTTCCAGGCTGTCGAAGAGCGACGGCGGCAGGGGCGCCGCTTCAAGGTCCGGTTCCAGGTCGCTGCCCGAGAGCAGCAGGATGTGATCGTAGCGCGACAGCATGGGCCAGCCCATGCCGGGCAGACGCATGCTGATGCTCTCGTGTGACAAGCCGAGCGCGTCGAGGCTTTCCGTGATCCAGGGACGGATGTCCCAGTCCGTGGCCCGGTCGGCGTCGATCAGCAGCACCTCGCCCAGTCCCGCCTCGAGCCTCCCCAGGCCTTCCCAGCGCGGACCGTTGTCATACAGCACCATGCGGAAGAGCGGCGAGGCGACGCCTTCGCCCGTCCAGCGCGCCCGGGTCGTCACGGTCGTTTCCTGCTGGGGAAAGAGCATGCCCACGTCCACGGAAGGGCTTTCGAACTCCAGGCCTTGCTCAAGGCTCTCGAGCTGGATCACGGCCTCGGCCAGGGGATCCTCGAGCGGCACGTATACAGTGAAGGCGACCTCCGACCATTCGCCATCCGCCAGGCGACGGCGCGGGTCCGTGATCTCCACCCGGCTGACCCGCGGCACCAGGTCGACGGCGCGCGCCGCGTTGATGCGGCCCGCGCCCATGCCCTCCGGATTGCCCGAGACCGGATCACAGCTCGCCTGCAGCCGGGCCCGCACTTCCGTGATCCCCCATTCCGGGCGCACGCCCTTCAGCAGGGCGCAAAGACCGGCTGTCAGCGGACAGCTCATGCTGGTGCCCGTGAGACGGCCGTAGCCGCCGCCGACCAGGGTCGCCAGGATCTGCGTTCCCGGAGCGCCCAGGTCGATCCAGTCGCCGTAGTTGGAATAGCCGGCGCGGCTGTCGTCCGGGTTCGTCGCCGCCACCGAGATCACGTTCTCGTAGCCGGCGGGATAGAAAGTGTCCGTGATGCCGTCGTTGCCCGCCGAGGCCAGGCAGACAACGCCTCCCTGGGACATGTTCCAGGTCAGCTCGTCGACGAAATCCGAAAAGCCGGAGCCGCCGTAGCTCATGCTGACCACGTCGGCGCCGTAGTACGCGGCGAGCATCAGCCCCTCGATGCTGTAGCCCACGTAGGCCTGGCCGTTGTTGCTCTGGTAGCCGACGCGGATCGCCATGACGCGCGCGCCGAAGCCCAGGCCGGCCACGCCCATCCCGTTGTCGCCCGCCGCGGCGGCGATGCCGGCGCAATGGGTGCCGTGTCCGTTGAAGTCGTCGGGCCAGTTGTCGGCCGGGCTGCCGTCCTCGCCCTGCCAGAGGCTGCCCGGCGGCAGATCCACGTAGTCCCAGCCCTGGATGTCGTCGATCAGCCCGTTGCCGTCCGTGTCCAGCCCGTCCTCGTCCTCGGGATCGTATACGCCGTTGCCGTTCAGGTCCTCGCCCGGGTGGATCCAGATGCGCCCGGCCAGGTCCTCGTGATCCATGTCGACGCCCGTGTCGAGGATCGCCACCGAGACCGAATCGCGGCCGCGCTGGATCTGCCAGGCCTCGACGGCGGCCACGTTGCGCAGGTGCCACTGGGCGGTCAGGCCGGGATCATCCGGATGCCAGCCGTGGACTTCCCGCCACTGGACCGCCTCGACCCGCTTCAGGGAAGGCAGCTTTCGCAGCAGATCCAGGCAGGCGGCTTCCGGCGGCAGCTGCGCGTCTTCCAGGACCAGGCGATGCAGGCCGGAAAGATCACACCTTCCGCTCCACTCGAGCCCGGGATCCAGCGCTTGCAGGCTTTGCACGCGCAGCTCGCTGCCCCCGGCGCGCAGTTCGGCCTGCAGCCGGGAGGGCTCCAGGAGCTGTCCGGGACCGGCGTCCACGTAGAAATGGCCGGATGGCAGGGTCGCCTCGGCAGCCTGGCTGCAGGGGGCCGACAAGAAAAAGGCGAGAACAAGGGGGATCAGCAGAAAAGGGAACGCGGCAGGCATGGGACTCCAGGTGTTGGACCAGTAATCAGGCCCGGCGAATATAGGAACTGCCGCCCGCGCGAAAGCCGACATAGGTCAGCCAAAGAGTGTTGCCCTTTAATGATCGAGATTGGATTCCCAAAGTATTCTGCCGATAAGGGTCATCGAACACGCAGAAGAAGTAGCGCTTCCAGCCACGCGCAGCAGATACGGGACACATGCATTCCATGTCGCCACTTCTTAGCCGCCAACCCGGATCCGTTTTCCCCGTCGCCAAGGGCCGCCTGAGCGCCCTTCTCCTGCTGTGCCTGTTTCGTCCCGCGCTTGCGGCCCCCCTGCTGCAGATCGAGTTCTCCTGGACGGAACTGCTCTTCGCGGCACTTCTGTTCACCCTCTTCGCCTTCGCCCTGCGTGAACAGCGGTTGAGACGCCGCCTGCAGCGCCAGTTGCTCCGCCTGGCCCTCGACGAGGCGGATCCCGACCTGGAAGACAGCAAAGGTGAAAGCGCGGAACTGGTTTCCCGCCTGCGCAGCCTGCGACAGGAGGAGGCCCGGCAGCGACAGTCCCTGACCCGGCAGGTGGAACGGGCAGGCGAGCTCCTCCACCAGCAGAAGGAGGCGCTGGACCAGCACGCCATTGTCGCCATGACCGACCTGCGGGGGAGCATTACCTACTGCAACGACAAGTTCGTCGAGCTGAGCGGCTACGCGCGTTCCGAGCTGATCGGGCAGAACCATCGCCTGCTCAATTCCGGCATGCATTCAAAAGAGTTCTTCCGCGAAATGTACCGCGAGATCACCCATGGCCGGACCTGGCAGGGGGTGATCTGCAACCGGGCCAAGGACGGGCACCTCTACTGGCTGCAGACGACGATTGTGCCGACCCTGGACTCATCCGGCAAACCCATGCAGTACGTGGCCCTGAGAACGGACATCAGCACGCGCAAGGAAAGCGAGCTGCGCCTGGAAAATACCCTGGGGCAGCTGGAAGCGACCCTCGAGGCCTCGATGAACGGCACCCTCGTCACCGACCCGGAGGATCGCCTGCTGCGCTGGAACAGTCGCTTCGCCCGCTACTGGCGGCTCGAGCCGGCCCTGCTCGAGCGCCGCCGGCTGCAGCCGCTGCTGCGGCGCCTGCGCGAGGCCTGTCTGAAACCGGAAGTCTTCGACAGCGAAATGAAGGTGATTCGCGCCAGCGATGAGGCCTACGAAACCCAGCTCGAGCTGCAGGACGGCCGCAGCTTCGAATGGACGGTTCGCCCCATGCGGCACGAGGAGCGCTTCCTGGGACGGGTCTGGAGTTTCCGCGACATCACCCAGGAGCAGAAGGCCCGTCGCGCGCTCACCCTGGCCATGGAGGAAACCCGGCGCGCCAACCGCACGAAGAGCGAGTTCCTGGCCAACATGAGCCACGAGATCCGCACACCGATGAACGGCGTGCTCGGGCTGCTGAGACTGCTGCTCGACAGCGACCTGAAGACGGAACAGCAGCAGCTGGCCCACCTGGCGCACCGCAGCGCCGAGTCGCTGCTCAGCCTGTTGAACGATGTGCTCGACATGTCGCGCATCGAGGCGGGAAAACTGGTGCTGGAGGAAGTCGAGTTTGACCTGGCGGACCTGCTGGGCGAGATCGGCGGCACCCTGGCCCTGCAGGCCGAGGAAAAGGACATCGAACTACTCTGTCCGGCCAGCGTCTTGCCAGGAAAGCGCTACCTGGGCGATCCCAACCGCCTGCGCCAGGTTCTGGTCAACCTGATCCACAACGGAATCAAGTTCTCGCAGGGCGGATCGATCCAGATCCGCTGCATGGAAGGCCGCTCGACGGGCCAGTTGCGCTTCGAAGTCAAGGACGAGGGCATCGGCCTGAGCGCGGAGCAGAAAGAGACCCTCTTCCGCAGCTTCCAGCAGGTCGATCGCGAGACTGCCAGGAAAGTCGGCGGCTCCGGCCTGGGACTTTCCATCTGCAGGCAGCTCTGCGAGCAGATGGGCGGCAGCATCGGCGTCAACAGCCTTCCGGGCAAGGGCTCCACCTTCTGGTTCACGGTGCAGCTGAAGCCCCTGCAGCCACAGGGCCAGCCGGACACGGAACTGCTCCCGGCCGTGGAGACTCGCCTGCTGCCCTCATCAAGGGCGCAGCGGCACTATCTGGAAGAGCTGCTGCAGCGCTTGGGGCGCCGTGTTCTCTGTCTGCCGGAGGGACGGGACCCGCTGGACTGGCTCGCGGAAGAACGGCATCGCTGCGAGGGACCGCTGCAGGTGATCTGGGACCGTCCTCCCCTGGCGCAGGGCTATCGGGCCTTTCAGCAGTCCTTCCGCAAGCGCCTGGGCGACGAGCGCCTGAGCCTGCTCCTCTTGATGAGGCAGGGCATGCTGCAGCGACTTGGCCCCCCGCCAGCAGATCTGGGGCTGCTGGTCCTGGCCAAACCCATGGGCGAAGAAAAGCTGCGGCTGGCCTTGAAGCGTCTGCTTCGCGGCGAAACCCGCCACCCCCTGCAGCACCTTCCGGACAGACGATCCTCCGAAGCCGGGGAAGGCGCTTTCAGCGGAAGGGTGCTGGTCGCGGACGATCATCCCGAAAGCCGACTGGTGTTGCGGGGATTCCTCGACAAGCTGGATCTTGAAAGCGTGGAAGCGCGCAACGGCGAGGAAGCGCTGCAGGCCCTGCGCAGCCAAGCCTTCGACCTGGTCCTGATGGACTGCGCCATGCCCCTGCTGGACGGCTTCGAGACCACGCGGCGCATTCGGCAGGGAGATGCGGGCGACAGGCACACTCGCACACCGGTCGTGGCCCTGACCGCCTGGGCCATGCCCGAAGACCGCGAGCGCTGCCTGGAAGCGGGCATGAGCGATTTCCTGGCCAAGCCCCTGCAGCCCGAAGCCCTGCGGGCCGTCCTGGAGCAGCACCTGGACCGCCGCGAATCCGCTGCCTGAGCGGAGCGCCCGAAGCGGCCGCTAGGGGGCTGCGGGGAGCGAGAACCAGACCGCCAGGAAATGGAACACGCTTCCCGCCAGCACCCACAGGTGCCAGAGCGCGTGGTTCCACGGCAGGCGCCGCCACAGGTAGAAGACGATTCCCCCCGTGTAGCACAGCCCCCCGGCGAGCAGCAGGAGCAGCCCCGCCGTGTGGACCTTTTCCAGAAAGGGACGAAGTGCGACGAGGCAGGCCCAGCCCATGAGCAGGTAGGGCAGGCTGGCCACCCAGGCCGGCAGTCGCAGGGAGAACAGCACCAGCAGCATGCCGGCCAGCGCGCCGCCCCAGACCACTCCGAAGAGCGACCAGCCCCAGGGACCGCGCAGATGCAGCAGCAGGAAGGGCGTATAGGTCCCGGCGATCAGCAGGTAGATCGCCGCGTGATCCAGCAGACGAGGCCAGCGGCGTCGCGGATCGAGGGCGTGATACAGGGTCGAAGCGCCGTAGAGCAGCACCAGGGTCGCGCCGTAGACGGCGCAGGCGACGATCGGCCAGGCGCTGCCCAGGCCTGCGCTGCGCGCCACAAGAGCCGTCGCGCCGGCCAGCGCCAGCAGCAGGCCGAAGCCGTGACTCAAGGTGTGGGCCCATTGCTCGGCCCGGCTGTAGGCTCGGACGGCGGTCAATCGACGACCTCCTTTTGGCATCTCTCAAGGGATGCGACGCTCTGTAAGAACACCGTTATCACATAAAACAAGACACCATTGCAGACGCGATCCTGCAAGGAGTTCCGCGCCCGGACGAGAAGCTCAACGGAACAGCACAGAAAACGCTGCCTTGCGGAATCAGGGCGGGCGACGGAAAGAAGGGGGATGAAAGGGATGCGGATTCCATAAAAAAAGTCGACACCGGGTGCGATGTCGACTTTGAGCAAGCAAGGCAAGGCAGGCAGGCTACCAGCGGACCTCCTTGTGTACGTAGCCATGGCACTTGATCGTGCAGGTGCCCGTATGCAGGTCGATCTTCTCGATGAGGAATTCGCCCTCGACGGCCTCGGCCCAGGGACGGCGGTCCAGGTTGAGCAGGCCGTCCAAGGTGCGGGATCCGTGAGGATCGTGGCAGGCGGCGCAGCTGAAGCCCGCGTCGGCATGCAGGCTGTGCCAGCGCCAACTCTGCGAGCTGAAGAGCACGCCGCCCTCGTGGCACTGCATGCACAGCGGATCGGCCTGACCGCCCTGGCCGTAGCTGTCGAATTCCGCCTTGAGCAAGCCCGGAATGTTGGAGGCATGGGGCCCCTGCGGACCCAGCGGATCGTCGTTGCCGTGGCAGTCGCTGCAGTTCAGGGTCTGCAGGCCGATCGCTTCAGCGGGCAGGTTGCCGCGGGCCGTGCCTCCGGCCTCGAGCTTGAGGCTCGGGCTGCCTGCGCCGGACACCGTGCCCAGCACCGGGTGGAAACTTCGGTTGGCCAGCGAGAAGTCCTCTGCCACGTCCCGGCCGGTTCCCCAGGGGTTGCGCGTGACAAGGGGACCGTCCGCCGTGAAGCCGTGACACATCATGCAAATCTCGGCCTCGCGCTCCGCAGGGCGACGCATGCCCAGGGGGGAAACGCCCTCCACGCCGCGCAGGCTGCCGTCCAGGCCGCCGAAGACATCCGGATCCTCGGGGTGTCCGGCGGCGTGGGGATTATGACAGGAGCTGCATTCGACAGCATAGGGCTCGCCGCTGCCGGCGAAGAAGCCGACCCAGCCGCCGCCTTCCTGCGCCCCTTCCATGAAGCCCACGGGGTGCCGGTAGGGCTTCTCGAAGACGCTGGTCAGGTCTTCCGCGCTCGCCACCTCGTCCTCGCAGTCGACGCTGCCGTCGTGGCAGCCCAGGCAGGTCTGGGCCTCGCCGCCCTTCAGCAGCGCCGGTCGGGCATCCGGGGCATGAATGCGATGACAGGCGGCGCAGGCGATCTGCCGCAGGTCCTCGTCGTGCTGGTCCGGCGATCCTCCATGGCTGCCGAAACTCCACCCCTCCAGACGATGGCAGGCGAGGCAAAGTTCTCCGGCTTCGGGATCCTTGCGCAGCATGAACTCCTGCTGCGAGCTATGCGGATCGTGGCAGGTCGTGCAAGAAACCCGGTGATCAACCACCGGCAGGTCGCGCGGCGCGATCGTCGAAGGCGCACCGGCGCTCGAGTCTGCAAAAGCGAAGAGATGACCGGCGGACTCAGGTGAGGCCGGGGGGCGCAGCTGGCTCAGTTCCACCTGGCGGCGCCCTACGCAGGGCGAGGTGAAACCCGTGGCCAGCAGGCCGTCATGGCAGCTCAGGCACAGGTTCGGGGAATGAAGGTCCAGATTCGCCGGCTCACGGAAATCGTCCCAGAGGGTGGGCGGCTCGTCGTTGGGCGGCGAGGGATGACAGAGCAGGCAGGCCCAGGCAGCCCGGCTCACTTCATCCATGGCCTGGGCACCGGCCAGCTCCGAGAGCACCTGGTGTGGCGAACCCGCCAGACCGTTGTGGCGGCGCGCCTGGAGCAGGGAATCGACAGCATCCGTCTGACACTGGCCCGCGGGAGCGGCCGCAAATGCGGCTGCCAGCAGCAGCCCGATGCCGGAACTCTTCCAGGTCCTCACCACAGGCTCCTCTCCACTTGCAGCCAGCACTGCGTATCCTTGTTGAACCAGTCCTTCGGGTCCCCGGCGAATTGCAGGGAGAGACGGGCGCGCAGTTTGCGGTAGCGGCCGTCCAGGAAAGCGTTGAGCCAGCAGCGCTCCTTGATGGCGCGTCTCGCCGGTCTCCAGACCGCCTCGCCGCCGGCGCGCAGGCGCTCGAGCTGCAGCTGCCAGCCGCCTGTCAGTCGGTACTCCACCGCTCGCATGGGATTCGCCAGGGTATGCCGCAGGTGCATGCCCGACAGGCGCAAATGCTGGAAGCTTCCCAGCGGCATGCGCAGCCAGATTTCGTTGCCCAGGGTATTGCGCAAGCTGTCCAACTCGAAGAGCAGTTCGCTGCCTGCCTGGCGCTGCCAGTGCACCCGGTGCCCCAGCCGCCAGCGGTCCAGCGATGCCTCGCTGCTGAGGCTCAGGCGGTTGTTGACTTCGGCCTGCAGCTCCTTTTCCACCGGCCGGCCAAGTCGCTGCGCAAGGTCTTCTGCCTCCTGCAGGCGCAGGGTATTCAGCTGCAGCTGGTTTTGCAGGCGGCTTGTCAGGTCCTTCGTCCAGTAGACGGGCAGAAGGGCATCCGCCTGCAGTCGGCCTTCCAGTCCCTTGCCCCAGGTGGAGCTTTCAAGGTAGCCCAGGTCCAGGTTGCCATCCAGGGACAGATCCCGCGCGCCGGGCCACATCCGGGCCAACGGACTCTCCGCGCCGGGGCGCAGCTTGAACCAGGGCCCCAAGCCGATGCTGCGCTCATGGCTCAGCACCTCCTCGTCGAAGTCCCGCAGATCGCTGCGGAACTGAAGACGGGCTCCGACCCACTCCAGGGGCAGCCATTGCCATGTACCGCGAATCCAGCGCCGGTACAGCGAGCGCTCCTGCCAGTCGCTCCAGTCACTGGACAACCGCAGGGCCAGGCGATGCTCCCTGTGGGGCTCCAGCAGCAGTGATTCCCGTACTAGCCAGCGCTGCCGGCCTTCCCTGTAGCGGCGCGACAACTGCCCTTCCTGGCGAATGCCCCATGGCAATCGACCTGAAAGGCGCAGTCCCGCCGTATTGCGCTGCAACTCATAGTCAAGGCTGTCACGGCCATAGCCTTGACTTTCGCCGAAGAATTCCAGCCGCAGGTCTCGCAGGGGCCGCATGCGCAGATCGACTCGTCCGAATCGCTGGTCCTCAAGGAAGTCCTCCTCGAAGATCCGGCGGTTGCCTCCCTGAAGCTGTAGTTCTCCAGGCAAAAACGAGGGCAGGACCAAGCGCAGGTTCAGGGCGGCAATCAGGTCCCGCCGCCGCAGGCTGTCGCTGGCAAAGGCATTTGCCAGACGCCAGCCGTAGCGCGCCTGTCCGCCGATTCCCAGCCAGTCCAGCGGACGGAAGTCCAGTCGCACCCGTCCCTCCGGGGTGAGGATCCGTTGCGCGTAGAGGCTGTTCTCGGCCAACGTTCCGCCCGCCGCGAGCGACCAGTCGAAGCGCGAGTCGGAAGCCAGGGTGCTGTGCGCGCCGATCAGGAGCCGTCCGCTGTGCAGCAGCAGCCTCTTCTCCGCGGGGTGGGAGCCCGGCAGGGCTTTTTCCGCGCCCGGGTTGTGCCAGCTGCTGCGCCAGCTGAGCCTCCCGTCCATGGTCCAACCCGCCCCGCCGTCCCAGCGGCGCAGGGCCTCCAGCCGCTCGGCGGGTCCGGCGTCAAGCCGGGGGGGCAGCGTTGCCAGCACCAGCAGAAATAGCAGGATTCTCATGGCTGCACCTCCCAGGCGGCCGCGCCATGCAGGGGGCGGAAGCCGAAGATCCGCAGGCCGCCGTCCCGCTGCGGCAGAAACATGCGGTCACGTGTGTCGCAACGGACGAGGATCGGATCGCCGAGCATGCGGCGGTCCTGGATCCGGGCCACCAGCGCTCCTTTGTCCGTATACAGACGCAACTCGTCCAGGCAGAGCACCAGCAGGTGTCCGCGCGTATCCCGGGCCAGGGAATGCGCCAGGCTCAGCGCGCCCGGCCCCTGGGTCCGAAGCGAGATCCCGGGCAGGAGTTCGCCCTCGGCGCTGAAGTGATACAGACCGCCGCGCCAGGCGTCCAGCAGCCACAGCCCGCCCTCGCCGTCGCCGCAGGCATCCAGTGGCGCCAGCATGGGCAGGTCCGGGGGACCGCTGATTCTCTTCAGCCAGGTGCCCTCGGCATCGAAGAGCTGCAGGCAGGAAGCGCCCGGGTCCAGCACCCAGAGTCGCCTTTCGTCTGCCACCAGCCGCCCCGGCTGGTTCCAGCCCTGTGGCGGTTCGATCCGCTGCAGCAAGTTTCCCGTTGGCGACCGCTGTTCGACCCGGGCAGGCTCGTCCAGGCTCAACCAGAGGCGGCCGTCGGCCAGGGGCGCCAGACCCCGCGCCCGTCGGCGATCGAAGGGCCTGGGCTCGCCGCGCGCCTCGAGGGAGTCCATGCGAAAGACTCCTGCGGCGGAAGCGCTCCACAAGGCCGCTCCCCTGGGCCGCAGGTCGTCAAGGGGCCGGATGGCAAGATCCTCGTCGCCCGCCAGCCAGCGGAGCGCGGTCTTGTGCCAGGCCCGCTCCGGAAGCAGTTCCCAGTCTCCCAGGTCCTGGTACAGGGTGTCGTCGGGCGCCAGCACGATCAGATGAGGGGCGGAAGCGCGTGGAAGGATGGAGCAGGCGCAGAGCAGGCACAACAGGGCAAGCGCGCCGCAGCGCGAGGCGACTCTAGAAACCGTGGCAGACATGGCAGATCCGGTCCAGGGGAAGGCGCAGGCCGCGGGGCGGATAGACCGTCTGGTCTCCGCACTCCGGACTGGGCGTGTGACAGGTCGTACAGCCGATGCGTCCCTCGGAGCCCAGCGGCAGCTCGCGGCCGCCCAGCTCGATGTACTCGCGATAGAGCGCGGCCTCTGCAGGATTCCGCTCCGGGTCCATCGAGAAGCCCATATGGCGCAGTTCGTGATCCCGGCTGGGGTGGCAGCGCCGGCACAAGTGATCCGACTCGGACAACAGATCGACCTGTTCATCTTCCTTGTGGCAGAGGTCGCAGGAAACCGTCAGGCCCAGCTCCAGCAGGCGTTCCTGGTCCACCGCGCGCAAGGGCCGATGGTGGGGGTCCAGGCCGGGAAAGAAATCCCGTTTGTGGCACTGGAAGCAGAAATCCTGTCGCTGCGGCCAGGGCGCTCCGCGCAGCGAGTTGCGATTGGAGCGATCCGGAGTGCAGGATTTGCTGTGACAGGTGCCGCAGGCGAGCAGGCCCTCATCCAGGGGCATAAAGGCGGGAATCGGAACCTCGTCGGACGGCACCATGCCCAGCGGGTGAATGCGGCGATGGTGCGCCCGCGGGTCATGGCACTCGCGGCAGCTTTCCGGCCGCAAATCCTGCAGGGTCGGCTCACCGGAAGTGTGGCAGGCCAGGCAGGCAGCGGGATCCCCGTGAGGGTCCGGGCGATCCGGCAAGGTCAGGTACCTGCCGTCGAAGAGGGAATCCGCAGCCGGGGGCGCTGGCCAGCTCCCGGCGGCCAGGAGCGGCGCCCAGGACAGGAGCAGTGCTAGAAGAAGTCCGGTATGCACGAGGCGCGTTCCCTTTGATTCAAGATCGGCGGGGCGCCGGAACGCCCCGCCGCGAAAGACTTCAAGACTACTCGGTCACCACGGGATAGTTGGCGCCGACGCCGGCTTCGGGCCACTTGTGGCCGCTCAGCGCGTCGTACATCATGCCGTTGGCGCCGAACTTCAGGCTCAGCATGTCGTAGCCCATCACGTTGAGGTAGCAGGTCGTGAGAGCGCTGGTCTGGCCGGTCCAGCAGTAGAGCACATTGGTCTCCGTCGGATGCAGGGCGTTCAGCAGGCCGTTGGTGGTCACGCTGCCCGGATCCAGCTGGTAGGCGCCTGGAATGTGGCCTTCGCCCTCGTAGTCGGCAACGGCCCAGTAGTTGTAGATATGATAATCCTCGGGCACATCCATCACCGCGTCGTTGCTGACGGCATTGGCGCCGAAGCCCTCGGCCATCACCGCGTCGATGCGGGCCATCAGGATGCTCATGGCGTCGGTCTCGCCCGTGTTGAGCGTCGGATAGCCGTACTCGGGCAGTGTCGGACTGGGATCGTTGATCATGTCCGCGCTGTACTCGCTGCCGATGTTGTTCATCCAGGAACCGTTGTACTCGTCACGCCAGGCGCTCATGCCGAACTTCATCGAATAGGCATTGTGCCCGGCCATGCGCAGGGCCATGGTGGCGAAGGCGGCCGTCTGGCCCGAATAGCAGACCACGGCCACTTCCAGGTTGTCCGTGTTCTGGGTCGAGACCACCGTGAGCATGTCGGTCAGGGTCACGTTGACCGCGCCTTCGATGTGTCCGGCATTGTAGTCGCTGGCGCTGCGCAGGTCGATGATGAAGAGGTCGCTCATCAGGTCATAGGTATAGGCGACGTCCTTGATCCAGCCGTTGTTCCAGTCGCCGAAATGCTCGTCGGCATAGGCGCTCAGCAGGGCGAATTCGTCGACGCTGGAGCCGGTCTGGTAGTCGAAGTTGAAATCGGCCAGGCCGCCGACGGTCCAGGTGTGACTGGGCAGGGCGCTGTGGATCATGCTGTTGACGCCGAAGCGCAGGTTGTAGACCTCGAAGCCGAGCACGCGCAGGTAGAAGCTCATCAGCGAACCGGTCTGGCCGGTCCAGCAGTAGATCACGTTCGGATTGTCGGGATCGAAGGCGGAGAGGTTCTGGTCGCTGGTCAGGGTGCCGGGGGCCACCTGCAGTGCGCCATCAATGTGACCGATGCCCGTGTAATCGCTCTCGGCCCAGTAGTTGACGATGTTGTAGTCGCCGGGGGCGGTCATCACCTCGTCGCCGGACACGCCCATGTATCCCTCGGCCAGCACTTCCAGCACGCGGGCGGCGAGCACGTCGTTGCCCGTCTCATAGCTGCCGCTCAAGGTGGGAGCGTCGTTCTCGGGCAGGGCGGGCGAAGGATCATTGATGAAATCGTTCACGTAGTCGCTGCCGACGTTGTTGTCCCAGGGTGCGGAGAATTCCTGGTTCCAGGCGCTCATGCCGAATTTCATCGAGAAGGCCGACTCATAGCCCAGCATGCGCAGGGCCATGGTGCCCCAGGCGGCCGTCTGGCCGGTGTAGCACACCAGGGCAATGTCCTTGCCGGCGCTGGCGGCGGCCACGACGGGAAGATCGGTCGGGGTGGCGTTGATCGCGCCGGGAATATGTCCAGCGGCGAAGGCGTCGGCGGCGCGAAGGTCGATCACATAGAGATCCGCCAGGTTGTCGGACACATAGTCCGCGTCCTTGATCCAGCCGGTCGTCCAGTCCAGCATGCCGTCATCGGTGACATCGACCAGCAGATCGAACTGCGAAGTGGTCGGGCCGGTGCCCGAACTGTCGTCGTCGTCATCCGAGCAGCCGCTGAAAATGCCAACGGATACCATCAGGAAGCCGGCCAGAATTTTGTGCGTGAGCTTCATTGGGACTCTCCCGTTTAGGGAGCCGAAGGACGGTGGTATACCACACCTGGACCGCCTTCGGCTCCTCGTTGTTGTCAGTCGTTCAGCCAGTAGGTCGGCACGCGCGAGTTGACGGTCACGTTCCGGTTCGCCTGCCGCTCGGTCTGGGTGGGATTGCTGACGGATTCTCCCAGGCTGTCCACATAGCTTCGATAGAGGAACAGGTTCTTGTTGTCCTCGAAGCCTTCGACGGCATGGCAGCTGATCCAGCAATTGCTGGCGTCCACCGGTCCCTGGGCGGCGACTTCCGTCTGCCGCGTGATGACCTGGATGTTGTGAGGCGTGGAATACTGCCAGGTCTCGAAATCGGCCCAGTCCTCGAGAACCGGCCAGCCCCAGGGCTCGTAGCTGTCCTCGCTGACAGGAACGTGCCGCACGACCACGTACTCTTCCTCTTCGCGGGGGTGTGTCGGCCAATTGCCGCTGTTGTAGCCGATGCGGAAGGTCGGGAACTCGGCATAGCCCTCGTTGTCCTCGCTGCTCCAGACACCGTTCGTGTGACAATTGATGCAGCTCGTGTAGGGCTGGCTGTGGCAGACCTGGCAGGCGAGGCCGACTCCGCCTTCTCCGGCGGGCCAATGGGTCTCATGGAAGATGTTGTTGTCGGCACCGTTGCTGTGGCAATCCTTGCAGCTGGGAACGCCCTCGACCTCGTAGCGGCTCGTGTAGTCCGTCCGCCCGTCGCCGTGCAGGTCTTCCTGGTGGCAGGTCAGGCAGTCGAAGCCCAGGCTCTGGTGCACGTCCGGCTCGTTCCCCGCCAGGTGGCCGGTCCAGTCGTTGCCGACACGGGAGCCGTGGCAGGCGGTGCAGTTGTTTTCCATGTCGGGCGTCTTCTGGAAGCGGTGGCTGTCAAGAAAGCCGCCGTGAACACTGTGGGGGCGTGATACATGACACTGCCCGCAGGTCGTGTGACAACTGGTGCACTCGCCCTGGTATCCGTCCTGCAGGATGGCCGGGCAGTCCTCGAAACTGTTGAAACCGGCGCGCAGGGCGACCTTGTGCTTTTCCCCCCAGAGCTGGGTATGCATGCTGGTCGCGTTGAGTTCGACGATCTGCGGGTGGCAATTGGCATTGCCGCAGCTTCCCTCGGCCAACTCGAGAACACTGGGATCATGGATCAGGCTGTGGTCGAAGACCTCGTCCAGATCCGGATTGTCGTTGCTGTCGTAGTGGATCTCCGCCTCGTGGGCCTCCATCATGGCGTAGAAGAGGTCCGTGCGGCTGTCGGACTGCGCGATGACCGGTTCGGTTCCGCCATGACAGGTGATACACCCCAGGCGGCCGTGTGTCGGGTCGATCTCGGAAAAGGAGGAATCGGCGTTGATCCAGACTTTCTGCCAGGGCTCCAACTGAGCCACGGAGCCGCCTCAGCCACCGCCGGAGGATGCCTCGTCCTCCGCCACGGCCAGCTTGCGCAGGTAGGACCGTGTCACATGGCAACCCTCGCAGGTCAGCACGACGGCCTCTTCCCCGAGGCTCGGTCCGCTCGTGCTCTCCGGGTCGATCTTCTCGCAGGCTCCATAGAGAAAGGCCAGCAGCAGTCCGCTGAGCAGCAGTTTCCATTGCAGTTGCATGTGGGCACCTTTTGACAAGTCCGTCCCGTCGATTCGAGCACTAGATTAGCCTTTCGGATAAGCCGCATCCTTGACTTATGTCAGACACTCTGCGCCAAAGCGCAAACTCTGAGCGTTCAATCACAGCGGATGCCTGGATTGACTTTCGTCAGGCGCCCTCGCCCTTGCCTCTGTCCATCTTGTCGGTTTCAAGGGGCGCCAAGCACTGGCGCGGAAGTGGAAATCCTTGGGCGCAGCTTCAGGAAAAAGAAAATGGCAGCCGGAACAGTCCTGCGCGAACGGGCATGACCTTGGTCAAGTCGCCAGGATCTTGCGCTCGCTAGCTTCAGTCGCGTAGGTTCCCTGCTGGAGTCGCATGAATTATCTGATTGTATTCCTGGAGCTGCTGCTCTCGATGGCCCTTGTCGTAGGGGCCCTGGCCTTCTCGCGGTTGCTGGCTCCTCGTCCGGCGGTGCAGACGGAGTCCCGGCCCTACGAATGCGGCGCGGAACTCGTTGGCAATGCCCGGGTCCGCTTCCACGCGGGCTACTACCTTGTAGCGCTGCTCTTCCTGGTCTTCGACGTGGAGGCAGCCTTCCTCTACCCCTGGGCCATGGCCCAGGCCCAGGTCGGCCTGGTGGGGCTGATCGAGATCGTGGTCTTCATTTCCATCCTGCTGCTGGCGCTAGTATACGCCTGGAAGAAAAGGGTGCTCGAATGGCTGTAGGACATGCCGAAGGGCCGGGACAGAACCTGCTGCTGACACGCCTGGAGGATGTCATCTCCTGGGCGCGCTCCAACAGCCTGTGGCCCCTGACCTTCGGCACCAGCTGCTGCGCCATCGAGATGATGATGGCAAGCGGCGCTTCGCATCATGACCTGGCCCGCTTCGGCGCCGAGGTCACCCGCCCCTCCCCGCGCCAGGCGGACCTGCTGATTGTGGCCGGCACCATTGTCAAGCGCATGGCGCAGCCCCTGAGAACCCTCTACGAGCAGATGCCCGAACCGCGCTATGTGATCGCCACCGGCGCCTGCGTGATTTCCGGGGGCCCTTTCATCTACCACAGCTACTCGTCCCTGCGCGGGGTCGACGACGTGATTCCGGTCGATGTCTACGTTCCCGGTTGCCCGCCGCGCCCCGAGGGACTGTTCTACGGCATCCTGACCCTGCAGCGCATGATCCGGGAGCGAGCGGGACTGAAGCACCCCGAAGAGCGCCGCGCGCCGGTCACGGCGGCCTTGCCGGAAGGGATCACGAAGCAGGAGATCCAGGCCGAGATGCTGGAGCTCTTCGAAGCACAGGGACGGCGCAACGTGCACGAGGAATACCGCCGCACGGTCTCCGACCCCGGAGCCAAGGGCGCTTATCCCGGGCGTGGAGAACGAGGATGAGCGACTGGCTGGAAGATTTCATTGCGGGAAAGGAAGGCGCCGAGCTGCTCGCGGACGACAGACCCCGCAGCCTGCTTCTTCCCCTGCCGGCCCTGATCGGCAGCATGCAGGCCCTGAAGGCGCAGGGCTTCGACATGCTCAACGACCACATGGCCGTCGACAATCCCGAAGGGGAACACATCCGCCTGCTGTGGCTCCTGTGTTCCACGGAAAGCGGCGAGCTTCTGCGCGTCTGCTGTGACCTGCCGCGCCAGCAGCCGGTCGCTCCCAGCCTGAACGCCCTCTGGCCCGTCGCCGAGTGGCAGGAGCGGGAGGTATACGACCTCTTCGGCGTGCTCTACAGCGGGCACCCGGACCTGCGCCGGCTCTTCCTCGAAGACGACTGGGAAGGCTGGCCACTGCGCAAGGACTACGAGGATTCCTTCATCCTGGAGCCGGGCAAGCCGTGACACCCAAGACGCTGACCTTGCAGGACCTGCTCAGGACGGATTTCGCCCCCGGTGGCGGAACCCAGGAGTACTTCGTCAACATGGGCCCCCAGCACCCGGCGACGCACGGCGTGCTGCGCCTGCTGCTCAAGCTGGATGGCGAGACCCTGCGCCAGGTGATCCCCGTGCTGGGCTACATCCACCGCGGCATCGAGAAGATCTGCGAACACCAGACCTACCGCCAGATCGTCCACCTGAGCGATCGCCTGGACTACCTTTCCGCCCTGGCCAACAACTGGTGTGTGACGCGTGTCGTTGAGCGGGCCGCCGGCATCGAGACCAACGAGCGCATCGAGACCATCCGCACATTGATGGCGGAACTGGAACGCCTGCAGAGTCACACGCTCTGGTGGGGCGTCTTCGGCATGGACCTGGGCGCTTTCACGCCCTTCCTCCACGGCTTCCGCGACCGCGAGGAACTGACGCAGATCTTCGAGGACACCATCGGCGCCAGGCTGACGATGAACTACATCCAACCCGGCGGCCTGCTGCACGACCTGCACAAGGACTTCGCGCCTCGCGTACGCGCCTGGCTGAAGGACTTCGGCACCAAGGTCGACGAATACGACCGCATGCTGAGCGGCAACCTGATCGCCCAGAAGCGCCTGGTCGACATTGGCGCGCTCAGCGGCGACGAGGCCCTGGGCCTGGGTGCCACGGGCCCCGTGCTGCGCGCCAGCGGAGTGCCCTGGGACCTGCGCCGCGTGCGGCCCTACGGCGTATACGACCAGCTGGACTTCGTCGTCCCGGTCGGCGAAAAGGGCGACTGCTGGGACCGCTACTGGGTGCGCATCGAGGAGATGCGCCAGTCGCTGGCGCTCTGTGAGACACTGATCGAGAACATTCCCGAGGGCAAGACCATGCTGGTCAAGCCGGCGGCCAAGATCCGCCTGCCGGAGGGCACCTTCTACGAGGAGCTGGAAACGCCCCGGGGCATTTTCGGCGTGCATCTTCACAGCCGCGGCAAGGACATGCCCTGGCGCTTCCATTTCCGCTCGCCGAACCTGCACAACCTGTGGTGCATCACGAAGATCGCGCCCGGCGCTCGCGTGGCCGACATCGTCGCCATGCTGGCCGGGCTGGACCTGATTGTTCCGGACATGGACCGATGAAAGCCGCCTGGATCACAACCGCCCTGCTGGCCCTGCATTCCCTTTCCGCCGCCAGGGACTGGACACAGCCGACCCTGGCCGAGCGCGCCGCGGAGGCTGCCGGACGAAGCCCATGGGAAAGCGCCTTCTGGATCGGCCTGGGCCTGGCCGGCACGCTGGCGGCCATGACCCTGCTCGGCCTGTCGCTCGTCTACGCCGAGCGCAAGATCGCCGCCCGCTTCCAGTGCCGCCTGGGGCCGACCCGCGTCGGCTGGCGCGGCACCCTGCAGACCCTGGCCGACACCTTCAAGCTGATCTCGAAGGCCGACCTGGTGCCCCGCGACGCGGATCGGCTGCTCTTCTTCACCGCCCCCTGGCTGGTGGTCAGCGGCATGCTGCTGGCGCTGGTCAACATTCCGGCCAGCCCCCTGCTCTTCGTGGTCGACCTGAACATCGGCCTGCTCTTCATTAGCGCGGTCGGCGCCTTGAGCGTGCTGGGCATCCTGCTGGGTGGCTGGGCCAGCAACAACAAGTGGAGCCTGCTGGGCTCGATGCGCGCCGGAGCGCAGATCATCAGCTACGAGCTGAGTCTCACGCTCTCGCTGCTGGTGATCGTGCTCTTCACCGGTTCGCTGAGCCTGGGCGAGATCGTGCAGAGCCAGCAGGAGGGCTGGTGGCTCTGGCGCGGACACCTGCCGGCCATGGTGGCCTTCCTGGTTTTCGTGATCGCCTCGACCGCCGAGCTCAACCGCACGCCCTTCGACCTGGCCGAAGGCGAAAGCGAACTGACCGCGGGCTTCCACACGGAGTATTCGGGCCTGCGATTCGCCCTGTTCTACCTGGCCGAGTTCCTCAACATGTTCATCGCTGCTGGCCTGGCGGCAACGCTCTTCCTCGGCGGCTGGATGCCGCTCCACATTGCCGGGCTTCAGACCTTCAACCGGGTGATGGACTTCATTCCGCCGCTGGTCTGGTTCGGCCTCAAGACCGGCGGCCTGATCTTCGTCTTCATGTGGCTGCGCTGGACTTTCCCGCGCCTGCGCATCGACCAGCTGCTGAAGCTGGAATGGCGCTTCCTGCTTCCCCTGAGCATGGTCAACCTTCTGGTGGCGGCGCTGGTGCTGCTGCTGGGAGTCTACGGAAAGGGAGGCCCCGCGTGAGCTGGATCCGCCTGCAGCCGCAGAAGCCGGGCCCGCGCCGCATCGGCGGCATCGAGCTGCAAACTGTCTCCGCGCCCAGGCCGGACAGCGACAGCCTGTGGAAGGTCGCCCTCGGCGGCCTGAAGGGCATGCTGGGCGGCATGAAGCTGACCCTGGGCTACGTGACACACCCCTCGAAGGTCGTCACACAACAGTACCCGGAGAACCGCGAGACCCTGAAGCTGCCCGAACGAGCGCGCGGCCGGCTGTATTTCGTCAAGGAAGAGAACGGCTTTCACCGCTGCACGGCCTGCCGCATCTGCGAGCGGGCCTGCCCCAACGAGAGCATCATCATCCACGCCCACAAGGGCGAGGTGACGAAGAAGCCGGAAATCGACCACTATGTCTGGCGCCTCGACACCTGCACGTTCTGTTACGCCTGCGTGCAGACCTGCCCCTTTGACGCCATCCGTTTCGACGGGCGCTTCGAAAGCGCCGTCTACGACCGGCGACTGCTGGTCTACAACCTGAACGACTACGCCGGCCCGCACGACACGCTGGCCCGCAAGATCGAGGACGAGGAGCAGCGCGCTTCCTGCCGCACTCCGGTCAGGCCCTATGAAGGCCCGGTTCCGGCCTCCGGCGAGAAACTGCACGGCATCGAGCCCCTGGGGCCGCCGCGCGGGGAGGACGAGTGAGACCCTCCGACCCCTTCTTCTATCTCTTCGCCCTGCTCGCCCTGGGACTGGCCCGGGCCTGCGTGTGTTCGCAGCACCTGCTGCGCGCGACGCTCTACCTGGCCGGCGTGCTCTTCTGCGGAGCCGCCTTCTACGTGATCCTCGACGCCGAGTTCCTGGCGGGCATCCAGCTGCTGGTCTACATCGGCGGCATCAGCGTGCTGCTGATCTTCGCCATCATGCTCACCCGCGGCCCGGACCTGCTGAAGGACCGGCCCTCTCCCCTGCGACGCAACCTGGCCCTGGCCCTTTCGCTGAGCTTCATGGGCCTTTGCAGTTTCCTGGTGCTGCGCACCGACTGGCCGGCCGCGCTGCCCGCGGAGCCTCACGAGAATCCTGTCCGTGACATGGGCGTGCGCCTGCTGAATCCGGGGGAGGGCGGCCTGCTGCTGCCCTTCGAGGTGATCAGCGTGCTGCTGCTCTGCGTGGCCATCGCGGCGATCTACCTTGCGCGCCCGGGATCCGGTGAAGAAAGGCCCCTGTCGTGAGTTTCTTCCCCGTCGGAATCCAGCACTGGCTGCTGCTCTGCCTGGCCCTGTTCTCCTTCGGGCTCTACGGCCTGCTGACGCGCCGCAGCGCTATGGGCCTGCTGCTGGCGATCGAGATCATGGTCAACAGCGCCGCGGTCCTGGTGGTTGCCCTGATCCACCTGCTGCATCCGGGCAAGCTGGACGGCCAGCTGAGCGCCCTGTTCTTCATTGCCCTGGCCGCCGCCGAGGTGGTGCTGGCCCTGGGCATCTACGTCCCGCTGGCGCGCAGCCGCCCCAGCGGCGATGTGACGCAACTGAATGACCTGAGAGGATAGGCCCCCCATGACCGCCGCCCCCGAGATGCTGGCCCAGAGCGGCCGCCTGCCTTTCGCCCTGGAAGCGCTCTGGCTGGTGCCGCTGCTGCCCCTTGCCGGTTTCCTGCTGGGCGGACTGGTCCTGCGTCCGCTGAAGCTCCGCTGGCTGCCCCAGGTGGCGGCCGGCTTCGTCCTGGCCAGCCTGCTGCTGTCCCTGGCTGCCGTCAAGGCCTTTTTCGGCCTCTTTCCGCCGGGCAGCGAGCATCCGGCACTGGTCACCGGCGCCATCGACTGGCTGCCGGTGCTTCCGGGCCTGAGCTTCGGGCTGGGCACCCTGATCGATCCGGTCTCGCTGCTCCTGCTGGTGGTGGTCTGCACGGTGAGTTTCCTGGTGCACCTCTACTCCATCGGCTACATGGCCGACGATCCGGGAAAAGCGCGCTACTTCGTTTTTCTCAATCTCTTCACCTTCAGCATGCTGGGCCTGGTGCTGGCTCCGAACCTGCTGCAGCTTTTCGTCTGCTGGGAACTGGTCGGCGCCAGCAGTTTCCTGCTGATCGGCTTCTACTTCGACAAGCCCTCGGCCGTCTCCGCCTCGAAGAAGGCCTTCATTGTCACACGCTTTGCCGACCTGGGGCTGCTGCTGGGCCTGCTCAGCCTGGCCTGGCTCGGCTTCCGCCTGCTGCCCGGCCTGCAGGCCGCCGGCGCCGTGCCCCCCGGCCTGGAAGCGGCCGACTTCGCCCTGCTCAATCATCCGGCTTTCCACGAGGCCGTGCTCGCCCTGCCGCCCTTCGTCGGCTTGAGCCTGTTGAGCCTGCCGCTGCTGCTCCTGCTGATGGGCGCCGCCGGCAAGAGCGCCATGTTCCCGCTGCACATCTGGCTGCCCGACGCCATGGAAGGGCCGACCCCGGTCAGCGCCCTGATCCACGCGGCGACCATGGTCGTGGCCGGCATCTACCTGGTGGCAAGGCTCTTTCCGGCCTTCGCCGCCGCCGTGACACCGCTGGAGGTGGCGGCTTTCCTGGGCGCGCTGACCTGTCTCTTCGCCGCCGTGATCGCCTGTTCCCAGGACGACATCAAGCGCGTGCTCGCCTTTTCGACGCTGAGCCAGCTGGGCTACATGCTGCTGGCCCTCGGTGTCGCACGGGCGGATCACGCCCTTGGTCACACGGCGGGCCTGTTCCACCTGTTCACGCATGCCTTCTTCAAGTCGCTGCTCTTCCTGGGAGCCGGCGCCGTGATCCACGCGGTGCACAGCAACGACATCTGGCGCATGGGCGGACTGCGCAAAAAGATGCCGCTGACGCACATCAGCTTCCTGGTCGCCGTGCTGGCCATCGCCGGCCTGCCGCCGCTGGCCGGCTTCTTCAGCAAGGACGAGATCCTGCGCGCGGCCCTCGAGGGAGGACACACCACGGTCTACGGCATTGCCCTGGCGGTGGCCGCGCTGACTCCCTTCTACATGGCGCGGATCTACCTGGTGGCCTTCGGCGGCACCGCGCGCAGCGAGTCCGCGAAGCAGGCCCACGAGGCCCCCGCCATCATGACGATTCCCCTGCTGCTGCTGGCCCTGCTCTCCGTCTGCGCCGGCTGGCTGCCCATGGCCGAGTACATCGGCCTGGATCACGGACACGCCGCGCACCACGGCATCCACTGGAACATCGCCCTGCCGGCGACGGCGGCGGCCCTGCTCGGCCTGGCCCTGGCCGGCTGGCTGTATACGGGAGATCGCCGCGCGCGGCGCGAGGCCCTGGCCTCCCTGCTGGGACCGCTGGGCGGCGTGATCCGCAACAAGTTCTACATCGACGAGATCTGGCTTTTCTTCGCCCGCCGGGTGATCTTCCGCGGCATCTCGGCGCCCATTGCCTGGTTCGACCGGACGGTGGTCGACGGGGCAGTGAATGCGGTCGGCTGGCTCAGCCGGGCCCTCGGCGCTTCGCTGACCCTTCTGCAGAGCGGCCAGCTGCAGGGCTACGCCTCCTGGATGCTGGCCGGAACCATGGCGCTGGTACTCGGCCTGGGCATGCTGCTGGGAGGCAACTAGATGGGTCCGGTCTCCTTCCTGCTCGCCCTGCCGCTGCTGACGGCCCTGGCCCTGTTGCTGACCCCCGGACACCAGGCGGAACGCCTGCGCGGCATCTCCTTCGTCGGCTCGCTGGCCCAGCTGCTGCTCAGCCTCGGCCTGGCCTGGGGCACCTGGCAGGCGGAAAGCGGCCTGTCCATGGACGGCCTGCGGGATACGCAGCTCCATTTCATGGAGCGCTTGTCCTGGTTCCCCTCGCTGAAGATCCAGTACCTGGTCGGCCTGGACGGCATCAGCGCCAGCATGCTCGTGCTGACCGGCATCATCATCTTCACCGCCGTTCTGGCCAGCTGGCAGATGCAGGAGCGGCTGAAGGAGTTCTTCGTCCTGCTTTTCCTGCTTGTGGCGGGCGTCTTCGGCGTCTTCGTCAGTTTCGACCTCTTCCTTTTCCTCGTGTTCTACGAGATCGCTGTCCTGCCCATGTACCTGCTGATCGGCGTCTGGGGCACGGGCAAGCGCCGCTATTCGGCGATGAAGCTGACCCTGATGCTGCTGCTGGGCAGCGCCGGCATCATCGCCGGCTTCCTGGGCGTGTATTACGGCAGCGGCCTGCAGACCTTCGACCTGCTGGCCCTCGGCCGCGTGGACTACGCCCCGGCCCTGCAGCACTGGGCCTTCCCGGCGATCTTCATCGGCTTCGGCGTGATCGGCGCGCTCTATCCCTTCCACACCTGGTCGCCCGACGGACACGCCAGCGCGCCGACCGGCGTCAGCATGCTGCACGCCGGCGTGCTGATGAAGCTGGGCGGCTACGGCGCCCTGCGCATCGGCATCTACCTGCTGCCGGAAGGGGCCAAGGAGTGGGCGCTGGTCTTCCTGGCGCTGACCACGGTCAACATCGTCTACGGCAGCCTGGGGGCGATCCGCCAGCGGGACCTGAAGTACTTCACGGCCTACAGCAGCGTGAGCCATTGCGGCTTCATCCTCTTCGGCCTCTGCACTCTCAACCTGATGGGCTTCAAGGGCGCCGTGATCCAGATGTTCAGCCACGGCATCATGACCGGACTGTTCTTCGGCCTGATCGGCATGGTCTACGGCCGCACGCACACGCGCATTCTCGACGAGATGGGCGGGCTGGGCCGCGTGATGCCCTGGCTGGCTGTCAGCTTCTACATCGGCGGTCTTGCCTCGCTGGGCCTGCCCGGGCTGGCCGGCTTCATTGCCGAGTTCCATGTCTTCCTGGGCGGCTTCTTCGGCAATCCCTGGACCTCGCAGACCGTCACACGCAGCCTGACCGTGATCGCGACGGCCTCGATCGTCGTCACCGCGGTCTACGTGCTGCGCGGCCTGGCCAAGGTCTTCCAGGGACCACAGACGAATCCGGCCTTCGCGGACCTGCCCGCCGTGCGCTGGAACGAGAAACTGGCCACCGGCATCCTGATCGCCGTGCTCGCCGGCGTGGGACTCTTCCCGCGCCTGCTGACGGACCTGATCACGCCCTCGCTGCTGCCGATCCTCGCTCGCCTGGGAGGAACTTCCTGATGCCCGCCTGGCTCCCCGAAGCCCTGATCTTCTTTTCCCTGGTCTTCCTGCTGCTGCAGGAAAGCTTCGCCGGCGAACGCGGTGTCACACCCCTGTTGGCCTGGGGCGCGCAGGCCCTGGCACTGTTCTGCCTGCCCTTCCTGCCGGGGGAGGCCAGCCTGCTTGGCGGCTCCTTCCTGCTGCATCCGCAGGCCCTGCTCTTCAAGGCGATCTTCCTGCTGAGCGCTCTGGTCTGTACTCTCTACGCCGTCGAACGCCCGAATCCCGATCGCGAGGGAAGGATCCGCGGCGAGTTCCTGATGACCCTGCAGGCGAGCCTGCTCGGCGCCATGGTGCTGGTCAGCGCCGGGGACCTGATCACCCTGCTGATCGGCCTGGAACTGGCTACCCTGCCTGCCGTGGCCCTGAGCGCCTGGGCGCGGCGCAATCCGCAGAGCGGCGAAGGCGGATTGAAGTACGTGCTGCTGGCGGCCCTCTCGAGCGCCCTGCTGCTTTTCGGCTTCGCCCTGCTGATCGGCCTGAGCGGCAGCCTCGCCCTGGAAGCCCCGGCCCGGCCCCTTCCCCTGCAGGGCCTGGTGCTGGCCCTTCTGCTGGCCGGCGCGGGCTTCAAGCTCAGCCTGCCGCCCTTCCACCTGTGGGCGGCGGACGTCTACCAGGGCGCGCCGACCCCCGTGGCGATCTGGCTCTCGACGGCTTCCAAGGCCGCCGGGCTGGCCTTCCTCTTCCAGCTGCTGCAGGGACCGCTGGCCGGAGCGCTGCCGGACATGCTGCCGCTGCTGGCTCTGCTGGCCGTCCTGGCGATGAGCCTCGGCAACCTGGTGGCCGTGCTGCAGCAGAACCTGAAACGCTTCATGGCCTACAGCTCGATCAGCCAGGCCGGCTACCTGCTGCTGGGCCTGCTCGACGGCTGGAGCGATGCCGGGCTGGCGGCGATGCTGTACTACATGCTGGTCTACGTGATCGGCAACCTGGTGGTCTTCGGCGTGATCCTCGAGCGCGAGCGCGATTGCGGAGCGACGGAGATCGAGGATTTCCGCGGCCTGATCCGCCTGCGTCCCGGCCTGGCCACCGCCATGCTGCTGGGCCTGCTGAGCCTGGCGGGCATTCCGCCGCTGGCGGGCTTCACCGGCAAGTGGTTCCTCTTCGCCCAGGCGGCGGCGGGGGGCTGGTACTGGGTCGTGCTGCTGGCCGCCGTCAATTCGACGATCAGCCTCTACTACTACCTGCGCATCGTGCGGCAGATGTTCATCGAGGTCGACGGCGACCTGCCCGTCCGCGGCGACGGCGGCACGCGCGCCGGCCGGATCATCGCCGCCGGCACCGTGGCGATCTGCCTGGCGGGCATCCTGCCCTGGCTCTACGAGGGCATGCGGGGAATGTTGTAGGACACGCCGTCACGAAGGCGGGGGGGAGAAAAAGGGCGGCCACAGGCCGCCCGTACTCGTTGCGGAGATGGCCCCTCAGGCGGATCCGGCGGATTCGCTCCGGTGCAACACTCTTCGCCCATCACACTGTCATTCCGTGGCTTGACCCACTAGTGTCCGGTTTAGCCTGTTGCTCTTGGCCGTCAATCGTGTACTGAAGCCGCGCCACAGCGATTTTTGGGTGGTGGCGATTTCAACTGCGA
>JAUIFJ010000019.1 GCA_030429345.1 bacterium | reverse complement strand
CCAGGGACGGCGCCAAGGACGGTGCCAAGGACGGTGCCAAGGACGGTGCCAGGGACGGTGCCAAGGACGGTGCCAGGGACGGTGCCGGGGGGAGCCACGAGGTGGTCCTCGACGCCGGCGGCCTGGTCAAGGGACTTGCGTGTATACCCTGGGCAGCGTGGGCTTTCGCGATAGCCGGAAGTTGCTGCTGAAGTAGAGCTCATCGATCCTGGAAACACGAAGCCCCCTGCAGGCGATGCAGGGGGCTTCCTTGCGAGTAGCCCGGGGGCGGCTCGCGGGGGGGATCACTTTGAACCGGGTTCTTTCCAGCGGGCTTCGGAGTGCCTGTTCTTTTCGGCGGTGGCGTGGATGACCTCTTTGCACTCGTCGAGTTCACCGCCCAGCCCCTGCTTCTGGTAGAGGACCCGGCCTTGCCCATCTAGCACATGGATCACGCTGGCGTGGGAGTACATGCCGTCGGGAAGGCGCGTGTAAGCCACATCCAGCACGACGGAAAGCTCGCGGACCGCTTCGGCGGTTCCGTGCAGCAGCTGCCAGCGTTCGGGAGCCAGACCCTGTTCGCGGGCGAAGGTGGCCAGGCTTTCCGGTGTGTCCTTCTCGCTATCGAAACTGACCAGCAGGAACTCGACCTGCTCATCCGGCCGCAGGTCGTCTGCCAGCGTGTTCAGTTCGGCCAGGATGCGCGGGCAGGCGTACTCGCAACGCGTGAAGAACATCGCAAGCACCTGGACCGGTCCGGCGAAGTCGGACAGGCGTCGTGACACACCCTGTGCATCCAGCCAGTCGGACTCCAGCTGGTAGATGGATTCTGCAGGAAGAACTTTTTCCGCCCCGTCGGGGGAAGCTGTCTGGGCGCAGCAGGCCGCCTTGGCGGGAAGAGCGTCGCCGGCCAGCGTGACTCCGGTCCATGCCAGCAGTAGGATCAGGCAGAGGCGCAATTTCATGGGCGGGGCTCCTTGAGGGGATGGATCACAGTGTCGGCGGCGCAGCGGAAGCCGAGGCTGGCGATGCAGTCGCGCCCCCCGAGGCTGCTGCGAAAGGCATAGCGCATGAAGGCCGCATAGTCGTTGAGGTCCGTGGCGCTGACGGCGCCGCCGGCGCAGAAGAGCTTGCGGTCCAGGTCGCTGTCGGCACGAGACTCGCCGGTGACGAGAGCCGAATTGAAGTCCTCGACCCATTCCCAGACCAGGCCGTGCAGATCCCAGATGCCGTCATCGGTCTCGAAGGTCGACCGGACGGGTGGCAGGGGGTGCCGGGACGGCTTGGCGTACCAGTCGAGGATTCGCTGCCGGAGCTCCGGGTCGGCCCTTCCGGTGCCGGAGCCAGCGGCGTACTCCCATTCCGCGGTGCCGGGCAGACGGCCACCACGCCAGGCCGCGTAGGCCCGGGCGGCGAACCACGACACATAGCATACGGGACTGTCCAGCGGGGCCCGCAGGGTGTCCCCTGGATCCAGGTCCGTTCGCCAGTGCCGCAGGTAGTTCTCGTCGGCGAAGAGCGGTGAGACATTCGAACGGCGCCACTCGGGGCGGGCGGTCACGAAGTCCAGGTACTCCGCGTTGGTGACGGCGTGTTCGGCGAGCCGGAAGGGCGCAAGCACGACTTCGAGTGTGTCACCGGGCGCGGCGTAGAGCGGCAGAAAGGATCCGCCCGGCAGGGCGCGCAGCTGCGCCCCGCCAGCAGATGCCTGCATGGCCGTGAACAACAGACAAAGGGCTGTCGCACCCACGAGCCTCATTTGCGGATCCCGGCTACCTGTTGCGGCGATACTTCGCCACCCTCGTTGCCCCAGGAATTGAGCACATAGGTCAACACGCTGGCGACTTCCTCATCGTTGAGCTGCATGGCCGGCATGACGCTGTTGTAGAGCTGCCCATTCACGGTCAGCGGCCCTTCCAGCCCCTCGAGAATCGCGTGGATGCCACGGGTCGGGTCCTCCAGCAGGTAGTCGGAACCCGCCAGCGGCGGGAAGGCGCCGGGAATGCCTTTGCCATCCAGCTGATGACAGGCGGCGCAGTTCTGCGTGTAGAGACGCTTGCCTTCCTCGATGCGCTGGGCCTTGCTCAGGGTGCGAGGCGCTGCCGATTCACTGTTCTCTTCTTCGCTGATGTGTTGGATCGCGCTCCCTTCGGACAGGTACACGCCTTCGGCCTGCAGGCCCGAATAGATCGCCTCGTCCTCGTCGCCTTCGACCTTCAACATGCCCAGTGCGCCTTTGTTGAAGGCGCGGAAAATCGAGTGATCGACCAGCAGGAAGGTGCCGGGCACGTCGACCTTGAACTCCACCGTCGCGGAACCGCCGGCGGGAATCAGCGTAGTCTGCACGTCGCGCTGGTTGGGATAGGTGCCGCCCTCGCTGTGTACAATGTCGAAGATCTCGCCGATCACGTGGAAGGAGCTGACCAGGTTGGGGCCGCCGTTGCCGACGAAAAGGCGCACGCGCTCCCCGGTGCGGGCCTGCAGGGCCCGGTCTTCCGCCAGCGCGCCCACGGAGCCGTTGAAGACCACGTAGTCCGGATTCTCGCTCAGGGCCTTGGCCATGTCGAAGGGCTGCAGCCCGCTCTCCCCGAAGGCGCCGGCCGTGTAGAATTCGCTTTGCATCACGTAGTACTCGCGGTCCACGGGTGGCAGGCCCTGGGGAGGCTCGACGAGGATCAGGCCGTACATGCCGTTGGCGATGTGCATGCCGACCGGCGCCGTGGCGCAGTGATACACGAAGAGGCCGGGATTGAGCGCGGTGAAGGAGAACTGGGCGCTCTTGCCGGGAGCGGCGAAAGAGGAGGTCGCTCCGCCGCCGGGTCCGGTGACCGCGTGCAGGTCGATGTTGTGCGGCATCTTGTTGTCGGGATGGTTGCTCAGGTGGAACTCGACCACATCGTGCTGTCTCACGCGGATGAAGGGCCCGGGCACCGTGCCGCCGAAGGTCCAGAAGGTATACTCGACTCCGTCCGCCAGCAGGCCGACCTCTTCGCGCACTTCCAGGTCCACGCGCACATGGCTCGGGTGAGAACGCTGGATGGGCGGTGGCACTTCCGGAGCATGGGTCAGGATGGCGGTTTCCTCTCCCTGGGGCTCGACAGAAGCGCTTTCGGATGAGGTCCAGTCGGGCAGATCTTGCGATTCCTTCGCGCAGGACAGCAGCAGAAGGAGGGGGAACAGGCAAAGGGCAAGGCGGTGTCGAAACATGGTCAATTCTCCTGATGAAACGAGTTTGCCCGAACGCCAGCGCAAAGACCGGCCACAGGAAACGCGAAGAACGGCTCGTACGGTTTTGTGCCGGAAGTCCGGCCGCTCACGACGCAAATGCAATGAATTGGATGCAAACATCCAATTAAATCCTGCCACAACACCCGACAGACTCCGCCAGCCCTCGGAACAGCTACTGCCATTGTGGCATCAATTCGGCAGATCAATTTGTCGGAAAGAACCCTGTTGAATAGTTGCGTTCTCTAAAGCATGTATAAATATATGGATACAGATCTGACTCAAACTGGCACAGACCTTGCCTGACGGAGGGCAGACTCGAAACAATCAAAACGAAATAGACAGGAGAGTACAGCATGGGCAAGATCATCGGCATCGACCTGGGCACCACCAACAGTTGCGTTTCCGTGATCGAGGGCGGCGAGCCCACGGTCATCGCCAACAGCGAAGGCGGACGCACGACTCCCTCCGTGGTCGCCTTCAAGAAGGACGGCGAGCGCCTCGTCGGCAGCCCCGCCAAGCGCCAGGCCGTCACCAATCCCCAGAACACGGTCTTCAGCGTCAAGCGCTTCATGGGACGTCAGTTCAACGAAGTCGGCAACGAGATCAACGAAGTCCCCTACGAGGTCACCAGCGGCAGCGGCGGCGTGGCGCGCATCAAGATCGGCGGCAAGGACTACGCTCCGCCGGAGATCAGCGCCATGGTCCTGCAGAAGCTGAAGCAATCCGCCGAGGAATACCTGGGCGAGAAGGTGACACAGGCCGTGATCACCGTGCCGGCATACTTCAACGACAGCCAGCGTCATGCGACCAAGGAAGCCGGCGAGATCGCGGGCCTCGAGGTGATGCGCATCGTCAACGAGCCGACGGCTGCCGCCATGGCCTATGGCCTGGAGAAGGAAGGCGAGGAAGTGGTCGCCGTATACGACCTGGGCGGCGGCACCTTCGACATCTCGATTCTCGAGATCGCCGACGGCACCTTCGAGGTGCTTGCCACAAGTGGTGATACACACCTGGGCGGCGACGATTTCGACCAGCGCCTGATCGATCACCTGGCCGACGAGTTCCACAAGGCCGAAGGTGTCGACCTGCGCAAGGATCCCATGGCCCTGCAGCGCCTCAAGGAAGCCGCGGAAAAGGCCAAGATGGAACTCTCCAGCAGCATGGAGACCCATGTCAACCTGCCCTTCATCACGGCGACCGCCGAAGGGCCGAAGCACCTGGACCTGACGATCAGCCGCGCCAGGTTCGAGCAGTTGATCGACGACCTGATCCGCCGCAGCATCGAACCCTGCCGCAAGGCTCTGCAGGACAGCGGCAAGAGCGCGAGCCAGATCGACGAGATCATTCTTGTCGGCGGTTCGACGCGCGTGCCGGCCGTGCAGGAAGCCGTCAAGAAGTTCTTCGGCAAGGAACTGCACCGCGGCGTGAATCCGGACGAGGTCGTCGCCATGGGCGCGGCGATCCAGGCCGGCATCCTTGGCGGCGAGATGGGCGACAAGGAGATGGTGCTGCTGGATGTCACACCGCTGAGCCTGGGCATCGAGACCATGGGCGGCGTGATGACGGCGCTGATCGAGCGCAATACGACGATTCCGACCAGCAAGAGCCAGGTCTTCTCGACCGCCGCCGACAACCAGCCCACCGTGGATATCCACGTGCTGCAGGGCGAGCGTCCCATGGCCGGCGACAACAAGACCATCGGCCGCTTCCAGCTGGACGGCATTCCGCCCGCGCCGCGCGGCGTGCCGCAGATCGAGGTGACCTTCGACATCGACGCCAACGGCATCCTGTCCGTCAAGGCCAAGGACAAGGCGACGAACAAGGAGCAGTCGATCCGTATCACGGCCAATTCGGGCCTTTCCGACGACGAGGTCGAGCGCATGAAGCGCGAGGCGGAGGAGAACGCCGAGGCCGACGCCAAGCGCAAGGAGCAGGTCGAGATCCGCAACAGCGCCGACGCCAAGGTCTTCCAGACGAAGAAGCAGCTGGAGGAGCTGAAGGAGCAGATCGGCGAAGAGGATCGCGGCAAGCTCGAGGCCGCCTGCGGCCGCGTCGAGGAGGCCCTGAAGGGCGAGAACCTGGACGAGATCAAGAGCGCATCGGATGCCTTGGACCAGATCTGGAGCACGGTCAGCCAGGCCATGTACCAGCAGTCCCAGCAGCAGGGCCAGCCCGGCCCCGACATGGGCGGCGCCCAGGGCGACCCCACTGGCGGAAGCCAGCAGGACGGCGACAAGGGAGAGGGCGCGGTCGACGCCGACTTCGAGGTCGTCGACGAGGACAAGAAGAAGGACTAGGCGACGCTCCTTCCATCGGTTCGAGAGACAAGAGCCCCCGGCTGCAATGCGGCCGGGGGCTTTTTGGTTTTTGGGGAGAAGAATGAAGTATGAAGTATGAAAGGCAATGTGTGTCGTGTGAGGGATTGGATTAGGCAACTGTGTTGCAGCTGCTGCGGCATTCGCCGTGATGTCAAGTCTTCGTGGGGGTTCGTGGGGAGACAAGTGTACTACAATCCTGCAGTGGCAGCCCCTGAGGATCCCCAAGCCCGCAGGGCGCACCAGGGGTAGCTGCGGCCGCCAGCCCGCAGCGTGGAACAGCCAGCAGCGACTTCCGTCCCACGGCGAAATCCACTGGGTGGTTCCGTCCTACACCGCCTTTTGCAGGTAGCGCTCCAGCATGTCTCGCAGCTGCTCGCGGCGGATCGGCTTGCTCAGGTAGTCGTCCATGCCGGCCTCCAGGCAGCGTTCGCGGTCGCCCTGCATGGCGTTGGCGGTCAGGGCGACGATCGGCGTGTGACGATCTCCCTGCTCGATCTGCCGGATCTGGCGGGTGGCCGTATAGCCGTCCATTTCCGGCATCATGCAGTCCATCAGCACCAGATCGTAGGCTTCACGCGTCAGGAGTTCCAGGGCCTGCAGGCCGTTTTCCGCTGTCACACACTCATGCCCCAGTTTCTGCAGCAGCCTGCTCGCCAGCAGTTTGTTGGTCGGATTGTCCTCGACCAGCAGGATGCGAGGGCGGGCCGCTTCGCCCTGTCCGCTGACCCTCGCCCCATCCCCGGCCGCATCCATGCCGCCGCTCCGCTCTCGTGTCGCCGGCGCGTGTGCCAACAGTCGTTGCAGGGTCTGCTGCAGCTCAAGGCTGCGCAGAGGCTTGCGCAGGCTCCGGGAAGGATCCACGGGTTCCGCCCCTTCGGCGCAGAGCTTCAACAGGCCTTCGCGGCTTTTTTCGCGCAGCAGGGGCTCCAGTTCCTCGGCCAGGGCGGGCTCCAGTTCCCCCAGCAGGACCAGGTCCACCGGGTCCCTGCCCAGTTCGTGCAAAAGGCCGCGGATCGCCTGCTCGTCCACGGGGTGGGTCGGCAGCCGGGTTTCCAGGCCCCACTGGTCGAGGCGCTCGCAGAGCCATTTCTCGATGCGATGGCTGGGTTCGATCACCAGACAGCGGTGGCCGCTCAGGTCGATCGACTGTGAGTCGGAGCCCTGCTGCAGGATCGGGAACTCCAGTTCGAAGTGGAAGCAGGTTCCCTTGCCTTCTTCGCTCTGCACCTGGATCCGGCCCCCCATGGCCTGGACCAGGCGCTGCGAGATGGCAAGGCCCAGGCCTGTGCCCCCGTAGCGTCTCGTGGTTCCGGCATCGACCTGGCTGAAGGACTGGAACAGCCTGTCGAGCTTGGCCGCGGGAATGCCGATCCCCGTATCACGGACCTCGATGCGAACGCGCGCCTGCGTGTCCGACTGTTCCAGCAGCTGTGCCAGCAGCTGGACCTCGCCGCTGTCGGTGAACTTGATGCCGTTGCCCGCAAGGTTGGTCAGGACCTGCTGCAGGCGCATGGAATCGCCGATCATCAGGGGAGGGAGTTCCGGATCACAGTTCCCGTCGAAGTGCAGGCCCCGGGCTTCCGCCAGGGGACGAAGCACGACAACGACGTGTTCCATGCAGGAGCGCAGATCGAACTCGGCCTGTTCCAGTTCCAGGCGATCGGCCTCGATGCGGGAAAAGTCCAGGATGTCATTGATGATGCCCAGCAGGTTGTCCGCCGACTGGCGGACGTGCTGCAGCAGCGTCAGCTGTTCACCGTCCAGCTTTGTATCACGCAGCAGGTCGACCATGCCGCAGATGCCGTTCATCGGCGTGCGGATCTCGTGGCTCATGCGGGCCAGGAACTCGCTCTTGGCCTGTGTGCCGCGTTCGGCCTCGCGGCGCGCCCGGCGGATCTGCTGCGAGCGCCTCCGCTGCTCGATGGCGCTGTAGATGCTCTGCGCCAGCTGCTGGAAGAGCAGCTGGAAGGCCTCTTCGCCCTCTTCCGTCCCCTGGGCTCGCACGAAACAGGCGACCGACTGCAGCTGATCCTCCCGGTGCGCGGGCAGCAGGATGGCCTGGCAGGGTTCCGATTCCCCTTCCCCGGCCATCGACAGGCTGTCGTACAGGGCGCAGTGGGACTTTTCCATCGCGCTGCAGAGCGACGGGCGGTTCTTCTCTGTGCTGCCGCGCGGACCCAGATGCACCAGGTCGCCGCGCCGCAGGTCCTCGATCCAGGGCTCGAAGGGGAAGCCCGGCTTCTTCGCCAGGCCGCAGCGGAAGCCCTCCTTCGCCCAGCTATGACGCAGGCGCAGGCCATCGCCGCTGCGGCTGTATACGGCCACGGCAAACGCGCCGATCATCTCGCCGAGCCGCCCGAGGGCCTTCTGGATCGTCGGGGCGAGCTCCTCGCTCTCGAAGAGGTCCTGCCGCAGCTCGGAGATGCCCTGGATCCATTCCTTCTGTTGCGCGAGCCGGCGATTGGCGAGCAGCGCGCGCTCCTTTTCCGCCTGCAGGTCGCGCGTACGCTGGGCGACGGTTCGCTCCAGCTCCATCCGCTGTTCGGCGTGGTATCGCGACCGGCGGAGAGCGACGGCGCGCAGGGCCAGGGCCAGCAGGGCCAGGGCCAGCAGCTGCCACCAGGGATTCTGCCAGAAGGTCGGACGAATCACGAAAGGCCAGCGGGCGCTTTCCCGGCTCCAGAGTCCTTCAGGACTGCGCGCCTGGAGCTCGAGTGTATACGCTCCCGGCGGAAGCCGGGTGAACTGGATCCGGTTCTCGTCCGTCAGCGGCGACCAGCTCGGATCGAGCCCCAGCAGCCGGTAGCGGTAGCGCAGGGCGACAGGATTGCTCAGGTGGATGCCGCGAATGGCGAACTGCAGGGAGTTTCGTCGCGGCGGCAACTCGGCTCCGGGTAGAGCGGGAATCTCGTCGTACATTCCGCGCAGCTGCAGGATCTGCGCGAGGGGAGACACCGTGGAGAGGGTGTCCGCCTCAGGATCCAGGCGCACCAGGCCCTCGATGGTGCCGATCCACAACCGGCCCTCGGAATCACAGAAAGCGGCGCCGGCGTTGGTCTCCGTGGCCGGGAAGCCCTCCGCCGTTCCCATGTGACGCACATGTCCGCTCTGCAGGTCCAGGCGGTCGATGCCGTTGGGAGTGCCGAGCCAGGTGGTGCCGTGGCAATCTTCGGTCGCCAGGTAGAGGATGTCGCTGGAAAGGCCCTGAGCGCGCGTGTAGCGGCGGATGCCCTGCGTCGCGCAAAGGGCAAGTCCCTGTCCGCTGGTGGCGCAGAGCACGCTGCCGTCGACGCGCTCCTCGAGCGAGGTCACGTCCAGGCGTGGAATGTCGTGAGACAAACTGTAGGCGTGGAAGCGACCGTCGCGGTAGATGTCGATGCCGGCGCTGCTGCCGATCCACAGGTCGCCATTGCTGTGTAGCAAAAGGGTGCTGACGGAGGGCGCGGACAATCCGTCTTCCATGGTATACAGACGCAGGCTTTTGCCCTGGAGGTCGGCGTGGACCAGGCCGTATTGGCAGGCAATCCAGAAGCGGCCCGGTGCCGGACTGACGCCTTCGCCCAGGTAGAGCGCCTTCAGGGTGTCCGCCAGCGCGGGCGCGTCCAGCAGGCTGTCCGTTTCGGCGTCGTAGCGCAGAAGTCCTTTTTCGGCATGGGTGATCCAGAAACCGCCCGCGGGATCTTCGCAGAAGGAGACCGGCGCGGGCAGGAAGGGCGCCAGGTCGAAGCGGCGGCCGGGCTGCAGGCCCTTCGCGTGCGCCTTCATGCGGAAGACCTTGCTCTCCCCGCCGACCCACAGGTTCCCGCGGGAATCCTCGCCGACGCTCCAGATCATGCGGTCGTCGAGTCCGTCGCCGGCCCCGAAGAGCATGCCGTGGTTGTTGCGGTAGCGGGCGATCCCCTGCCCCTCGAGGGCCAGCCAGATGTTCCCTTCGCGATCCCGGAGCAGGTCGTTGACATAGGATCCCGGAAGACCCTCGGCGGGGCCCAGGGAAAACACGTCCGCATCGGCCAGGCCTTCGCCGGGCTCGACCTTGCAGGCGCCCTCATCGGGGGTCAGGATCCAGATCCCCCCCGCCGCGTCCTCGCGCAGAAGCCAGGCATTCAGGTCCTTGAGCCGGCCTTGTTCCGCACAGTGCTCGAGTGCTGCGAGCGAGTCCGGCTGGTCTTCGTCGACGCGAAAGCGACTCAGTCCGGCTGAGCTTTCGGCGAGCCAGATCCAGCCATCGCGGGCTCGCAGAATGTCGTAGGGGAATTCGCCTTCCAGGGCGGGCGGCAGGGGCACCGTTTCATAGGATCCATTTCGATAGCGCAGGCGCTGAAAGCTGTTCTGGTTGGCCAGCCACAGGTCGCCGGCCGCATCGAAACAGAGGTTGTAATTGAGATCGTCCGGCAAGGGCAGCCAATCCGGGCGGCCGTCCTCGATGTAGAGCAGACTGTCCCGGCCGCCTGCGAACCAGATCCGGCCCCGCGGCCCTTCGACGATGCCCGTCAGCAGGCTGCCTCTCGCGCCCTCCCCTTCGTGGACCACGCGCAGGACGCCGAGTTCGTCGCGCAGGCTGACGCCGCCTTCGTAGTGTGCGAACCAGGTTCGCCCACGGCTGTCGCATTGAATGCGTGTCACAGGAGAAGGCGCAAGTCCCTGCTCCAGGGCTTCGAACAGGATGCCATCGAAGCGGGCCAGGCCTCCCATGGTGGCAACCCACAGCAGTCCCTCTTCGTCCTGGTGCAGGGCATTGACCTGGGATTGGGGCAGTCCGTCCCGCAGGCCCCAGTGGCCGATGGAGTATTGTGCCGCCTTCGCGGGAAGGCAGAGGAAAGGCAACAGGCTGAGGACGAGTGACAGGAATCCCATTGCCGCACATATCGGCGAACAGAACCAGGGGATTCATACTGTTCTATGGCAGGAGCTGATGGCTCAGCTTCCGGAATGGCGGGATTTTCCGGAAAGTGCGCGGCGGACCTCATCCAGGCGTTCGTCTCCCCGTCGGGCATGGTCGGGATCCAGCTCCGCCAGCAGGTAGTCGCGCCCGCAGGCCAGAGCCGCCTCGCCGGTGGAGCAGGAGCCGGCGTAGGGATCGAAGACCAGTTCGCCCGGGGCGGTGCTCATTTCGATCAGGATCTTGAGGATCTCGATGGGCTTGACTGTGCCGTGCTCGAAGTCGTAGTTGCTGACCTTGCGGAAGAAGCGGATGCGGTCCTCGTCGTCCTTGTAGTACAGGACATTGCCGCGGCGGCGGGATTCGATGGGCCTTGCCCGGCCCTTGCAGGCGAAGAGGATGAACTCGTGCTGCGGCGCCCAGTTGCTCTTCAGGTCGCCGGCGCCGTGGTTGTTCTTGACCCAGACCAGGCAGTTCTTGTAGCGCAATCCTTCCGTGGGACGACCCTCCAGGGCGGCGACCAGACCCGGAAAGGTCAGGTGATCGCACCAGCAGTAGAAATGCGCCCCCGGTTTGAGCACCCGCTCCACCTGGTCGAAAAAGGGCCGCGCCTCGAAATCCCGGGCGCAGATCTTCTTGACCTTGTCGTGGGCCACCGGGCGGTTGGACTGGTAGTCCTTGTAGGGCGGGTCGGTCAGCAGCAGGTCGATGCTGTCGGCCGGGAGCTTCCCGAAGAGCTCGTCGTTGTCTCCCGCGTGCAGGGTGTTCCGCAGGCCGGAGAGAGGATCGGTGTCGTGCTGGAGCTCGATAGGGGCTGTCCGGGAATTGGGGACCAGGGGCCGGATCCCCGCGATCCGGCACACAACGGCGAAAATCTAAGGATTTCACCCCGGACACGCGGGGCCCGAATACCCCGCCACCCGATCCGTCGATCAGAGCCCACGACTCCCATCGTTGCCCCCTGCGACTGTAGAATGTAATACGCGGATATTCAGATAATCGCCCCTCTGGGGCGCACGAACGATAGCCCCGGGCTTCAGTCCGGGGCCCCGTCGGAACGCCCAACACAATTCCCCGTGCCCCCGTCGAATCGCCCGACACAATTTCCCGTGCCCCCGGTGGATCGCCCGGCCCCATTCCCCGTGCCCCCGTCGGATCGCCCAACCCAATTTCCCGTGCCCCCATCGGATCGCCCGGCACAATTTCCCCGCGCCCCCGTCGGAACGCCCGCCCCATTTCCCCATGGATCCGTCGAATCGCCAGACCCGATTCCACATGGTTTCGTCAGATCGCCCGGCACAATTTCCCGTGCCCCCGTCGGATCGCCCGATCCACGAATTCGGGGAGAGGCCGCGCACCAGGGAACGTCCCTGCTGTGGGCGGAGTAGTTTCCGCGATGCCCGTTTTCGATGCCACCGGTTCAGACATGGTTTTTTGCTAGTTTTGCCGGCTTTGTGTCGACAGCAACAAACCGCCCACGAAGACAGCAGGAGTCATCCCATGAAACTGCTCGCTTGGATTCTTAGCCTGAGCCTGCTCGGCCTTTTGGCCTGCGGAGGCCAGAAGCCCACACAGCAGACCGCCGGCGAACTGTTCGAGCTGGCCCAGACCAGTCACGCCGAGGCGCGCTACGCCGATGCCGTGTTGCACTACGGAAACTATGTCAGCACCTTCCCCGACAGCAGCCAGGCGGCCAAGTGCCAGTTCATGGTAGCCTACCTCTACGCCAACGAGCTGGGCGAGGTCGACAAGGCCCGCGCGGCCTACGAGGCCTTCCTGCAGCAGTTCCCCGAAAGCGAGCTGCGCGTCAGCGCCGAATGGGAGCTGGAACACCTGGGGCAGAACCTGAGTGAGATCGACGTGATCCCGGGCGACTGACAGGTCCCCGACCGGGTCTGATCCCTGGACCCTGCCTTCTTCAATCGACGAGATTCTTGCACCGCGCATCGCTCTTCGGAACGATGCGCGGCCTGTTCCCGGAGGACGTGGATGGAATTCGACGCCATCGAACTTTCGCGCCGCATCGAAGGCGAAGCCGGTTTTCTGGACCGCCTGGACGGCGAGGTCCGCAAGGTGCTGGTGGGCCAGCGCAAAATGCTCGAGCGCCTGCTGATCGGCTTGCTGGCCGACGGGCACATCCTGCTCGAGGGCCTGCCCGGCCTGGCCAAGACCACGGCGGTCTCGACCCTGGCCCAGGCGCTCAAGCTGGATTTCGCCCGCATCCAGTTCACCCCCGACCTGCTGCCCGCCGACCTGGTGGGCACCATGATCTACGATCAGCACAAGGCGGATTTCAGCACGCGCAAGGGACCGGTCTTCGCCCACATCGTGCTGGCCGATGAGATCAACCGCAGCCCGGCCAAGGTCCAGGCGGCGCTGCTCGAGGCGATGCAGGAAAAGCAGGTCACCATCGGCGGCCAGTCGCACAAGTTGCCGCATCCCTTCCTGGTGCTGGCGACCCAGAATCCCATCGAGCAGGAAGGCACCTACCCGCTGCCCGAGGCGCAGACCGACCGCTTCATGCTCAAGGTGAAGATCGACTACCCGGACCGCGAGGAAGAGCGCGAGATCCTGCGCCGCATGACCTCGCCGGCCGGCGACCCGGTGAGCGCCATCTGCGGGCCGGAGGAGCTGCTCAAGGCCCGCGAGCTCTGCGGGCAGATCCTCGTCGAGCGCAAGATCGAGGACTATGTGCTCGACCTCGTCTTCGCCACCCGCGATCCGGAAGCGGCCGGCCTGCCGGAGCTGAAGGACCTGATCCACTACGGGGCCAGCCCGCGCGCCAGCATCTTCCTGGTCCGCGCCGCCCGCGCCCACGCCTTCCTTCGCCGCCGCGGCTTCGTCACGCCCGACGACATCAAGGGCGTGGCCTACGATGTCCTGCGGCACCGCATCGGCCTGAGCTTCGAGGCCCAGGCGGAAGAGCTGTCCAGCGAGCAGCTGCTGGAGCGGATTCTCAACCGCATCGAAGTGGCCTAGGGCGGCTGGCCGTGGTCCCCCGCGAGGTCCTGCGCCGTGTGCGCCGCATCGAGATCCGCACCCGCCACATGGTGCAGGAGCTCTTCGGAGGCGAGTATCACAGCGTCTTCCGCGGCCAGGGCATGGATTTTTCCGAGGTCCGCGAATACACGCCCGGCGACGAGGTGCGTTCCATCGACTGGAATGTCAGCGCGCGCATGGGCCACCCCTTCGTCAAGGTCTTCCAGGAGGAGCGCGAACTGACCGTGCTGCTGGCGGTCGACCTGAGCGCCAGTGGGGACTTCGGCAGCGCCCGCCTCAAGCGCGAATGGATGGCCGAACTGGGCGCCGTTCTCGCCTTTTCCGCCCTGCGCAACCAGGACAAGGTCGGCCTGCTGCTTTTCAGCGACCGCATCGAGACCTATGTGCCTCCGGCCAAGGGCAGCACCCACAGCCTGCGACTGATCCGCGACCTGCTGGCCTACGAGCCCCGCGGCACGGGCACGCGCATCGCGCCGGCCCTGGACCACATCGCCCGCCTGCAGCGGAAGAAGGCGATCGTCTTCCTGCTCAGCGACTTCCTCGACGAGGGCTTCGAGCGGCCCCTGCGCAGCCTGGCCCGCCGCCACGACCTGATCGCCGTCAGCATTCGCGACCCCTTCGAATGGCAGTTGCCGCCGGTGGGTCTTCTGCACGTGGAGGATCCGGAAAGCGGCGAGCGCCACTGGCTGGATACCCGCGATCCCGCCCTGCGGCGCTCCTTCGAAGAGGGCGAGAACGAGGCCCGCCGCCAGTTGGAGCGCCTCTTCTCGCAGGCCGGCGTGGATCACATCGCCCTCTCGACCACGGAGGACTACGTGCTGCCGGTGACCCGCTTCTTCCGCATGAGGAGCCGCCGCCGATGAGCCTGCCGCGCCTTCTCGCCTGGATCCTGCTGCTGGCCGCCTCCGCCCGCGCCAACCTGATCGCCGAACTGAGCCTGCTGCCGCCGCCGAACACCCTGCGCCTGGGGGACCCCTTCGAGCTGGTCCTGCAGGTGGAGCACGATCCCGCCCTGGCCGTCGAATGGATCCCTCCCGACGAACAAAGCCTGCGTCCCCTCGTCCTGCTGGGCGAAGGGCGCGTCGATACCCTGCGCGCCGGCCTGCTGCAGAAGCGCTGGCCCGCGGCGGTCTACGAAACGGGCGAGGTATCGATCGCGCCGCTGGAGGTCCTTGTCCAGGACGAAGGAGGGCCCCTGCGCCTGGCCAGCGATTCCCTGCGCATCCGCATTCGCAGTGTTCTGCCCGTTGAGGCCGCCCCGGACAGCCTGGCCCCGCGCGACATCCGCGATCCCCGCGAGGTGCCCCTGGGGCCGATGGATCTGCTGCCCTGGTTGCTGGCCCTGCTGGGGCTGGTCCTGGTGGCCCTGCTGGCCCGTCGCCTGTGGCGTCGCCGTCCTGCCGCTCCCGCAGCGGCCCCGCCTCCCTCGCCGGATCCCTGGGAAGTCTTCACGAAGGAGCTGGCGCGCATCGGTCGCGAGGAGCGCTGGCGGCGCGGCGAACTGGTCGACTACTACGCCGAGCTGAGCCTCTGCGCCCGCGGCCTGCTGGAAGACTGCAGCGGAAAGCCCTGGCGCGAAATGAGCCGCGGGGAAGTCGAAGAGGCCCTGCCGACCTCGCCGCTGGACGAAGCGAGCGCCCGGGACCTGCTGCGCTGGCTGGACCTCTGCGAACTCGTGATCTACGCCCGCCATGAACCGCCCCTGGAACGGCATGGCGAATTGCTGGCCGCCCTGCGAAGCTGGGGCGAAAAGGCGCGTCCCCGGCTGCAGCCCTCGCCGGAGGCAGGAACATGATGCTGGCCAGTCCTTTGTGGCTCCTGGCGCTGCTGCCTTTGCTGGCGCTGGCGCTGTGGGTCCGGCAGCGCCGCCGGCAGCGCACGGTCGTCTTCCGCTACAGCCGCGGAGCGGCCTGGGCCGCGCGCCAGGGCGCCTGGCAGAAGGTGAAGGCCCACGCGCCGCCGGTTCTGGGCGGCCTGGGACTGCTGCTGCTGGTGCTGGCCCTGACGCGCCCGCAGGCGCAGTCCGAGGAGCGGGAGCTGGACAAGGAAGCCGTCGACCTGCTGCTCTGCCTGGACATCAGCGGCAGCATGCTGGCCCAGGACCTGCAGCCCGATCGCCTGCAGGCGGCCAAGGCCGTGGCCCGCGACTTCGTCATCCAGCGCGCCGGCGACCGGCTGGGCCTGGTGATCTTCGGGGGCGAGGCGATCACCCAGTGCCCGCTGACCCTGGATCACCGCATTCTGGACGGCCTGATCGAACGTGTCGAGACCGGCCTGGTCGAGGACGGCACGGCCATCGGCCTGGCCATCGCCACCGGCCTCAACCGGCTCAAGGAAAGCCCCGCCGACAGCCGGGCGATGATCTTGTTGACCGATGGAGAGAACAACCGCGGCATCGATCCGCTGACGGCTCGCGACCTGGCGAAGTCGATGGGCGTGCGCATCTACACCATCGGCGTGGGCACGGAGGGCATGGCGCCCTACCCGGTGCGCAACATGTTCGGCCGCATCCAGATGCAGCAGGTGGAAGTCAAGATCGACGAGCCCCTGCTGCGCGAGATCGCCGAAAGTACTGGCGGTCAATACTTTCGCGCCCGGGACGTGGAAGAACTGAAGCAGATCTACGGAGAGATCGACCGCCTGGAACGGGCCGAGATCCAGGTGCGCGAGTTCAACCTGGTCGAGGAGCGCTTCCGCTGGCTGCTGGCTCCGGCCCTTTGCAGCCTGCTGCTGGGGCAGCTGCTGGGTCTCTGGTGGCGGAGGTGGCCCGCGTGATCCGCTTCGAGTTTCCGCTGCTGCTGCATCTGCTCTGGGGCCTGCCGCTGCTCGGCTGGGCCCTGGTGCGCCAGGCCCTGCGCGGACGGCGGCGCCTGGGCGCCCACGGCGACTGGCAGGTGCTTTCGGCCATGCTGCCGGGCTACAGCGCCGCCCGCGGCGTGCTGCGCGGCCTGCTGTTCTGCCTGGGCCTGGGGCTGGGCATCCTGGCCCTGGCCGGTCCGCAGATCGGCACGAAGACCGTGGAAGTCGAACGGATGGGCGTCGACGTGGTGCTGGCTGTCGATGTCAGCCAGTCGATGGCGGCCCAGGACCTGGCTCCCGACCGCATGGCGCGGGCGCGCTTCAGCATCCGCCAGCTGCTGCGCACCCTCAAGGGCGACCGGGTGGCCCTGGTGCCCTTTGCCGGAGCGGCCTTCGAGCAGAACCCGCTGACGGCGGACTACACCATGGTCAACCTGCTCGTCGACCTGCTGCGCCCGGGACTGATTCCCCGGCCGGGGACGAACCTGGCGGCGCCCATCGAGAGCGCGCTCAGGCTCTTCGAGGAAAGCGGCGAAAGCGCCGAAGGGCAGCACCGCGTGCTGGTGGTGCTCTCGGACGGCGAAGACTTTGAGGGGCAATGGGAAGAAGCCGCCGAACGGGCAAAGCAGGCCGGCGTGCGCATCTTCGCTGTCGGCATGGCCAGTCCGGAAGGAGCGCCGGTGCCGGACCCTGAACGACCCGGCAACTGGAAGAGCGATCGCCAGGGGAGCATCGTGCTCTCGCGGCTGAACGAGGAGCTGCTGGTCCGCCTGAGCACACTGGGCGGAGGCGAGTACTATCGCAGCAGCGCCGGCGGGGAAGAGCTGATCCGCATTCGCGACAGCATCGACCAGATGGACAAGCAGGAGCTGGGCAGCCTGCTCTATGCGGGCTGGGAGCACCGCTACCAGTGGTTCGCCGCGGCGGCGCTACTCGTGTTGCTGCTGGGGCAGGCGATTGCGCCAGCATCCAAGTTGAAATCAATGAACAGCAAGGGGTTCTAGCAATGAATCGACTTTGTTTGTTGATCACGTGCCTGCTGTGCTGGGGAACGCTGGGCTTTGCCGGCGAGCGGGAGCAGCTGCTCCGCGAGGGGGTGCAGGCCTACCGCCAGGGCGACTTCGAGCGCAGCGAGGAGCGCAGCGCGGAAGCCCTGGCCACGACCCCCGGGGACGCCGAGGCGCTCTTCAACCTGGGAGCCAGCCAGTATCGGCAGGAGGATTTCGAGGGCGCGGCCAACCGCTTCCGCATGGCCGCCGAAAGCGGGGACCCGGACCTGGCGCCCCAGTCCTGGTACAACCTGGGCAACAGCCAGCTGGCGCTGCAGGACCCGCAGGCCGCCGTCGAGAGCTATATCGAAGCCCTGAAACGGGATCCCGCCCTTGAGGAGGCGCGCCACAACCTGGAACTGGCGCTGAGGCAGTTGCAGCAGCAGGAGCAGCAAGAGCAGCAGCAGGGCGAGGACGGCGAGAGTTCCGACGAGCAGGAGCCGCAGGAAGAGCAGGACTCGGACCAGCAGCAGGACCAGGGAGACCAGGATCAAAATTCGCAGGAGCAGCCGCAGGACTCCCAGGAGCAGCAGGAGCCTTCGCAGGACGAGCAGCAGCAGGATGATCAGGGTGAAGGCGATGATTCCCAAGAGGATCAGCCAGGACAGCAGGAGCAGCCCCAGCCGATGAATCCCGACAGCACCACGGCCCTGGGGGATTCCTCCGCGGTGAAGCCGGTCAGCCCGGAACAGCTGGAGCAGATCCTGCGCGCGGTCGAGGCCCAGGAAAAGGAAGCCCTGGAAAAGCAGCTCGAGAAACTGCCCGCATCCAAGCGCAAGGTGGAGAAGGACTGGTGAGAGACAGAGTCTTCATCTCCTTGCTGCTCATGGTGTTGCTTTTCGCGGGGCAGGCCCTCGCCGCCGTGGAATTCCAGCTGGAGCTGCAACGGCAGGGCAGCCATTTCGAGGCCCGCTTCGTGCTTTCCAGCGACGAGCGCCTGCCGCAGAACCTGCGCCCCGACTTTCCGGACTTCAAGGGCTTCCGCGTTCTGAGCGGCCCCGCCACCGGCAGCAGCCTGAGCATCGACAATGGCCGCGCCAGCTACGAGTACAGCTGGACCTTTCTGCTGGCGCCCCAGTCCAGGGGCCGGTTGCGCATTGACTCCGCGAGCCTGAAGTATGGTGGCCGCACCTACCGCAGCCAGGCCCGCACGGTCGAGTACAAAGGCCCTTCCGCCAGCGGGCAGGACCTGCACTTCGTGGCCGAACTGAGCACCGATCGTCCCGTCGTCGGGGAAATGGTGCTGCTGCGCTTCAAGATCTACTACAACACCCGCATCAGCGGCTACGATGTCGGCCCGCTCACTTCCAGCTCCGGCTTCCTGGCCGAGCCGTTGCAGGAGATCAGCAATCCGCGCGGGAGCACGGAACGCTACCTGGGCGAGGACTGGAACGTGGCGGTGCTCAAGGAGATCGCCCTCTTCCCGACCAGGGAGGGCGAACTGCGGCTGCCCTCCGTCACGGGCACTTTCCGCCTGCCGGACAACAGCCGGCGGCAGCGGAGAAGCCTCTTCGACGATTTCTTCAGCAATGACCCCTTCAACCGATCCCGCCAGCTGCAGCTCGCCACCGAAGAGCAGGTATTGCAGGTGCAGCCCCTGCCGTCCGGCGCTCCGGAGGGATTCAGCGGAGTGGTCGGTCGCTACGAACTGCAGGCCTCGCCGGACAAGCTGGAACTGAAGGCCGGCGAGGCCATCACCCTGCAAGTGCTGCTGAAGGGCGAGGGAAACCTGGACCTGCTTCCGCTGCTGGAGCCGCAGCTCAGCGATGGCCTGGAACTCTATGATACGCAGCAGGAAACAGAGATCAATCGCAGGGGAAAGATTGCCGGTCGCCGCAGCCAGCAGACGCTGATCGTGGCCCGCGAGTCCGGCCGGCAGCAGATCGGCGCCCTGCGGCTGCCGGTCTTTGATCCGCAGGCCGACCAGTACCGCATCCTGCAGGCCGGCCCCTGGGAGATCAAGGTCCTGCCCGGCGAAGCCAGCGCCGTGGAGGGCCTGGCCCCCATCGGCCGCGCCCGGGGCGTGACCAGCTACGGCGAGGACATTCGCCACATCCTGGATGCTCCGGAGCAGCTCGAGGCGCTGCGGGCGCCCCTGCACCGCAGCCTCCCCTGGCGCGCTTCGCTGGCCGGGCTGGTGCTCCTGCCCGCGCTGGCGCATGTTGCCGGCCGCAGGCGCCAGGCCCATGAGGCGGACCCGCAGGCCCGCCGCTATCGCGAGGCAGGGAAGCTGGCGAAGCGTCGCCTGCAGGCGGCGCAGAAGGCCCTTGCCGGCGGGCAGCGCGAAGAGGGGCTGCGACTGCTCGACGAGGCCCTGCTGGGCTACCTGGCCGATCGCCTGGGGCGGGAACGCGGCGGGTTGATCCTGGCCGAAGTGACCCGCGAACTGCAGGGCCAGGGGCAGCTGGAGAGCGCCCTGGCCGAGGAGTTGCTGGACTTCAGCAAGCGCCTCGACCTGGCCCGTTTCGCCGGGTCCGCCGACGGCAGCGAGCAGCTGCCCGAGCAGGCGCTCGGGCTGCTGGGACAGTTGCGGGCCGCGCTGGAAGGGAGGAAGGCATGAGAACCTTCTTCACGGGGATCTTGCTGCTGCTCAGCGTTTTCCGCGCTATCGCCGCGGAGGACTTCGAGGCCGGCAACCAGGCCTATTCCGCCGGGGACTATGACGGCGCGATTGCCGCCTGGGAAGGTCTGGTCGACGAGGGCTACGCCGGCCTGGAGCTCTATTACAACCTGGGCAATGCCCGATTCCGCCAGGGAGAACTGGGCGAGGCGGTCTGGTGGTGGAAGCGAGCCGCGCTCCATGCCCCCTTTGACCGCGATGTGCGCAAGAACCTGGAGATCGCCGCCGGCCTGCAGGAAGATCGCCTGGAACCGGCTCCGCGGCTGGCCCTCTGGGACGCCCTGGATCGCCTGCTGTGGAGCCTGCCGCCGAACATGCTGGCTCTCGGCCTGCTGCTGGCGGTGGCGCTGGCCTCCCTTTGCCTGAGCCTGCGCCTGGCCAGGCTGAGCTTCAGCTCCCGGCCGATCCTGCTGGCGGGGACCTGGACCGGAGCTTCGCTGGGCTTGCTGCTGCTGCTTCTGCTGGCCCTGCAGGTCCGCGTGCGCGAGCAGAACCGCGAAGCGGTGATCGTGGCTCCCCAGGTCACCCTGCTGGGGGCTCCGCTGGTCGATGCCGAGGCCCTCTTCGACCTGCACGAGGGCACCACGCTGGCCGTCGATCGCCGCAGCGGCGAATGGCTCAGCCTGCGCCTGCCCGATGGCCGCGAGGGCTGGTGCCCTCCCGGCGGCGCGAAGGTCGTCGAACCCTGATCGAGGGCACACCCGCGCCCTGCGGCCTGGGATTCGCCGATCTGGCAATACCGAACGAACCCCAAATGAAAATTACCCGGCATTGTGGCCATGGATACGCCGCCCCGGTAACATGGTATCCCGACTACACACCGCCCCCGGCATCAAATCGCCCTGATCCTACGCCGCCCCGGGCTTCAGTCCGGGGCGACGGTTCGCACCACGGCGGCGGTTCGCCCCCGCGATTGCGGTTCGCACCACGGCGGCGGTTCGCCCTGCGATTGCGGTTCGCCCCGACGGCGTCGGTTCGCCCCCGCGATTGCGGTTCGCCCCCGCGATGGTGGTTCCTCCACGCGGTGGCGGTTCATTCGCAACGTCGGTTCGGCACCGGCAAAATGGTGCCCCGACCTTACGCCGCATCGGTACCGTGGCGTCCTGATCCTACGCCGCCCCGGACTGAAGCCCGGGGCTATCGGTCTGTCGCCCCCTGGTGGGGGCGATTATTGGAATGCTGGTGATGGTTCGATTGTGAGGTGGTTCTCTGGGATTCCTTCGGCGCGGGCCTGCGGCCAATGCGACCCATGCTATCCAATCGAGGAATGTCCGCTTCGGATAATTGCTCCCGCAGGGGGCAGGAACGATAGCCCCGGGCTTCAGTCCGGGGCGACGGTTCGCACCACGGCGGCGGTTCGCCCCCGCGATGGTGATTCGCCCACACGACGGCGGTTCATCCGCAACAGCGGTTCGTCCCGCGATTGCGGTTCGCCCCACGGCGGCGGTTCGTCCCCGCGATGGCGGTTCGCACCCGCGATGGTGATTCGCCCCACGGCGGCGGTTCGCCAACGCGGTGACGGTTCATCCGCAACGGCGGTTCGTCCCGCGATTGCGGTTCGCCCCACGGCGGCGGTTCCTCCACGCGGTGGCGGTTCATTCGCAACGTCGGTTCGCCCCGCGATTGCGGTTCGCCAACGCGGTGGTGATTCGGCCCGCGATGGTGATTCGCACCACGGCGTCGGTTTGCCCACACGGCGGCGGTTCGTCCCCGCGATGGCGGTTCGCACCCGCGATGGTGATTCGCACCACGGCGTCGGTTCGCCCCACGACGGCGGTTTGCCCACACGGTGACGATTCATCCGCAACGGCGGTGCGGCACCGGCAACATGGTGCCCCGACCTTGCGCCGCATCGGTACCGTGGCGTCCTGATCCTACGCCGCCCCGGACTGAAGCCGGGGCTATCGGTCTGTCGCCCCCTGGTGGGGGCGTTTAGTGGAATCCTGGTGGTGGTTCCCGGCGCATTGTCCGGCATCTGCCTGTAGCACAGACGGGAGAATCCTACCTTCCAGAACTGTTACTGAACCCTGAAGATGGATTGGATTCCCATGCATCGCCTTCCCGCTTTTGTCTTCCTTCTGCTGCTTTTCCTTGCCAGCTGCATGACTCCTGCCGTGCCGCCGGACCCGGATGCCCAGCCGCCCGCCGACAGCCTGGCCCAGGCGCCGGTGGAGGACTATGATCCGCTGCTGCTGCCGGAAGACGAGATCCTGCTCCCCTTGCGGGAGAGTCATGCCCCGGTCGGGCAAGCGCTTCCCGCCGACACCCTGGCCGCTATGCCGGACTCCCTCAACCAGGAGCAGCCCAACGCCCTGCCCCGCGAGGGCTTCCAGGTGCAGATCCATTCCGGGCGCAAGCTGGAAGCGGCCCAGGAAGTGCAGGCCCAGGCCCTGCTGCTCTTTCCGGATCACCCGGTGGAAATGGTCTGGGATGCTCCCAACTACAAGATCCGCGTCGGCTTCTTCGCCGCCAGGGAGGCGGCTGAGCGCTTAAAGCACCGGGCCCGGCGCCTGGGGTATGGCAAGGCCTGGGTGGTGCTGGCGATGCGGGAAGAGTAAGAATTCGCACGGTGCGCACGGGGAAGACGGAAAACACGGAGAGTTTCTAAGAGAAGAGTTCTCACGCAGAGACGCGGAGGCGCGGAGAGAAGAACCTCTTTCCGCGCCTCTGCGTCTCTGCGTGAGGCCTTTTGCTTCAAGGGGCGACGATGGGGATTGCCGGCCGGAAGGTCAGGTTGAATGGTCCCGAAGCGAGGTAGTTCTCTTCGTAGACGGAACCGTTGCTGCTCGTGCAGTGGTAGGTGCCGGTCGTGCCGTCGACGCCGATCAGGTACCTGCCGGCTTCCGGATAGAGCAGTTCGGTGCTCCCGATGAAGCTGCGGAAGACGGTGCCCAGGCTGTCCATCAGTACTCCCACGGGAAAGAACTCCTGTTGATGCGAGCGAAGCTCGATGGCCAGATGCTGGTGCCGGGAGAGTTCGAAGCGGTAGAAGACATCCTTTCCCGCCGTATACTGATACTCCCATTCGCAGGTCGAATCGCTGCCGCAGCAAGGCGGGAAGCCGGAAGCGTTCTCGAAGAAATTGTGGAACGAGAAGGTGTTTCCCAGCAGAGTGAAGTAGCTCTGCTGCGGCCACCCGCTCGGCTCGTCGAAGGGCTGGATCCAGACGGCCTCGTCGGGGGTTTCGCCTCCGTAGCCCACGAAGGACAACTGCATGGGTTCCGCTCCCTGCAGGTCCAGCGGGCAGCCACGATGCAGGCCCCAGAGTCTCAGCGAGAGCACATCGTGCGAATCGACGCTCGCTTGGAAGGTTTCGCTGTGCAGGCGCAAGGTGTCCCGTTGGCCCCCCATCAAGGAGGGCCGTGTGCCATCGGGCCTGGAAAGCAGCAAGGACGTTTCCCAGTCGGGGACTCCTTCGGCATCCAGGAAGGCCATCAGCTGCAGGGCGTCCAGTTCCTCGTTCAGCGGATTTTCCAGGACCAGGTCCAGCTCGATGAGAAAAGCGGAGGAGGGCGAAAGCATCAGGCGCGTTTGCAGCACATCCACCTGCAGGGCGGCGCTGCTGCCCGCCAGGGCGATGCCTTCGACCCGCCGTTCCGTGCTGCAATGGCCCTGCCAGAGGGGCATCTCGATCAGCCAGTCCCGCTCGCATTCGAAATCCAGCAAGAGGCTCTCGGCCGTTCGCACCTCGAGCAGGCGTTCCTCCCCCGGTTCCAGCGCCCCGCTGAAGGGGTCCTCGCCGTGGATCACGCGAAAGCTGCGGCCGGCCCCGTAGTCGTCCCGGGGGTACAGCCTCGCCGTGCGGAAGGAGAGGCCCTCGATCCGCGAAGGGCCGTTGTTGAGCAGCCGGATCTGCGCGCTCAGCAGACCGTAGGCGCTTCCCGTGTGGAGAGTGGGGTAGGTCCAGGAGAGGTTCCCGATCTCCATTTGCAGCCCCTGCGCGGGAGGGGCGGCGGGCATGTCCCATTGTCCCTCGAGTTCGATGCCTGTATGACATCCTTCGTGGAACAGCGGCAGCCGCCAGGCAAGGCCTTCGACGCAGGGAAGTGTCACACCGTTGTCGGCCTGCGTGCGCAGGAGCAGGGCCCGGCTTCCCCCGGCCTGCACCAGCCCTGGCCATTCCTGTAGACCCTGTGTTGCAACGCAGGGAATGCGTCCCAGCAGGTCATCGCCGCCATTGCGGTATACATCCACGTACGGCAGGGAAAGCGTGTTCCGCGCCAGTGCGCCGTGGTTGTGCAGGAGGATCGCGGTCTCGAAGACGGCAGAGCCTTGCGGATCCCCGTTGAAGGGCAGCAGACCCGTTTGCAGCAGCTCCAGCTCCAGGTCCGGCAGGACCTCGGCCTGGCCAAGTGCGAAGTGCATCACGCCGACCTGGCCCCCGGCGTCCCGGACCGCCAGTCGGGCGCTTTCCGTCGGTGTCACACACATGAAGGCATGGACCGCTTCGGAAGCCCAGGGCGTGTCCCAGCTGCCGTCGCCGTCCAGGTCGAATCGGAACCGGAGCTCCTCGTCGGCCGTGAGGTCATCGCTGGAGGCCGAGGCGTCCAGGCTGAAGAGGGTTCCCGGTACTCCGCAGGGAGGATCAATGCTGAGCCGCGCCACAGGCGGATCCCCCGCAGGCCCGGCGAAGGAGGGCTCTTCGTCGCTGTAGTCGCAGGCGAAGAGCAGACAGGCCAGGGCCAGGGCGGAGCCGATGCGGCCGGATGCTCTGTGTCCGGCGGAAAGGGAGCTTCCCGGTGAAGGGGCGGAATCGGTGGTGGATGGCATGAATGATCCTGACTGGAACCCGCGGGCAAGCTAGGATTGCCCGCGGCATTCGGCAATCGGGAATCGGGCGCAGGCTTGACGGAGTCCGCATTCGTCCCGTCCCGGATCCCGTTCGCACCAAAAAACTGGCGGTCCCTGCCGCGCCCTTCCTAGTCTCCGGCACCGGGCGAGTGCCCGGTCCCGCAATCCGGAGTACGCATGACACTCACTTCGACCCTTCTGATCCTCCTCGGCGCCGCCCTTCCGGCTTCCGCCCTGCAATGGCAGGTGCCTGCCGAAGAGCCGACCGTGCAGGCCGCCCTCGACCAGGCGCAGGCGGGAGACACGGTGCTGGTGGCCCCGGGGCACTACTACGAAACCCTGCGCTTTCGCGGCGAGGCCGTGGTGCTGGCAAGCCATTTCGTGCTCGACGGCGACCTGGAGCATCTGGAGAACACGGTGCTCGACGGCAGCCAGGCGGCGGATCCGGACAGCCAGTCGACGGTCAGTTTCCTTTCCGGCGAGGACAACGGGGCCGAGCTGGTCGGCTTCACCGTCACCGGAGGCGCGGGGACGAGGATGACCGCCAACTGCCGCGAGGGCGGAGGCGTATACGCCCGTGCCGGCGAGCCCACCGTGCGCTGGAACATCTTCCGTGACAATGTGATCCAGAGCGATGCCTGGTCCACCTTCTGCAACGGCGGCGGGGCGATGCAGTTCAGCGACGGGGCGCCGCTCGTCGAACACAACCTGGTGATCGGCAACCGCGGGCACTACGGCGGCGGCATCGTCACCAACGGCTGCGCAGGAATCTTCCGCCACAACATCTTCGTGGACAACGAAAGCGACGCCTACGGCGGCGGCGGGGCGATGCTGCTCTGGGGCGACGGGGAGGAGAGCCTCATCGAGCACAACCTCTTCATCGGCAACCGCAGCCTGGGACAGGGCTCGACGCCGTCCGGCAGCGGGGCCGCGGTCCTTGCCTGGAACTGCCGCGCGCTACTGCGACACAACATCGTCTGGGCCAACACGGGACGCAGCCCCTCGCTGCACGCCCTGCGCGCCATCGGGCCCGGCAGCGGGATCACGGGGGAGTACAACCTGGTCGAAGGCGGCTGGTCCGGGCCGAACACGGACGCGGCCCCGCTCTTCCAGGACGGCGGCCGGCTGCTGAGCCTGCCCGCCTCGCCAGCCGTCGATCTGGGCGCGGATTCCGCCTGCGAGGACGCGGAGCATCCGGACCTGCCCGGAGAGCCGCTTCCACCCGCTCTCGGCAGCCTGGCCTGCGACGCCGGAGTATACGGCGGTCCGGGAGCGGCCCTTCTGCCCGCCTTCGCGCTGAGCGGCTTCTCCGGCCTTGGGGAGGATCTGCAGCTGGGGACCCTCGCGGCGGGGGACTCGACACAGGCCGCCCAGCCCCTGTCGAGCCTGGGAAGTGTCACACAGAGCGTCGACTCGGTGGAGGTCTTCTACGGCAGCGGTGAAGGGCTGGAGGTGCGCGCTGAATTCCCCTTTCCGGTCGCTCCCTTCGAGAGGCGCGAACTGGACCTGGTCTGGCGACCCGCGGAGGAAGGCCCGCTGGATGCCGAGGTCGTGCTCCATACCACTCCCCCCGGAGAGGGGCCCTTGTCCTTCCGTGTGACAGGCAACGCCCTCGTTTCGCTGTCCGCCGCAGCCAGGCCCGACGGTTTCCGCCTGGAGCCGGTGCGTCCCAATCCCTTCAATTCCTCCGCCGGCGTGCATTTCTCCCTGGCGCGCCCCGGGAAGGTCCGCCTGGACCTGTACGACATTCGCGGACGCCGCGTGCTGCGCCTCTTCGAGGGCGGCCTGCCCGCCGGAGGGCACCGTCGACAGCTGGAGGGGCTGGGCCTGTCCTCCGGCATCTACTACCTTGAGCTCGCGAGCGGCGCGCAGGTGGCGCGCCGAAAGGTCCTCCTGCTGAAGTAGAGCGCCATGTCACACGGCAACGCCGCCGGGTATACGGCGGTTCCCCTGACCCCCTTCCACAAGGTGCTGGGCGTGGCCCTGCTCCTGGGACTGGTGCCGCCGCTCTACTGGGAGGCCGTTTCCCGCCTGCGCGGCTGGGACATGGCCTTCCTGGGCGAGCTGATGAACGTGGAACTCTACTGGATCGGCTGGGCCTGCGGCTATCGCGCGCTCGAGCTGCTGCTGCCGCGCCTGGAGGCTGCGTCCACAGGTCGTGTCGGACGGGTCGTGCTGCATGCCCTCGCGGCCCTGCTCCTGCCCCTGGCGGTCTACGCGCTGACCCTGCTGCTTCTGACCTTCGTGATCCAGTTGAAACGCTGGTGGATCGTCGAGGACCCGCGCGCCTTCTGGCAGCCGGCCCGCGAAAGCCTGGAGTTGTTCTACCTGCAGGGAGTCGGTCTCTTCCGCGGCCTGCTGGTCTATCTGCTCGTCCTGGGAGCGATCACTTCGCGGCGCATGTTCCACCGCGTGCTGGCGCAGCAGCAGCGGGAGGCGGAGCTGCAGCACCGCCTCGACGAGGCGCGCCTGCAGGGACTGCGCATGCAGCTGCAGCCCCATTTCCTCTTCAACACGCTGAACTCGATCTCGGCCCTCCTGCAGGAGGATCCGGTGGCCGCCGACGAGATGCTCGAGCGCCTGGCGGGCTTCCTGAGGCTCGCGCTGGAGGACGCGGAGCGGCCGCGCGTTCCCCTGCGCCGCGAACTGGAGTATACGCGCGCCTATCTGGAGATCGAGGAAGTCCGTTTTGCCGACCGCCTGCGCGTCGACTGGGCGGTGGATCCGGAAGGCCTGGACGAGGAGGTCCCCTGGCTGATCCTGCAGCCGCTGGTGGAGAATGCCTTCGTGCACGGCATCAGCGAGCGGAGCGGCGCCGGGCGGATCGCGCTCTGTGTCACGGCGGATTCCGCGGGCCTGCGCATCGGCATCCGCAACAGCCTGCCGGAAGAAGGGCGCGCGACGCCGGCCGGCCGCGGGACGGGCCTGGCCAACGTGCGCCAGCGGCTGGAACTGGAGTACGGTCCGCGCGCTTCCCTGCGCAGCGAAAAGGAGGGCGAGGAATGGCTGGCGGAGATGGTTCTCGGGACCGCCGCGAAAGAGGCATGAGTCCGGACGGGCGCATGCGCTGCCTGATCGTCGACGACGAGCCCCTGGCGCGCCGCAAGCTCTCCAACTGGCTGCGCCTCGAGGCCGACCTGGACCTCTGCGGCGAGTGCGGCTCGGCGGAGGAGGCCGAAGCGGCCCTGCGCCAGCATTCGCCGGAGCTGGTCTTCCTGGACATCCGCATGCCGGGCGCCAGCGGAATCGAACTGGCGGAGCAACTGGCCCGCGCTGGCGGGAAGGCGCCCCAGGTGGTCTTCGTGACGGCTCACGATCGCCACGCCGTCCGGGCCTTCGATCTCTGCGCCACCGACTACCTGCTCAAACCCTACACCCGCCGGCGCCTGCTGCAGGCCCTGGCCCGGGTCCGCCTGGCGCGGGGAGCGACGGCGGAGGGGGCAGGCCTGCAGGAGGTCCTGGGGATGATCCGGGTGCTGGAACACGAAAGCGGACTGGACTGGATCCAGCGCATCGCCCTGCCCGGGCGCGGCAGGATCCGTTTCATCGACTGCGAGCGGCTGCTGCTGGCACAGGCCGACGGGAATTATGTCCGCCTGTATACGGAGAAGGAGCAGCACCTGCTGCGGAGCAGCCTGGGCGGTCTCGAGGAACGGCTCAATCCGGCCGAGTTCCGCCGGGTGCACCGCTCGGCCCTGGTCCGCCTGGACGCCATCGAATCCGCCGAGAGTCTCGGGCGCGGGGACATGCTCCTGCGCCTGCGCGGCGGCCGCGAGGTCCTTGCCAGCCGCCGCTACCGGGACCGTCTCAAGGATCTCGCCGGCCCTGGACCGAAAGGGCTCAGGGAAGGAGAGTGACTTTCCTTGTGCTCAGCGCGCCCGTCAGAAAGAACACAAGGCCGGTTTTTGTCGGTGGGTTATTCTTTAGAAGAGCTCGCACGGAGGGCGCGGAGGATACAGAGAACACGGAGATTCAATAGAGAAGAGTTCTCACGCAGAGACGCGGAGGCGCGGAGAGAAAATCTTCTTCCAGCGCCTCTGCGTCTCTGCGTGAGTTCTTCTTCTGAATCCAGCCCTTCCATCAAGGGATGTAGCTCACCTTTCGTGTGCTGAAGCCCGCGGCTGTTTCCAGCTGCAGGAAGTAGAGACCACCGCTCTGCCCCTGCAGCTCCAGGGTTCCCGTGTGGCTCCCTGGAACCAATCGCCCCAGCTTTCGCTCAAGCACTCTCGCGCCGCGCAGGTCGAAGAGGCGCAGGCGGACCGGCCCCGCGGCCTGGAGCTGGATGTTGTAGTTCAAACGGCCATTGAAGGGGTTCGGCCAGGGCGGAAGGAGTTCCATGCCTTGTGGACGGAAGGCCTTCTCGCGTCGGATTCCTGTTTCCGGGTTGTATACATAGGCCCGCAGCCCGCGCTGGGCCTCGCCTATGTAGATCCGGTCGTCGACGGCCAGGATCGACTCGCTTTGCGGATCGACCAGCGTCGAGGCAAGGAATGTGATCAGGCCGGGTGCCTGGATGTCGTATACGCTGAGCACGCCATCGTGCGACAGAACCCAGAGTGTTTCTTCTCCGAGCCCCAGGGAGAGGACCGAGTCCTCCAGGGCGACCTCGCCTCTATCCACGAAGAACGACCCCATCCACTCAAGGAGCAGGAGTCTTGCCGGAGCTCCACCGGCGAGTCCGAGCAGGCTCCCGGCGGCGGTGGCCGCCTGGATGCCTCCCGGTTCCGTGTACTCGCCCAGGACCTGGATACCGCCGCTATCGTCTACGGACAGGAGTCGTAGGCCTCCGCTGTGATCCGCCAGAAAAGTGTGCTCGCCCAGTGCGCCCAGCGCGCTGGCATTCTGCGGCGTCGGAAGCTGGTCGACGACGGCGGGTTCCGGGTCCCTGCGGATCACCTTCAGCAATCCGTCCGTGCAGGCCGCCAGGGTGAACTCCCCTGCGGCGTGGAGATGCCGAACCTCGCAGGGGATTGCCCAGCTCTCTTCCTGTGTCGGCGGCAGCTGCGGGTCGAAGTTGATCCATTCCAGCCCCTCGGCGCGGGCCAGGCAGGCGCCCTGCTCATTCAGGCAGAAGGCGCGAATCGTGCCTGGATGCAGATAGGGCGCAGTGGGAAGCGGAAAGCCGGGATCCTGCAGGTCCATTGAGTACAAGCCGATCAGTGGATCGAGAATCGCCAGGCGATCCTCTTGCCTCGCCAGCGATCCGGCCCAGTCCGGAAGGGCCAGCTGAGCGGCGGCGCTGAGTGTGTCCGTGTCACTCAAGGCCAGCACCTGCAGGCCGTTCTCGCCCTGGGCCAGCCAGCAGGCTTCTTCCGTCAGCACGCCGCCATGAGTTCCCCAGAGGCTGGGCCAGTGATCCAGGCGCCTCAGCAGGGGATCCAGGCGATGCAGGTCCACGTAGTCGATGCCGGCGACGAGCAGCAGGCTGTCCCGCAAGGCGACTGTGTGCACATAAGGGCCGTAGGTGGTCGGCGGACCCAGGCTCGGTGCCAACGGATCGGCGAAATCAAGGATCCGCAGCCCCTGGCTTCCGCAGGCCAGCAGGGCGCGAGTTCCATCCAGTACTTGGGCAAGTGCCGGAGAGGGAAGGGCATGCCCGGAAAGCGCAAGCGGAGAGGCAGGTGAACGCAGATCATAGAGGATCACATCGTCGTCCAGTCCGCCGATCGCCAGGGTGTCACTCAACGCGACGGAGTAGGCCGGACTCGGCGTAAGCACCTGGGCCAGCAGCAAGGGGGAAAGGGCCTGGGAGACATCGTAGAATTCGAGGCCACCTTCCCCTTCGGCGAGCGCCAGCAGGTCTCCCGCGGCATGCATGGAGAGCGGTGTTGCGGCCGTTGTCTGACAAAAGGCGACCTGTGGATCCGCCGGATCCTCCGCGTCGATGACGCAGAGAGTGCCATTGCGCAAACCCGCGTATACAGTGTTACCCCTGCCAACCAGGCTTTCCACCTGGGCATCCAGGCGCAACCGGCCCAGCACCCGGAGCTCATCCGTATCGACCGGATCAAGGATCAGCAGCTGGCTGCCCAAGGCGACGGCGATCCCCGTATCACAGGAGCAAAGGGCCCGGTTCGAGAAGGTCTCTGCCAGAGAGATCGGATTCTGTGCCGGGGACAAACGAACGGCCAGGATCAGGCATAGAAACAGGACTCGAAAAGACATGGCGCACCTCTCCAGAGGCAAAGACAAGGGGAGAGGGAGTCAACCAACTGCTGGCGGGAAACCAAGAATAGCCAAAGCCCTTGAAACTGGCAAGACGGAAGAGCTCGCACGGAGGCACGGAGAAGACGGAGAACACAGAGAGTTTCAAAGAAGAGTTCTCACGCAGAGACGCAGAGGCGCGAAGAGGAATCCTTCTACGCCTCCGCGTCTCCGCGTGAGTTCTTAAAAACTCCGTGTTCTCTGTCCCCTCCGTGCCCTCCGTGTGAGCTCCTACTTGAGCTTCTCCGCAAAGACCTTGCGGAACTTCTCGAGCTTGGGCACGATCACGAACTGGCAGTAGCCCTGCTGGCTGTTGTTGGCGTAGTAGTCCTGGTGGTAGGGCTCGGCCTTGTAGAAGTCCGTATACGGGCTGATCTCGGTGACGATCGGGTCGTTGAAGGCGCCGGAGGCGTCGAGGCGCTTTTTGTACTCCGTCGCCTGGCGCTGCTGCTCCGCGTCATGATAGAAGATCACGGAACGGTACTGTGTGCCGCGGTCGGCGCCCTGGCGGTTCAGGGTCGTCGGGTCGTGTGTCTGCCAGAAGACTTCCAGTAGTTCGCCGAAGGTGATCACTCCGGGATCATAGGTGATCTGGCAGACTTCGGCGTGTCCGCTTTCCCCGCTGCAGACTTCGCGGTAGTCGGGGTCCGGATCGTGGCCGCCGCTGTAGCCGGAGACCACCGAGTGCACGCCCTTCAGCTCGCTGAAGACCGCCTCCACGCACCAGAAACAGCCGGCGCCGAAGGTTGCCGATTCCAGGTTTTTCGTCATTGCTTTCTCCGTCAGGCCCGTCAGCAGCAACAGGGCCAGGGCCAGGGCCAGGGTGTTCAGGGTGTTCATTCTCGGGTCCTCCTGTTCATTCGCTCCGCAAGATGACACCCGGAAGCGCAGGGGGCATCACGATTTTCTCTCCCCTTTCTAACAAATACCACTGGCAAGGGAGAGCTTCGACCTGGGATCGAATTCGATCTCGACTTCCCAGGTTCCGCCGAATACGGGAATCTGCAGGAGTCTTTTTGCTTTGACGCCCCTTCGGAGAATGCCATTCTTGGCAGATGAAGAACCTGCTCCTGCTTTCCCTGATCTGCCTGCCTGCCCTGCTGCGCGCCGAGTGGGCCCGAGTCACCATCGACGGCCTCGATGCGGAATGGACCGGGTTGCCGGTCCTGGCCACGGACGGCGTCGGCGATGCCTTTCCCGACCTGACGAGCCTGCAGGCGGTCCGCGACGAATGGACCCTGGTGCTGAAGCTCTCCTTTGACGAAGAGCTCCTGCTGCAGCAGGACAACAGCCTGCGCCTGGTGCTGGACACGGACGCCAACCCGGCCACCGGCCTCTCGACACAGGGCCTGGGTGCCGAACTGGTCTGGACCTTCGGCTCGCGCAGCGGCACGGTCTACAGCGCGGGAGGCAGCGGGAGTACGGTGTTTCACGACGACATCGGCCTGCGCCAGTTGCCCAGCCATTCCTCGTCCTTCTTCGAGATCGCCCTCGACCTGGCCGCTACGCCCACGGGCAGCCCGCTCTTTCCGTGGGATACGGTGCGCGCCGTCGTGTACACGAACGGAGGGGACCGCCTGCCGGACAGCGGGTCCGTGAGTCTCGACCTTGGCGCGGGCAGCCTGCCGGAGCTGCCGACGGCCTGCCTGCCTCGCCCCGCGGAAGGTGTGCGCCTGCTGAGCTGGAATGTGCTCAGCGGCAGCCTCTTCAACAGTGGTCTCACATCCGTCTACCAGCGCATCCTGCGGGCAGCCGAGCCCGACCTGATTGTCTTCTGCGAGGTCTGGGACCAGAGCGCGGCGCAGGTAGCCACCCGGCTGGAAACGCTGCTGCCCGAAAGCGGCAGCTGGCAGGCGGTCAAAGAGGACGCCGGCAATGTGATCGCCAGCCGCTTCCCGATCCGGAATGCCTGGGAAGTACAGTCCGGCTACCGTGAGACAGCGGCCCTGATCGACGCTTCCGCCGCCCTGGGCGACAGCCTGCTGCTGGTGGCCTGCCACCTGCGCTGCTGCTCGGCGGATGCCCAGCGCCAGGACGAGGCCGACGGCCTGGTCGCGTTCCTCAAGGACGCCCGCGAACCCGGCGGCCGTCTCCACCTGCCCGAGGACACTCCGATGCTGCTGGCGGGCGATTTCAACCTGGTCGGCGAGCGGCAGCAGCTCGTGACCCTGCTGACGGGCGACATCGTCGACAACGGCTCCTACGGCCCCGACAGCCCGCCGGACTGGGACGGCAGCCCCCTGGCCGACGCCATCCCGCGCCATGCCACACGCGCGGATGCCTTCACCTGGTTCAACGAGTTCTCCAGCTATCCGCCGGGACGCCTGGATTACATTTTGTATACGGCCAGCGTGCTCGAGGCCCTCGGCGCCGGAGTGCTCTGGACGCCGGCCCTGGACGACAGCCTGCTCAGCGCCTGGCAGCTGCAGGAAGGCGACACCCCCGCCGCCTCGGATCACCTGCCGCTCTGGTTCGATTTCCGCCTGCCCCAGCCCGCGCCCCCCGAAGCGCCGCAAGTGCAGATCTCCCGTCTGCCCAACGGACTGCTGCAGCTCAACTGGAACGCGGTCGAGAACGCGAGCTCCTACCGCGTCGAGTATCGCAGCGACCCTTTCGCCCTCTGGGTGCAATGGAGCCTGCAGAGCGAAACCAGCCTGCTCCTGCCTCCGCCCGCGGAGAACAGCTCCGGCATGTACAGGGTGATTACCCTGGAGTAGGGAAGGTGAAGGATGGACGGCGGCGGTTTTGGAATCGATAACATCAGCTGCCGAGTCAACCTGGCTGAATGCCCGGCAACTACTTGAGATGCAGCACTTTCTGCACCGCCGTCTCTTTCAGTGTGTCGAAGTGGAGAAAGTATACACCGCTGGCCAGATCCTGAGCATGGAGAGTCAGTTCGTGGATTCCAGCTGCCATCTCTTGCTCAAGGACAACGCGGACAAGTTGTCCGCGGACATTGTACAGTCGAATAGATAGCGGGCCCGAATGAGGTAGTTCAAACTGCAGTCGAGTAGATGAGTTGAAGGGATTGGGAAAGGCCGGGGAAAGACGAATCTCACCAGCCAAACTGCCACCGCTTTCCCGCGGGTGTGCGATATCCATGCTCGCCTCGGGTAAGAATGCCCTGGGGCCACCCGTGACACCCATATCTGACCGAATGCCACCCTGACTTGGCCAAAGTGCGAATCCCGGGTTGCCAGGGTCTTCCGAGTCATTGTAGCTAGTATCAGGGTTTCCAGCATCGATGCATGGAGAGGACTGAGAGAGCATTGGAGGCTGTGCCCCATCGAAAAGTGGGTCTTGATCTAACTGATTGAAACTTCCGGGCATCTCCTCTTGCAAGTTGCAGTAGGAGAATGAACTGCCAAGATCACCGTAGTATGGAACGAACAAGTGGTCATAGGTATTTCCAGAGAAAATGCTATTCCTCCATTCAGCGTTGGTAATCATGAAGCAGTTTGTAAAGCAATCTGTGATGGTAACATTTGATAATTGAAGATGGTCACCATCCTGTGTGATGACTGCAGGACGTTGAATGCTCCAAATGTATGGGTATGGCATGTATGCAAGTTGCTCTACAATGTTGTGGATCCAGCCATTCGAGATTTCATGAATGCCTTGGTCAGCATTGTATGCATCATATAGCAGACCCATTCGATTGACATTGACAATCTGGAAACCACTCAACCGTTGATTCCATGCACCTGATTCAACATACATACCACCGTCATCGCAATCGATAATGTTGATGTTTTCCATTGTCAGACATTGCACGTTTGGATGCGCCTGCAGATAGAAGGTGTTACCAACTCCTGCTAAACCGGCAGTTGTGCTGTATTCAGGTGCTATGTTTGGGCTTCGTTCGTTTCTAAAGTATAGATCTCGTATTGTCAATGTGTCTGCCGAATTTGTTCCGATGAAGTACAATGATCTTCCAAAGATGCCAGGGTAATATGCATCTGGAAGCACTGAAAAGTCGCGCCTGTCTGTCACCAGATTGTCCTCGAAGCGGACATTCTGCATCACATACTCCTCCGGAAGCAGGACAGTCACCTTTACCATTCCACCTTCAACGCCTTCTCTGGATGCGTTCTGGGAAGGATTGAGGTGAAGGTGATTGTCCGTGAATTCTGAGTTCAGCAAGTTGACGCTAGTAAGCCATGCCAATTCGCCATAACTATCACCTTCTGGAATACTGTCATCAACAGTGTTGTAGCGCATAATCATATTGCTGACTGAACCCCGTTCACTATAACTTGCTATGCGCGCAATTGTTGAGGATGATTCACCATCAGCAAGATTCATTCTATTATTCAGAAATTGGATCGAATCGATAATTGCTAGCTCACCATTAAGCCAAACTCCATAGAAAGCGTGTTCACTCATCCAAAAGTTGTCCTCGAATCGAAGATTACTACATGAAAGCCGTCCTGATAGGCATTTAATCACGGGAGCTACATTTCTACAATCCAACAATTGAAAGTCAGATACGCAGACATTTGAATCTGCGATAAGACTTATCCACATAAGGTCGCAATTGCGTACGGACAGATCCTTCACGACCAGGCTATCTCCAGACGTTAAATACAGACCTTGCTTAGATTCAAACTCGCCGTCGATGTAGAGTTGCTGGGCATGAATGCTAGCATCCGTATCAAGACGGACTTGGGCATATCGGCTAGTACTCACTCTTTCAATGGGATTTACTTCGAATTTCAAGTTCCGCAGCTGAACAAGTGATTGATTATCTAGGCGAGGCGAATTGCGAATTGCCGAACCATGGTAGGGGCTAACATTATCCCTGAAAACTAGATCCCGAAGCAAAAATGACACGTCGCCTTGAATGTGAACACCACCCCCTATGCTTTCGATTCCGATGCCTTCCCAATACCCCAGTCCATTTTGAATCGTGAATCCACAAAGAATGCTTTGACCGTCAAGAGTTCCTTGGATTGTGACTACCGTGGCCAGAGAATCCCCATCTAGAATCGTGTTGATAATGTCCAGCGAATCCTGGCTGAATAAAAAATTCGATGTAAGGCAGATTGCGTGGGCGGGGTAGACGAGATTCTCGTGCCAAGTTCCGGGAGCTACTTGAACCGTATCGCCGGCTGAGGTTGCATCAATCGCCTCCTGAATCGTCCCGTGGTCCTCCGGCACATGTCGAATCTCACCCCAGGCGGCGGGCAGGGCAAGCAGGATGAGAAGCAGGATGCGCATGGATTCTCCCGGTTCGACCAGTGTTCGGAGAATAGCAACAAGAGTTCCCGCTAGCCAAGACCTTTGTCAAGTGTATCCGAATGGAGCAACCTTTCCCATGTGGCGGCGACAGGTCCGGAGAGACTGCTGGCGGTAGTCGCCATTGATCGCTGAAGATGCACGCCTCATCTATTGGGCTGCGGGAACTTCCCCCGCAATCCACCAGTTTTCCGCCTTGTCAGGGGTCATACCCTATAGAGGAGAACTCCGAGGATGAGAAGCGACAAACTGACCCTCAAGGCCCGCGAGGCCCTCCTGGAGGCGGAAGGCCTGGTGCGGGCCGCCGAGCAGCAGGAGGTCAACAGCCTGCACCTGCTGAAGGCTCTGCTGAAGGAAGAGGACGGCCTGGCAGGGGCGCTGCTGGCCAAGGTCGGCGTGCAGGGAGAGCATTTCGCGCGCCAGCTGGATGAGCGCATCGGGAAGCTGCCCAAGGTCTATGGCGGGGAAGTCCTGCCGGCCCGCGAGTTGACGCGGCTCTTGGATTCGGCCGCGAGGACGGCGGGGCGGTTCAAGGACGAGTTCATTTCCAGCGAGCACCTGCTGCTGGCGATGCTCGACGGCAGCGCAGCGGGGGAAGTGCTGAAGGCCGCCGGTGTGACACAGGAGCGCCTCGAGCATGCCCTGAAGGAGGTCCGCGGCGGACAGCGTGTCACCGACGAGGGGGCGGAGGACAAGTACCGCGCCCTGGCCAAGTATACGCGGGACCTGACGGCGGACGCGGCCGCCGGGAGGCTGGATCCCGTGATCGGCCGTGATGACGAGATCCGTCGTACGCTGCAGGTCCTGAGTCGCCGCAGCAAGAACAACCCGGTGCTGATCGGCGAGCCCGGCGTGGGCAAGACGGCCATTGCCGAAGGCATCGCGGGGCGCATCGCCGCCGGAGATGTGCCCGAGAGCCTGGCCGGCAAGCGCGTGCTGGCCCTGGACCTGGCGGCCCTGGTAGCCGGAGCCAAGTACCGCGGCGAGTTCGAGGACCGGCTGAAGGCCGTGCTCAAGGAAGTCGAGGCCGCCGAGGGCGCGCTGATCCTCTTCATCGACGAGTTGCACACCCTGGTCGGGGCCGGCGCCGCCGAGGGCGCGCAGGACGCGGCCAACATGTTGAAGCCTGCCCTGGCCCGCGGCCTTTTGCGCTGCATCGGCGCGACGACGATGGACGAGTTCCGCAAGCACATCGAGAAGGACAAGGCCCTCGAGCGCCGCTTCCAGCCCGTGCACATCGCCGAGCCTTCGGCGGAGGACAGCCTGGCGATCCTGCGTGGCCTTCGCGAACGCTACGAGTTGCATCACGGCATCCGCATTCGCGACGAGGCCCTCGGCGCGGCCGTCAAGCTCAGCCAGCGCTACCTCTCGGGACGCTTCCTGCCGGACAAGGCCATCGACCTGGTGGACGAGGCGGCAAGCCGGATCAAGATCGAGATCGAGAGTCTGCCCGCGGAAATCGACGACCGCGAGCGCATCCGTACCCGCCTGCTGGTGGAGAAGGAAGCCCTGAAGCGCGAAAGCGGCAAGGAGGTCCGCGAGCGTCTCACGGCGCTGAAAGAGGAACTGGCGGAACTGGAGGAAGAGCTCAAGGCCCTGCGCGGCCGCTGGCAGCACCAGCGCGAACTGGTGCTGGCGATCCGCCATGTGCGCGAGCGCCAGGAGGAGGCCCGCCGCCAGGCCGAGCTGCACCGTCGCCGCGACGAGCTGGACAAGGTGGCCGAGCTGGAGTACGGCCGCCTGCCGGCCCTGCAGCAGGAACTGGAGAAGGCCCAGCAGCAACTTGTTGAAGCCCAGGGCGACGAGCCCCTGGTGCGCGAGGAGGTCGGCGCCGAGGACATTGCCCAGGTGGTCGGGCGCTGGACGGGGATTCCCGTCTCACGCATGCTGGAAACGGAGAGCGCCCGCCTGCTGGCCATGGAGGACCGCCTGCGCGAGCGCGTGGTCGGCCAGGAGGAAGCGCTGCGCCTTGTCTCACGCTCGATCCGCACGGCGCGCGCCGGCCTGCAGGACCCCAGGCGGCCCATCGGCAGCTTTCTCTTCCTGGGCCCGACGGGCGTGGGCAAGACCGAGCTGGCCCGGGCCCTGGCCGAGTTCCTCTTCGACGACGAAGGGGCCCTCTTGCGCCTCGACATGAGCGAGTACATGGAAAAGCACAGTGTCAGCCGGCTGATCGGCGCGCCTCCCGGCTATGTGGGCCACGAGGAGGGCGGCCAATTGAGCGAGGCCGTGAGACGCCGGCCCTACAGCGTGGTGCTGCTCGACGAGATCGAGAAGGCCCACCGCGAGGTGCAGAACATCCTGCTGCAGGTGCTCGACGACGGGCGTCTCACGGACGGCCTCGGACGCACCGTGGACTTCCGTCACACGATCCTGATCCTGACCAGCAACATCGGCTCGCAGTACATCCTCGAGCTTCAGGACGAAGAGCAGATCGCCGAGCGCTGCCGCGCCGCCCTGCGCGAGCGCTTCAGCCCGGAATTCCTGAATCGCATCGACGCCCAGGTGCTCTTCCACAAGCTGGACAGGGAGCGACTGCGCGAGATCGTCGCCATTCAGCTGAAGCAGCTGGACCACCTGCTGGCCGAACGCCGCCTGGTGCTGGAGGCCTCGCCGGAAGCCCTCGACCGCCTGGCCGAGCTGGGCTTCGACCCCGCCTGGGGCGCGAGACCCCTGAAGCGCGTGATCCGCGCGGAAGTGCTCGAGCCCCTCTCAGAGCTGCTGCTGGCGGGAAAAGTCGTTGACGGGGACCTTGTGCGGCTGGAGGCGGATGGATCACAGGGACTGGCTCTGGCGAAGCTGCCAGGAGCTGTGTGACAGACCCTAAGCTGAATCGACTGCAGACGCGAAGGGCAACTGGAAGGCTTCGCGGAAAGCGGCCCGGAAGAGGTTTCCGGGCCGTTTGAATTCTAGATGAAATCACCCGAAAGCCGCGCCTTGAAGTCACAGGTCCAGCGTGGATCGAGGGTTGCAGCAAGTGCTGTCGAGCAATCGATTTCCTTGACCATTTACCATGCCTATCGTAAGATGGTCGCGACCAATTTACGATCGGCAAGAAAATGGTCATATGGAAAGACAATATTTACAGTCAGTTCATCAGCATTTTGACAATTTTCGTCAAATGCTCTTCCTTTCCGGACCTCGTCAGGTAGGCAAAACCACTCTGGCCAGGAGATGGGTGCAGGAGGCAGAGCGGACCCTCTATTTGAATTGGGACGCACCTTCGGATCGCGAGCTCCTGCTCGCAGATCCCTCGAAGCTGGTTCAGCGCCTGGGGCTGGATCGACTGCCAGCTGGCGAAAGGTATCTGGCGCTGGATGAGTTGCACAAGCACAGCCAGTGGAAGGACCTTCTCAAAGGGCTCTTTGATCTGCACGAAAGGGAGCTGAAGATCCTGGTGACGGGTAGCGCGCGGCTGGACCTCTATCCTTCCGCTGGAGACAGCCTGGTCGGCCGGTATTTTGCCCGACGCATGCATCCCCTTTCTCTTGCCGAGTGCTTGCGTAGCACAACGGCAACCTCGCTGGTGCAGGAACCGATTCAAGGAGATGCCGATCTCCTGCCGGCCCTGTTGCGCTTCGGGGGATTTCCGGAACCCTTCCTCAAGCAGGACACCCGCTTCTGGAACAACTGGAGCCGTACACGGCGCATGCAGCTGCTGCGGGAAGATCTGCGAGACCTGACCCAGGTGCGCGACCTGAGCCAGGTGGAAGTGCTGGCGAACCTGCTGCGTGCCCAGGTCGGCGCTTCCTGCAACTACAGCGGCATGGCCCGCGATCTGCGCGCATCCGTGGACAGTGTCCGCCGCTGGTGCGACGTGCTTGAGAAGCTCTTCACGGTCTTCACGGTCCGGCCCTGGCACAGGAATGTGAGACGCGCCTTGCGCAAGGAGCCGAAGTACTACCTGTGGGACTGGTCCCAGGTACAGGACGAGGGTGCAAGGGCGGAAAACCTGGTCGCCTCGGCGCTGCTCAAGTTCTGCCACTACTGGACGGACAGCGGAGAAGGCGACTTCGCACTGCATTACCTGCGGGACAAGGAAGGCCGCGAAGTGGACTTCCTTGTATCACGGGACGGCGAGGCCTGGTTCATGGTGGAAGTCAAGCTTTCCGGGAAGGCGGCGCTCAGTCCGCACCTGGAGTACTTCTCCAAACAGATCGGCTCTGTCAAGGCATTCCAGGCGGCCTTCGACCTGGACTACCTGGAGGCCGATTGCCTTGCCTTGGATCGCCCCCGCATCGTTCCCGCGCGCACTTTCCTCAGCCAGCTAATATGAAGGCTTCCGCCTCGATCCTTCGGCCATGAGCCGATGCCGATGAGTCGTTCGGAATGTGTTCTTGCCGGTTTCGCCACGGGAGCGGGTGATTTCCTCTGGGATCCTGTGTCAGTATTTGACAAGGGTCAATTCCTGAAAGTGAACAAACCGTCACTTTTAAAGGATCAGCACGTGGGTGCTGGTCCTTTTTCTTTTGGGAGGTATGGATGAGAACATTGGTGATCGCCGGAGCGCTGCTCTGCGCCTTCGGGCTTCAGCAGGCCCATGCCGCGGGATGCATTCAGGTGCAACTGGGCCAGAAATCGCTGAACAAGGATGACTGGGAACCCCTGGAAAGCCAGGGCCTCTTCGGCTTTGCCTTCCACGCCATCGGCGAGCAAAGCTCTGTCGGCTTCATCGCCCAGTACCTGGTCAGCGCCAAGGAAGACGAACTGATGGGAGTGGATGTGACCGGCTCGACGGGGGAACTGGCCCTGGGCGCCTACATCCCCATCAGCTCTTCGTCCTCGGCCGAATGGTACGGCGCAGGCGGCCTGGCCTTCGTGGCGGCAACGCTGGAAGGTGCCAACGGATTCGCCGTGATCAAGGACGATGATTCGGCGACCGGCTTCTGGGCCGAAGGCGGCGGCAACTTCAAGCTGGGCGAGCATCTGACCCTCAACGCCAGCCTGAGATACAGCAAGGCCACGGTGGAGCTCTTCGACACGGACGGAGAGGCCGGCGGCCTGATGTTCAAGGCCGGCCTGGGCTACGGTTTCTGAATGCCATGCCCGGCCGGCCTGTCCTCTGTGTAATACAGGCCGGCCGGGTTCTCTTGCCTGCCCCTGGATCCCCCGGACGAATCACTCGCCCCGCCCGGCTTCTCCTTGATGAAAATCAACCGGCATGGCTGCCCCGATCTCCAGTTTGAACGACAGTTCACGTTCGCGACGAAATCTCCATTTCGGCAAGGAATCCAGTATGCTGCGCCCATTCCAGTTGGCCGTTCTGTACCTGCTCCTTCCGCTTGCTCCCCTGCTGGCACAGACGACCCTGCAGTTCCGCCTGGGAAAACAGACCCTTGAACGGAAGCACTGGTTTCCAGTCGATCAGCAGGAGGCCATCGGATTCAGTCTCCTGCATCTGCCTGCGGGAGCGGGACTCGGAGTTCAGGTCCAGGTGCTCTTCAACAGCGACAAGGAGTCATTGAACGGGTACCGCGTACACGGCGAGACCCGGGAGCTGGCCCTGGGGCCGGCATGGCCCTGGGTGATCACGGAGCAGTCCCTGCTGGTCTTCGCGTTGGGCCTGGCACGCGTCGAAGCGGATCTGGCCGTTCAAATCGGCAACTCCTCCGGAGGAGCCAGTGACGCTGCACTGGGCTATTGGGCCGAACTGGCTTCCAGCCATGACATAGGCGAACGGCTGGAAGTCGGACTCGGTGTCCGCTACAGTAAGGCGAAAGTGGACTTCGAGGACATGGAGGTCGAAGCCGGCGGCCTTGCCTTCTACCTGGCCCTTGGCCTGAGGATCTGATGTGATACGATTGCCGTTGGAATGCGTGTGGATCTCCAGGGGAAGGCTGTGAGACACTTCCTGCTTGCCCTTGCCCTCCTGCTTCCCGCCCTTGCGCCTTCCGTGATCCACGCCGCGAAGGCCCCGGCGGCCGTGCTCTTCGAGTGGGGCGGGAAGCGGATGAGCTCTTCGGACTGGCGGGATTCCTGGCAGGGGGCTCAATGCCTCTCGCTGCACGCCAGGGGCGAGGGCGACCCCGCCGGCATCCAGGTCTCCTGGATCCGCAATGCATCCCGCACACGGGACGGCTGGACGGAAAAGACCAGCGAATGGGCCATCGGCGCCTGGTGGCCCTTCCTGCGACAGGGGCCGGCAGAACTCTACGCCTCCGTCGGCCTGGCCCTGCTGCTTGCCGAAACGCAGGAAGACCGTTCGCATGGCCGCAACCAGACTCGTCCCGGCAGCGGCCTCGGCCCCTGGCTGGAACTGGGCTGCGACCTGGGCCTGCCCGGACCCTTTCTCTTCAGCGGCAGCCTGCACTGGAGCCGGGCGCGGGTCGAGATCCTGGACTGGCACGGCGATGCCGGTGGGTGGGTCCTGAAGGCGGGAGTGGGGTTTCTATGGGAGTAGATATCTTCCAGTACCGGAGCGTATACAGCGGGACTCCGGCAAGCTTCAGACGGAATTCAGGACTCGCGAGGAGGAAGGACATGCTGCGGTGGCTGCTGTGTTGCCTGGTGGCTTGCGCTCTGCCATGGAGCGTGTTACAGGCCGACAACGGGGTTCTTTTTCAATATGGCACGAAACGCCTCGACAAGCACGGGTGGGGTCCCACGAATGCCCAGCGGATGCTCGGGGTTTCCATTCATTCGAGAAAAGAGCCGGCTTCCATCGGCGTGATGCTGCAAGTGCTGTTGAGCTCCTACGACGACGGATACAAGGCTTCCTCGCGGGAAGTGGCCATTGGAGCCTACGCACCCCTCGATCAGGACACAAGCGGCAGCTTCTATCTGGCGGGTGGCGGAGTTCTCATCTTCGCCTGGCAGGGGCCTTCCTCCCGTAGAAGCGCCGGGAAGGACCGTGGCTCTGCACCGGGAGTGTGGTGCGAGGCCGGCCTGCATCTACAGCCGCTGTCCGGGCTGCTGCTGAACGCCTGTGTGCGCTACAGCATGGCGCAAGAAATCAGGCTCTACGGCAGAAAGGTCAGGCCTGGTGGCCTAATGCTTCGGGCCGGTGTAGGTGTGCCCTTCTAACTGCTTTCGGTATTCCTGAAGCAGCCACTCCCTTCTCCCATTCCAGGCTCTCATGCCAGTCTGCATCACCGTGTTCGATTTTCAAGTCGCAGAATCACTTCGAATGGGTCGTTCAGGGTCATTCTCCGCAGGCACGGCTGGAGTGGCTTTCGCTTCGAGGATCCTTCATTCCTGCTGGCGGATCCCGCCCTCTCAAAAGGGGAGGCTACTCAGTTCGGGATGATCTACATTGGCGAATGTTTATGGTACTCCAATCCCGGAGGGTAACCAATGACTCCCGTGACAAGTGTTTTTATCTGCCTGCTCCTCACTGCCATTTGCCAGGCCCAATGGCCGTATACCTGGGAATCCGAAATCATCGCAACGGTGCAAAACCCGAAGGAAGCTGAGATCTCTGATCTGGATCAAGATGGCTTGCACGATGTGGTCATTTTTGCACAGGACAGCATCCACTGGATCGAGAACAATGGTGAAGGTGTTTGGAACACAAACACGATCACGAACCCGATCGGAGGTGGACGGGGATCCGTAGGGGATCTGGACGGAGACGGGATGCCGGACCTGGTGATCCATGAGAATTGGTCGGACGGAATCTATTGGCTGCGCAACCTGTTGGACGAAGCTGGGGAATTCAGTGCAGAGCCCCTGAATGTTCCGATTCCTCACTATGCCGTCTGCTGCCCGATTATCGTGGACATGAACGGAGACGATCTACCGGACATCCTGTTCCAGTCCTTCACCGATTGTCAGTCATCCGATGGAACGGGGACGATCGCATGGTTCGAGAACGTGGACTTCGGCGAGGACTGGATCTATCATGCCGTCTACGACTACTCCAGCTATACATGCAGTGCAGACATGAAGGCCGCAGACCTCGATGGGGATGAGGATGTCGATATCGTCTTCGTTGATTCGGATTACAATGAAGAGAGTCTGTATACTCTGCGCAATCTGGATGGCGTGGGTACTTCGTGGAACGCCCTTTCGATTGATAGCCCTACATGGTTTGCCGACTTGTACGATGATTTGGATATCGGGGACGTGGAACCGGACGGGGATATGGACTTCCTGGTCAATGCCCACTGGAGCGGGGACCCGGGATATACGGGAATCTATCTCTTCCAGAATACGGGAAACCAGGTTTTCTGGTATACGACACTCGAGGAATACTATGACCTCGAAAGCGAGGTCATCACTTTCAGCGCTTTGGAAGACTTCGATGCCGATGGGGATCTGGATGTGCTCCGAATCACGGATGATGCGCACAGCATGCCTAACTACCCGGATATTGCCTGGTACGAGAATCTGGGCGGCACCTACCAGTTTCATGGGCTGCGTGAGGAGCACAATCAGTCGGTCTATACCATGTCAACCGGCCGCCTGAATGCGGATGCCTTTGCGGACATTGTCACTTTTGAGTTACAGGGCCTGCGAGCAATCTACGCCCCCAATCCCCTGGAAATCCTCTTGCCTGATCCGGGGGCTTCCTGTCAGGTGGGAGACTCCTTGCAGGTCGAATGGTGCGCTCCAGGAGGGACGCTGATGCAGGTTCTTCTAGTTGCCGATGGACAAACGGAACCCGTGGTCCTGGCAGAGAACCTGCAGAGCTCGAATGGGCAGCCTACCAGATATACACTACCGATTCCAGTCATGGAAACGGGTCCGTATACCCTGGTCGTCTCCGACATGCAGGACCCCCCGGTCTACAACGCATCGACGAATGGTGTACTCCACGTTCTCTCGCCAATTGCACTTGAGTCACACAACGAAGGTGGGGAGTTGACTGCAGGCTCTCAGCAGATTGCGACCTGGAGCACAACGATCCCGACGCAGTTGGAGGTCGAGATCCGGGTCGCAGGGGAATTCCACCAAAGTCTAGGCTTGGCTCCGGCAGGCGTTGAAATGCTGGCATGGCAGGTACCCATGCTACCTGCAGGAAGTTCATGCCGACTGCATCTTCGTGCAGTCATCGAGGACATCGAGTTCATGGTTGAAAGCAGCCAATCCTTCACGGTAACCCCGCCGTTCTTGCTCGTTCTGCCCACGCCCGGCAGCCAGCAGGCCATCGGCACGGATCTGACGATCAGCTGGAACCGGACGGTTGCCAGCCCCACGACCGTGGAGCTGTGGATCGCGGACAGCCTCAATCATGTGATCCATACGGACTGGGAGGGCGAGCCGTCGATCGTGTGGTCGATTCCACCGCTCCCGCTGGGTGGACAGGCCCACATCCGGCTGCGGACGGAATGGGAAGGTGTCGCCTATGAATCACAGGGCCCCGCATTCACGCTTGCGAACCCGGTGCTGGTCCACACGCCCGCGTCCGGAGCCGCCCTGCAGCCGGGAGACACGGTCGCGGTCACGTGGACCGCCACCATTGGCGAGAATGTCGCCCTCGACCTGTTGCAGGTCACCACGCCGATCCAGGAGATCACGCCCTTCACGCCCAACGATGGCGCCTTCGATTGGCAGGTGCCCCTGCTGCCCCTGGGGCCTGGATTTCGAGTCCGAGCGATTGTGGAAGCGGGGGGCTTCGTATACCAGGACCATAGTTCCGGCTTTTTCGAGCTTGTCAATCCGATCACTTTGTTGGAACCCGCGTCGGGTGCCCAATTCTCCTGGGACCAGCCGAATTCCGTGATCTGGGAAACCACCCTGCCCGGCGAGCTGGTGCTGAGCCTGTCACACAACGGCAGCGATCTGGGACCCGTGCTGCAGGTGCCGGCTTCTGCCGGAGAGGCGGCCTGGCTTCCCGGGCTGCTGCCCTCCGGTCCCGGCTACCGCCTGCACCTGCGGCCGGACTTCGCGGAACCCGTATACGCCGACAGCAGCGGCCTGTTCTCCCTGACCGGCCCGGGCCTGGTGCTGCACGAGGTGCAGGCGGACACCGTGCACCCGTGTTTCGTCAACCTGCTCTTCCGCGTGAGCGACGCCGCCGGCCGCGGCATTCCCTTCCTGCAAGGCCTGGAGCAGTTCCTGGCGGAGGAGAACGGCAACCCGCTCTCGCCCAGCGAGACCCTGCCCTGGTTCGGCCGCGCCGAATCTTTCCCCTTCCGCCAGCGCACCCTGCTGATGCTGGACAACAGCTTTTCCATCGGGCTCAACCTGGAGCAGGTCAAGGAAGCGGCGCGAACCGCCGTGCGCTCGCGCTTCGGCGAGCAGGAGATCGCGTTGTGGACCTTTGCCGAGGATGTGATCCAGCGGCACGAGTACAGCACGGACAGCACCTCCCTGCTGGCCGCCATCGTCGCGATTCCCCTGGGCGAGCCGACCACGAACCTCTACGGCGCCGTGATCCAGGCGATCGAGCAGATGGAGGACCAGTACGAGGTCGGCGGCGTGATCCAGCATTCGCTGCTGCTGCTGGGCGACGGGGAGGACACGCAGGGAACGGCCAGCTTCGAGCAGGCCCTGGCGGCCGTTCAGGGACGGCAGGTTTTCACCGTCGCCGTCGGCGAGGAGGCGGATACGGAGGTGCTGGCCGCACTGGGATCGGCCGGCTTCAGCGACGGCGACTTCGCCGAGCTGCCCGCCATGTTTGCCTGGATCCAGATGCAGATCGCGGACTATGCCCACAGCTTCTATCGCCTGGCCTACCTGAGTCCCAGCCGGAACAACCCACAGGCCGAGCTGGCGCTCTCGCTTCTCGAGAATCCTGTGCCGCATGTCCTGCAGGTGCCCTTCAGCAGCGAGGGCTTCTCGAGCCTGCCGCCAGGCGTCTACATCAACCGCGGCTTCGATGCGCTGGCGGGCCAGGTGCAGCTGGAGCTTGCGCCGGACAGTCTCGCTACGACCCTGCGCGCGGAAACGCTCTTCGGCCTGCAGACGCCCGTATACGAATGGACCTCGCTGGAACCTGCGCTCCTGCAGGTGGAAAGTGTGCAGGGCGAGTCCGGCGAGAGGGCACGGCTCGTGATCCTGGACCAGGGGCCGCTGGATGTGGTCGTACGAGCCGAGGATTCGGCCAACGGGCTCATCGGCGAAATTCGTATCACGCGGGCGAGCACCGGCATCGACGCACGGGAAGGCGTGTTGCCCGAAGCCTTCGCGCTCTCGGCACCCTATCCCAATCCCTTCAACGCGAGCACGCACCTGGACCTGGACCTGCCCCAGGAGACGCGTGTCACCGCGGTCCTCTTCAACCTGCAGGGGCGCAAGGTGCTGCAGATCCTCGCGGGGGAAAGCCTCGCCGCCGGACGCCATCGCCTGGGCATCGACGGGTCCGAGCTGGCCAGCGGAGTCTACTTCCTGCGCGCTCGCACACCGGAAGGGCAGAGCGCGGTGAGCAAGCTGCTCTTGCTCAAATAGGCGGTTGCTCTCGCCCTGCATTCCGGTGCAGGCTATTCAAAGGTACGGTCAGGCAAACCCTGCTGCTTGACGGCAATCAATCCATCCTGCCCCGCACATTCCTTTGTTGAACCCGTGACTGATTCGCGGCGAGACCTTGTGATTCACCCTGCCGCATAACCGGATTGAAATGGACGCAGGAACTGCAATGGGTATTCCCAGACGGCTTCTTCTGATCCTCATGGCCCTGCTCGCCACCGGCCTGGCGGATCTTCGGGCCGAGTTGCGGCTGCAGGCCCAGCTGGGCCTCAAGGCCATGCCTGACCAGGACTGGGATCCCCTGCAGGATCAGGGACTGGCAGGGCTCACCTTGTTCACGGGGACTTCGCGGGGCCAGGGCCTGATCCTCGATCTCAGCCATTCGAGCAAGTCCGACAAGGTCTTCTCGCAACCTGTCAAGGCAACGACCACGGACCTGTCGCTGGGGGTCTATTCGCTCTTCTTCCAGCCGGGAGACCTGTCTCCCTATGCGGCCGGGGGAGTTTCAGCCGCCTATGGCAGTGTTACGGCGGGGCCCACGCACAAGGCCAGGGGCATGGGGTTCTGGGCCTCGGCCGGTGTGTTCTTCCGTCTCTCGCCGCACACCGTCATCGACCTGAACATCCGCGTCAGCCGCGCGAGGCTGATCTTTGATCAACGGGGCGGCTTGCTGAGCGGCGGGCGGACTTTTCGCGTCGGCATCGGCATGGAGCTGCCCCACCGAGACTGAGCGAGCTGCGCGGCAACAGGATCCCGGAGGCCGCCCCCACGCCCTTCCTTCTGTCCACCCCCTTCCTTACCTTCTCGACCGTTCGATCGGCAGCCGGCCGGCTGCAGGTGGCGGGGGCGCGCAATGACAGGTTGCCAAACCCCGTCAGGACCGGAAGGTAGCAGCGGTAAGCGATACTGGCTTGTGCCGCGATCCTCCGTCACCTGCAGGCGGCCGCTTCTCTACCGGGGCCGCGCGCCCCACACCCGCGAGCGCCTGAATGTCCACCAAACCCTATGTCGTGCTGGCCCGCAAGTGGCGCCCCAAGACCTTCGCCGATGTGATCGGCCAGGAGCATGTCACCCGTACCCTTTCCAGCGCCATTCGCAGCGAGCGCGTGGCCCACGCCTATATCTTCAGCGGTCCGCGCGGGGTGGGCAAGACCTCGATCGCCCGCATTCTGGCCCGCTGCCTCAATTGTGAACAGGGGCCGACGGATACGCCCTGCGGCACTTGTGCCAGCTGCCTCGACATGGACGATAGCAGCAATTTCGACGTCATCGAGATCGACGGCGCCTCCAACAACAGCGTCAACGACATCCGCGACCTGCGCGGCAATGTCAAGTACGGTCCCAGCCAGCACCGCTGGAAGGTCTACATCATCGATGAAGTGCACATGCTCTCGACCAGCGCCTTCAACGCCCTGTTGAAGACCCTTGAAGAGCCGCCGCCGAACACGGTCTTCCTTTTTGCCACCACGGAACTGCACAAGGTGCCGGCCACGGTGCTCAGCCGCTGCCAGCGCTTCGATTTCAAGCGCCTCAGCCTGGACGAGATCACCCAAAGCCTGGAAACGGTCTGCGCGGCGGAAGGCATGGAGATCGAGCCCCGCACCCTGCAGCTGATCGCCCGCCGCGCCGACGGCGGCATGCGCGACGCCCAGTCCCTGCTGGACCAGGTGATCTCCTTTTCGGAGGGCCGCGTGATCCACGAGGACGTGATCCAGGCCCTGGGCATGGTCGAGGACGGCATCCTGCTGCGCGTGATCCAGGCCATTGCCGCCAGCGACCGCGGCGCCACCTTCCGCGAGGCGCGCATGCTGGCCGCCGCCGGCATCGACCTGGGCGAGTTCCTGCTGCAGCTCGCCGACGGGCTGCGCACGCTGATGCTCCTGAAGATCGCCCCCGACGGCAGCCTCTGTGAGACAACACAGGAGCAGCTCGAGGAGCTGGCGCCCCTGGCCGGCTCCTTCGAGGAGGACGATCTGTTGCGCATGCTGAGCCTGCTCGGCGGCCGCATCGATTCCCTGAAGCGAGCCAGCCAGCCGCGGCTCAATTTCGAGCTGATCCTGCTGCGCCTGGCCTCCATGAGCCGCAGCCTGCAGGTGCAGGACCTGCTTTCCAGCCTGGCCGGCCTGCCCGAGGACAGCCTGGGCCAGCACACCGAAAAAAAAAAGCCCTAGTCCCGCCGCCCGCGCCCAGGGCTGAGCCGATTCCCTCGACCCCATCCCCCGCACAGGAAGAGCCTCCGGCCGAGGCCGCGCCCCTGCGCCCCCTGGATCTGCAGGAGCAGGAGCAGCTGCAGGCCGAGGAGCTTCCCGACGCGGGCGAAGTGCATGAGGGCGCGCCGCCGGTTCCGCAAAGGGCGCCCGCTTCCCGGCAGATGTCCGCCCCCGTCGAAGAGGGCGCATCCCTGCGCAGCCTGGACGAGGTCAAGCAGGCCTGGCGCCGCGTGAGACAACGGGTGGCCCGCGAGTTCTCCATGCTGGCCAGCAATTTCAACGCCTTCCTGCCCGTGGCCGTGGAGCCGGATCGCCTGCGCCTCAAAGGGCGCTACGCCTCCGAAGCGGCGCGCAGCCAGATGCAGCGCAACCTGCTGGCCCTGGAAACGGTCTGCGCCGAAGAACTGGAATGGCGGCGGCTGAAACTGGCCTTCGAGGACGGCGAGCTGGCCGAAGACGAACGCTTCATCCAGGAGGACACCCGCCACCTGCGCGGGGAAGGCCGGTTGAAGGCCCTGGACAAGGAGCACCCGGGCCTGGCCGAGCTGGTGCGCCGCATGGAAGGAAGGATCATCGAGTGAGCCTCTTGACTCCGGCCATGGAAGCCCTCGTCGCCGAATTCGCCCGCCTGCCGGGCATCGGCCGCAAGACCGCCCTGCGCCTGGCCCTGCACAGCCTGGGCCATCGCGAGGAGGCCGCCGCCCTGGCCGGCGCCCTCAAGCGCCTGGCCGAGGAATGCCGCTTCTGCAAGGACTGCGGCAACCTGAGCGAAGAGGAGCTCTGCGCCGTCTGCAGCAATCCGCGGCGGGATGCGGGGCTGATCTGCGTGGTGGAAAGCCTGCCCGACCTGCTGGCCGTCGAGCGCTCGGGGGACTACCGGGGCCTGTATCACATTCTCGGCGGGGCGCTCAGCCCGCTGGACGGCATCGGCCCGCGGGATCTGCGCATTGCCGAACTGGAACGGCGCGTGGCGGGCGGCACGGTGCGCGAACTGCTGCTGGCCACCAACGGCACCGTCGAGGGCGACGCCACGGCCCTCTACCTGGTCGAGCGCCTGCGCGGGGCCGACATCGCGATCAGCCGCCTGGCCCGCGGCGTGCCCATGGGCGGCAGCCTGGATTTCATCGACCGGCTGACCCTCTCGCGGGCCATCGACGGCCGGGAAAAATTGCAGGGGCCGGAAGGATAGAAGAGCTCACACGGAGGGCGCGGAGAAGACAGGGAACACGGAGGGGGAAAGAGCATGAAATCAGAGCCCTTGCCCCATTGCGACTACCGTACAATGAACCAGATCCACCGCCCGCAGGGCGAACAACGATAGCCCCGGGCTTCAGTCCGGGGCGGCGGCGAAACCACCAACACCGGTCACGATGATCCGCGGCGGATGCACCGGAATGGCCACCGCGGCGGCGGTGGATGCACCAGTATCCCCCCCGCTGTCATTCCGTGGCGTGACCACGGAATCCTTTGCGTGGGCCGCAGGCCGGAGGGTTCGCGGGTGTGTGTGAGTAGGTATGAATGGCGGCGATGCGGTCTTCGACGCGGACGAGGATCCCGTGGTCAAGCCACGGGATGACAGGGCAGGGCATGCTAGTGGAGTGGGCCCCGGGCTTCAGTCCGGGGCGGCGGCGAAACCACCAACACCGGTCACGATGATCCGCGGCGGATGCACCGGAATGGCCACCGGGGCGGCGGCGGACGCACCAGTATCCCCCCCCCGCTGTCATTCCGTGGCGTGACCACGGAATCCTTTGCGTGGGCCGCAGGCCGGAGGGTCCGCGGGTGTGTGTGAGTAGGTATGAATGGCGGCGATGCGGTCTTCGACGCGGACGAGGATCCCGTGGTCAAGCCACGGGATGACAGGGTGTAGGATGGGTGGGGGAGGATGGAAGCGAAGTCTCCAGAGTTGAAAGGGAAGGATCCGGGAGTCTACACGCTTCCCAACATCATCACTCTCTTCCGTTTCGCCCTGGTGCCGGTCTTCCTGATCCTTTTCCTCAGTCCGCTTCCCGGGCTGCACCTGGTGGCCAGCGCGCTCTTTGTGCTGGCCGCGCTTTCCGACGCGCTGGATGGCTGGCTGGCCCGCGTGCTCGAGCAGCAGACGCCCTTCGGCCGGCTGGCCGATCCGCTGGCGGACAAGCTGCTCAGCGTCAGCGTGATTCTGGCTCTGCTGATCCGTGACCTGCCGATGAGCGATCCGGGCCTGGCGCGCGTGGCGATCTTCGTGATCGTGGGAACGGAAATCCTCATCGCCACCATTTCCGGCATCAGCCATGCCCGCGGCATCGCCATTCGACCGGCGATGGTCGGGCGCGTCAAGACCGTCGTCCAGTTCCTGACCCTGCTCAGCTGCCTCTTGCTGCTCAACCTGGGCGGGGACCTGGGGCTGCTGCCGCCAACCCACCCCTGGCAGGATCACTTCCTCACCCTGGCCTTCGCGCTGAGCGCCCTGTTGACGGTGAGCACGCTGATCGTCTACATCGCCCGCTACCCGGACCACCGCGCCCAGCTGAGCCTCGCCCGCCAGCAGGCCCGCGACCGGGCGGCCCGACGCCGTGAGCATCTGCAGCGTATTGTCGAGCAGGCTCCGGGAAGGCCGCGGCGCCAGGAAGCCCTGCGAGCCGCCCGCGAGATCGCCCGCGACCTGAGCGGGGAAGGCCGCGACTCCCCGGCGTCCGGAAAAGAGGACAGCAAGAAGCCCCGGTGAGCGAAGTGCCTCTTCGCTGCTGTTTCCGCAGAACCGGATTTGCGAACTTGAGGCCATGAGCGTGATACAGAACCCGATGGCGCGCGCGCGCGTCGCCTTGCCTTCTTTGCCCGCCGCACCGCCGCGCCTGCGCGTGGTCTGCATTGGCGACGAGCTGCTTTCGGGCCTGCGCGTCGACCGCAACTCCGCCGAGCTGATCGCCCGCCTTTCGCGGCGCGGCCTGGTCGTCGAGGAGGTGCGGGTCGTGCCGGACCTGCCGCGCACTCTGGAACCGCTGTGCCGCGAAGAGGGCTGGATGACGCTCAGCACGGGCGGCCTGGGACCGACCCGGGACGACCGCACACGCGATGTGCTGGCCGGGGCTTTCGGCGTGGAACTGGTGCACGACGAAGAACACCGCCAGCGTTTCCGCGCCCGGTTGCTGGCCGCGGGACGGGATCCTGACCATGGCCACACCGGCCAGAGCCTGCATCCCTCTCCGGGGCTGAACTTTGCCAATCCCGTCGGATCGGCGGACGGCCTCTTCTTCTACAATGAGCGCTGCAGCTGGCTGGCCCTGCCGGGAGTTCCCGGAGAGATGCGCGCCATCCTCGACGGCGGGCTGGAGGACTGGCTGGCGGACTACCTGCAGGCGCCGCCCGCCGGGGAGGCGCTCTACGCCCGCGTCTGGCTGCTGCCCGAGCAGGAAGTGGCGCGCCGCGTGGAAGCGCACCCGGATCTCGCCGCCGCCGACCTGGGCTACTATCCCAGTCCCGACGGAGTGCTGGTCAAGGTACTTCCCGGCAAGGAGGATCCGGCTGTGCTCTCGCAGGCGCTTGCCGATCAGCTCGGGGACGATCTGCTCTGCCGCGACGAAAGACCGGTGGCCCAGCTGGTGGTCGAGGCGCTGAAAAGGCGCACTCAGCGGATCAGCCTGGCCGAATCCTGCACCGGGGGCCTGCTGGCCGCGGCGATCACCGACTGGCCGGGAAGTTCGGCCGTGTTCCACGGTTCCTGGGTCGTCTACGACAACGATGAGAAGTGCCGCCGCCTCGGCGTATCCGCAGCCACCCTCGATGCCTATGGAGCCGTCTCTGCCGAGGTGGTGCGCGAAATGGCCGAGGGCTGCCGCCGGGAAAGCGGCGCCGACTGGTGTCTTTCCGTCAGCGGCATTGCCGGGCCCGACGGCGGCAGCGAGGAAAAGCCCCTCGGCACGGCCTTCATCGGCCTGGCTTCCCCGCAGGGAGTCGAGGCCCTGGCCTGCCGCTTCCACGGAACACGGCAGCAGATCCGCCAGCGGGCCGTCGGCCGGGCCCTGGCTTGGCTCTATCGCCAGATGTCCCAGGCCCCTGAGACATTGTCACCGATCGCAGAATGAGGCTCTTCGTTGCCATGCCTTTGCCCCGGGAGGTGCGCGAAGAACTGATGCTGTGCCAGGGGCTGCTGCGCTCGCGGCGCGAGCGGGTGCGCTGGATCCCGGAAAGCAACCTGCACCTGACCGGCGCCTTTCTCGGGGAGGTAGATGCCGCCGCCGCCCGGGACCTGCCGGCCCTGTTGGATCGCCTCGCAGAGGCACATGCGCCGAAACTGAGGCTGGCCGGCAACGGCTGGTTCGGTCCGGATCGCGAGCCGCGAGTGCTCTGGACGGGTGTCGAGGACTCGGAAGGGCTTCTGCAAAAGCAGGTCGAGGCTCTGCAGCGGGACCTGCGCCGCGCGGGGCAGGCCCTGGAAAAGCGGCGCTACCGGCCCCATGTGAGCATCGGCCGGGTGAAACAGGGCTCGGCGGAGCTCTGCGCCGCCTGGCTGCAGGCGCCGCCGAGAGCGCTGGAGTTCCGGCCCGAGGGCTGGGGGCTCTACGAAAGCAGACTGAAAGAACGGGGCGCGGAATACCGCCTCGTGCATCTGGCGTCCTTCGCGAAGAGAGTCGTCCGAGGGACAACGAAGAAATGATGTGAGACAGAAAGAAATCGAATCGCATAGAGGGGAGTACAGCACATGGCCGCCAAGCAGAACGGCAAGGACGATCGCCTGAAGAACCTGGACAGCACGCTGAGCCAGATCGACAAGGAATTCGGCAAGGGCTCGATCATGCGCCTGGGGGACGAGGGCGCGATCGTCGACATCGAGAGCATCGGCACGGGATCGCTGCAGCTCGACCTGGCCCTGGGCGTGGGCGGTGTGCCCCGCGGGCGCATCGTCGAGATCTTCGGTCCCGAGTCCAGCGGCAAGACCACGCTGACGCTGCACGTGGTGGCCGAGGCCCAGAAGCGCGGCGGCATCTGCGCCTTCATCGACGCCGAGCACGCCCTGGACCCGATCTACGCCCGCAACCTGGGAGTGGACACGGACAACCTGCTGGTGAGCCAGCCGACCTACGGCGAGCAGGCCCTGGAAATCGCCGACCGCCTGATCCGCAGCAACGCCCTGGATGTGGTCGTCGTCGACTCGGTGGCAGCGCTGGTGCCCAAGGCCGAGATCGAAGGGGACATGGGCGACTACCATGTGGGCACCCAGGCCCGCCTGATGAGCCAGGCCATGCGCAAGCTGACCGCCAGCGTCAGCAAGTCGCGTACCTGCCTGGTCTTCATCAACCAGATCCGCATGAAGATCGGCGTGATGTTCGGCAGCCCCGAAACGACCACCGGCGGCAACGCGCTCAAGTTCTATTCCAGTGTGCGCATGGACATTCGCCGCATCGGCACCATCAAGAGCGGCCAGGATTCGACGGGCAACCGCACCAAGGTCAAGGTGGTCAAGAACAAGCTGGCGCCCCCCTTCCGCGTGGTCGAGTTCGACATCATGTTCGGCCAGGGCATCAGCCGCGCCGGCGAGGTGATCGACCTGGGCCTGGAGCACGGCATCCTGACCCGCAGCGGCACCTGGTTCAGCTTCGGCAGCGAGCGCCTCGGCCAGGGCCGCGACAATGTGAAACAGCTGCTGGTCGAGCGTCCGGACCTCTTCGCCGAGATCGAGAACAAGGTCCGCGAAGCCGTCGGCCTGGCGCCCGTCCCCGTCCCGACTCCCGAGGCGGAAAAGGCCTAGGAAGAACTCGCACGGAGGACGCGGAGAAGACGGAGAACACAAAGAAGAGTTGAATGCTGAATGGAAAGCGGATCGAAGCCTGCATCACAAACCTTCTTTGAATTCCCTGCGGTCTCCGTCTTCTCTGTGATCTCCGTGCGAGCTCTTATTCTTACAAGGTTTCCTGAATGACAGCACTGCTGTGGCTGCTGCCTTTGGCGTATCTGGTGGGTTCGGTGCCGACGGGCTTGTGGATTGTCCGGGCGCTGAAGGGCGTGGACCTGCGGCGCTACGGCAGCGGCAACCTGGGGGCGACCAACGCGGCGCGGCTGATCGGCTGGCGCTGGGGCATTTTCGTGATCCTGCTGGACGCGGCGAAGGGAGCCATCGGCGTCTGGCTGACCTACGGGCAGTCCCTGCCCGGCAGCGAGACGGATCCCCTGCTGGCCCCGGCCCTTGGCGGACTGGCCGCCCTGTTGGGCCATCTCTATCCGCTCTTCGCAGGCTTTCGCGGAGGCAAGGGAGTGGCCACCGCCGCCGGAGTGACCCTGGCGCTGACGCCCTTGTCGGCCCTGGTGGCGCTGGGCGTCTTCCTGCCGGTGCTGTTTGTGGGACGTTTCATGTTCCTCGCTTCGCTGAGCGGCGGAGTAGCCTACGGCCTGGCCAGCCTGCTGCTCTTTCCGCGGGGGCCGATCGCGTCCCTGCTGGCCATTGTCCTGCCCCTGACCCTGCTGCTGAAACACCGCGCCAACATTGCCCGTTTCCGTCGCGGCGAGGAGAGCCGCATCGGCAGGAGGATCCGCATCGAGGAGGAAAAGGAATGACTGTCGCCGTCATCGGAGCCGGCAGCTGGGGCACGGCCCTGGCGCTGCTTCTGCGCGAGAACGGACACCGCCTGCGCATGTGGGAGTACGACGCGGCGCTGGCCCTGCGCTACCAGGAGGGCCTGCGGGAGAATCCCGTCCTGCCCGGAGTGCCCCTGCCCCCGGACCTGAGCATCCAGAACGACATGCGGGCAGTACTGGACGGGGCCGAGCTCATCGTCCTGGCTGTTCCGAGCCACGCGGTTCGCGCGACGCTGGGACTGGCGGCGGAATGGATCCGGCCGCAAACGCCGCTGGTCGACGTGGCCAAGGGCGTGGAAGAGGGCAGCCTGCTGCGCATGAGCCAGGTGGCGGAGGAGGTGCTTCCGAAACACGACCCGGCGGCGATTCTCTGCCTGAGCGGACCCAGCCATGCAGAGGAAGTGGCTCGCGGCCTGCCGACCACGGTAACCATTGCCGGGCCGGACCTGGCCCTGGCCGAGCGCGCCCAGCAGGCCTTTTCCGGAACCACCTTCCGCGTATACACCAACGACGACCTGGTCGGCGTCGAGCTGGGCGGAAGCCTGAAGAACGTGATCGCCATTGCCAGCGGCATGTGTGACGGCCTGGGCTTCGGCGACAACACCAAGGGCGCGCTGATCACCCGCGGCCTGGTCGAGATCTCGCGGCTGGGCGTGGCCATGGGCGGACGGCCGGAAACCTTCGCCGGCCTCTCGGGCATGGGGGACCTGATCACCACCTGCATGAGCCGCCACAGCCGCAACCGCTTCGTGGGCGAGGAAGTCGGCAAGGGCCGCAGCCTGGACGAGGTGCTGGCCGGGATGACGATGGTCGCCGAGGGCGTGCGCACGACCCACGCCGCCGCCGAACTGGGCCGCCGCCACGGCGTCCGCATGCCGATCACCGAAGCCGTCCACCGCGCGCTCTTCGAGGGCAGCCCGGTGCGCGAGGAGGTCGAGAACCTGATGACAAGGGACCTGAAACAGGAATGAGGGTCACACGCTTCTTCTTCGAGGGCCGCGTGCAGGGCGTCGGTTTCCGCTGGCAGGCGGTGGAGCAGGCGCGCGTGCTCGGCCTCTCCGGCTGGGTGCGCAATCTCGTCGACGGACGGGTCGAGGCCCTTGTCGCAGGTGAAGCATCTGTCGTACAGCAATGGCTGGACTACCTGCTCTCCGGTCCGGGCTCGATCCGGGTCGATCGTCACACACGGGAAGATGAACCCGCCGAGGTCCTCCAAGGAGAACGGGCGGGGTTTCATGCCATGCTGTAGGGGAATTCTGGCGAACGCACTTTGTCAGGTATCCCGTAGCGCTCCTTCCTTGAGCTTTCCGCTTGTCCAATTCGAAGAGAGTTATCATTCTGCCGATACCTGAACAGGTATCCCCTTGAGGTTCCAGCCATTCCGCACGCCGCGTTCCGGGTCGCATCCCTTTCGCGCGCGGTCGCGGTGCTTCAGGAGTTCTTCATGGCGCCCCCAGCCTGCCACCCCCTGAGAGCGCGGAAACTCCGCGGCACGCTCTTCCTGATTGCCCTCCTCCCGCTGTTTGTCCCATCGGCCCACGCCGGGAAGACGGCCCACGCCGTGGACGAGGGCGGCCCCGATGCCTGGGGTAATACCTGGACCATGACCGGGGACGAGGGCGGGCCGGAGTATGAATGGAACCCGCTTTTCGGGAACATCCTGAATTTCGAGCAAGGCGTATACGGGCCGTTCTACCTGGAAGGAGCGCTGTCGCTCTACGGCCTGAGCTACTCCACGGCATGGCTGACAAGAAACGGACTGCTTTGTTTCTACCCTCCGGAAGACTGGTCAGGAAGCTCGCCCTTGCCGAATCCGGATGATCCGGGCCTGAAACTGGCCTATCTGTGGCACGAGGACCACCCGACCAATCTGGCCTGGATCAACATGAATGCCGAGCCGGAGCTGCAGCGCATGACGATCCAGACGACACACGTTCTGGACACCTTTCTACATGGTTGGGTACGGTCCCAGATCGTTCTTGATTTTGCCAACCAGCAAATCACCATCCACTACCAGGATCAGGATGAAGTCGGGCTGCAGGGCTTCCAGGTGGGCCTGCAGAATGCGACGGGGGAAACGGGGCTGACGGTTTTCAGCGGTGAGTCGATGCCGGAACAGACCTCAGTGCGATTCGACCTGCTGCCGGCGGCACACGGGGTAGCGCTGTTTCCTCCCTTGCAGGGGACGATCACCACTTCGAACCAGGAAGTGGAGCATTCCCTCCTCTTGACCTGCGGAAGCCAGCAGGCGGAGGATTTCGCCTTGAGCTTCCTTGAAGACCTGCTGGATTGGCAGGTCCTGGTAGGCGGAGATGCTGTCAGCCAGACCGGCCTGCTGCAACCGCAGCAAAGGCTGGAGCTGGTGCTGCGAACCCAGGTCCTGGATCTGCAGGAAGCCCATGTGGATCAAGCCGTTTTCGAAGTGAGCAGCGAGGTGGATCCTGAAGCCAGCATGTCCATTCCACTGCTCACGGAAATCATACCATTGCGTTCCGGCGGGCCCGACTCTTTCGGCAATCGCTGGTGGTCCAGCGAGACGGACAGCCTCGACGCGAGTTGGATCATTTTGCCGGCAGCACAGCGGATCTTCCCGGACTTCGACTGGGGGGAAACGGATCGGCTTCCTTTGCCGGAACCCTTGTATCTCAATGGCCGGTATCACGAATTTTTTGCGATCCACCAGTCTGGCGAACTGCGCTTCTTTGCGGATACCGGGTCCACGGAGCCGGAACGCCTGCGCTTTTATGGCTTCGACGGCACCCTGAGCCACCGCTTCTGGTATTACGGAATTGACCCCGGTACCGGACATCTAGTCGTTACCATCGACCGGCAGGGAGTCGGCGCCCGGGCTCAGGCCGTGATCGACCTGGACGAGCGCACCCTGACCTGCCAATACACGAACGTCCCTGTGGACGAGAGACCCGAAATCGAAGTGAGCCTGCGGCATGCGGAGGAGCTGGACAGCCTGGTGGTTCTCATGGAGGGGATCCCGACGGGTCTTCCCCCGGAGTGGAGTCTTCGCTTCGGACTCGGTCCTGCGCCACTTCATCTGGTGCACTTGCCGGAGGAAGTTGAAGGCTTCGCAGATGCCGGGGGTGTGACGACACTTCCCTTCACGATCCAGAACCGCGGTACCGGGCTCGACCGATTCACTTTCCTGATCGAGGGAGTAGATCCCGTGGTTTCCTGGAACGTAGTGGACAGCCTGGGCACAGAAGTCTCACACAGTGCCTTTCTGGAACATTGGCAGACTCAGCGGCTCTTCCTGCGCTGCGAAGCGCCCCTGGCGGACAGCTCCTGGAGCGACGAGTTCGTCCTGGAAGCACACAGCCAGTTCGACCCGGCCGTGGAAGGCAGCCTCCCCTGTGCAATCTCCGTCCTGGCTTCCCATGGCGTGGATGCCTGGGGCAATCGCTGGTACGGCGGCAACCACCCCGAGGGGACTCCGGCAAGCTGGATCGAGCTTCCCGAGGAGTCTCGGATCGCCCTGGACTTCGTGGAGCACGACACCGTGTTGGGACCCGTGGATCTTCCCGGTGAGCTGGCCTTTTATGGCCAGAACCGATCCCAGATCTGGATCCGCGCACAGGGACGGGTCGGCTTTGATCCGGCGCAAATGGGCGACGGCAATGCCGAATCCTTCATGTTCGTGGAACCCAACCTTCCCAATGAGCAGATCTATGCCCTGTCGAAACGCTGGTTCAACCTGGATTCCCTGCAGGCCTGGTACGGATTCACGACCGACAACCGGCTGGTCATATCCTGGGAGCGCCTGGCGCAATCCACCTCCGACGCCGAACAGCAGGCTTTCGACAATGCCCAGCTCGTGATCGACACGGCAACGGACGAGGTCTGGATCCATCATGGCGGCCTCAACACGGAGTCCTGGTCCTTCCGGGAGCTGGCCGTCGGCATGGAGGACCAAGGGGGAGACACGGGGCTTGTGATGCGGCGGGCGAATCATCCCTTCTGGCTGCTGCCCGGGCGGAGCTATCGCATTCAACTGGTGGAAGCGGAGTACTTCTTCCGTCTCTGGGCGGAAAGGTACCAGGAGGAGGTGATTGCCGGCCAGTCCGTCCTGGCGGAAGTCGTCCTCTGGAACCGCGGCACGCAGGCGGATCGCTACCCCGTCGAGACGCGCAGCCAGTCCTGGTTCGATGCGGTTGTGCGACACAATGACGAAGTCATCGAGCGGACGCCCTGGGTCGAGCCCGGGGACAGCCTGATTTTGCAGATGGAGACCTCCCTGCCGACGGGGCTGGGATTCAGTGTCGTACGGCCGGTTTTCGTGATGCACTCGGAGGCTCGCCCCACGCTTGCGGACAGCACCGAAGTCTTCCATGATATCCGCTGGGTGGAAGGCGGGCCCGACAGTTTCGGAAACGGGTGGATCACGGAAGAATCGGATCCGGCGGCCGTCTTCGAATGGGCCGACCCGGAAGGCTTTCAGCCAGTCGTCTTTCCCGAGGAGGGACTGGCCGGCCCCCTGCCATTGGGTAGTCCCTTCCTGTATTACGGCGAGTCCCACGAGGAGATCTACCTTTCGCGCCTGGGCTGGGTCTGCTTCCAGCCCGATTGCCCGGAGCTTCCCTTTTGGCAGATATCCGTTCCCACTCCGGATGGCCCGAACGGATTCTTCAGCGGCTGCATGGCCGAACACACGCTGCCGGACAGCAGCCAGGTGCTCTACCGCATGGAGCCGGAGGGTCTGCTGCTCGAGTTCCGCAACTGGAGTCGCTATGGGTATCAGGATCTTCTGAAACTCCAGTTGAGAATGCATGCTCCGGATGCCAGCCTTCGATTCAGCTATCTCCTTTTGGACGAGGAATCTGACGCGGCCCCTGTCCGGGCTTTCATCGAGTCCCCGGATGGCAGCGAAGGGCTGGTGATCGGGCTCTACGGCCAGCATGTCGTGAGAGACAGCAGCGCGCTGTGGTTCGGGCCGCATGTGCTCGAGGAGGTCAGCGTGCCAGAGAAGCGGCATCGGCCAGCGGCCTTCGCCCTTCACTCTCCCGCGCCCAACCCCTTCAACCCGAGTACCCGCGTGACCTTCCAGCTGGCCCAGGCCGGTCCGGTACGGCTGGAGGTCTACAATCTCCTCGGAGCCCGGGTGGCGAGCCTGGTCGACGAGGTCCTGCCCGCCGGCGAACATGCTTTGCGATTCGAGGCTGGAGAACTGGCCAGCGGGGTCTATTTCCTACAGCTGCAGCAGGAAGGACGAGTCGATACACGGAAGATGCTGCTGCTGCGCTAGCGAATCCGCTGCACGCCTGTATACACCAGCTGAATCCTAGGAGAAGACCATGGCAACCCCGCTTGAGAGTCACGGACGGTCCTTGATCCACCAAACCAACCGGCCCGGCTTCCTCCGATTGGCCCTGTACCTTCTTCTGCCCGTCTGGCACGCCGCGGTGCCCGCCCAGGAGTGTTTCGAGGAAGGCCTTCCGCACGATGGAGAACTGGAGGGCTGGCATGCCGATCTGGCCCTGCTGGATGATACCCACGCCTTCTACCGGCTGAACGGGCGCCTGTCCGTCGTCGCCTTTCCCGAGGATGGAGAACCCGGGGTCGTTGCGGCGCTGGATCAGCACTTGTCCTCCTGGTGGTTTCGCTACCAGCCGGAAGGGGCCCGGCTTCTGCTCTTGACGAGCGGGACCCAGGAAGCGCATGTATACACCCTTGCCGACCCCTCCTCGCCGGTCTTGTTGCAGCAGCAGCCCTTGGACGTCCAGCAGCCGGGCTGGTGGTTGCTGGATGCCGAAACCGCCGGGTCCCACCTGGTCCTGCTGACAAGTGACTACGCTTGGCCACAAGCCCACTACGCGCTGGAAGTCCACAGCATAGCCGAAACCGGCGAGCTGACCTTCCAGGGCTCTCAGCCCCTCGAGGGGGACGATCGACCGGACAGGCTCCATGCATTCGGCGAGCGAATGCTGCTAGAAAGCGTGCATATGGAGAACTTGACCCATTTGCGGATCAAGGTTCTGGATTTCAGTGCCTCCCCGCTGCCCGATCATGGACCCGTCAATGATCTGGGGCATGTCTTCTTCCGCGGGGCCGCCGACTCGCTGGTATATTGCCAGCCCCGGACCAACGACCAATTGCACCTGCTACCCGTATACCGCGCAAACCCGGAGGGCGTGCTGGACCTGCAGACGACCTGGGATGCCCGGGATCCGGTGGACATGGTCCTTCCCGCGGGCAACCGGGCACTGGTCAGGGTATTGAATAGCGAAGCCGGAAAACCGGGCAACCATTCGGAAGCCGAGCGCCCGACGCGCCTGCAGGTGTTGGACATGGAAGATCCCGCTGCCCCTCAGATTCTGAACACGGTGAGCGCCGACGAGCTGGAATCCTCCATCCTCTATCCTCGGGCCTTTTCCGGCAATCGGCTGGCTCTGCGCTCTGGAGAGGAACGAATCACCCTTCTCTCCCTGGGACACGAGGGCCAGGTGCTTCGGCTGCAACACTTTGGCTTTCCGGAATCCTACCAGCACATGCAGGTCCTGGACGGAAGCCTGCTGCTCAGCGGCAGCCTGGGCATGATCCGTCTGGAGCACACGGCCGACGGGCAGGCTCCCGTCCTCCTCGCGGAAACGGAATGCCCGGGCCGGATCAGGCGGATGAGCGCCGATGGCCACCTGATCGTATACGAACCCCAATCGGATGAGCCCGCCGGCTTGCAGGTGCTGGACTGCGGTTCCCACACGGACATGGTTCCAGTGGCCGGGATTCCGGTATACAACAACTATTCGCTGCGCGCCATCCAGGTGGACGAGGAGCGCCTCTTCGTGCTCAACAACCGGAGGCGCCTCTTCGCCTACGACCTTGGCGTGCCCTGGAATCCCCAGCCGCGCGGCAGCTACGAGCTGGAGTACAACCGGCATGAGCGGATCCTGGCCTATGGCAACCACCTGCTGCTGGTCTGGGACGAAGGCGTGGACATTCTGGACTTGGATGGTCCCGGCGAAGACGCCCTCATCGGAGGACGCCCCCTCGTGCCTGGTTCCGACGAGTTCCTGATCCACGAGAACATGCTGCTGGTGGCCGGCAACTGGGGCATCCGCATCTACAGCCTGGACTATCTGCCCTTCCCGGCCCACTTGGGCCAGCTCGACATTGAGCTGCGCGGGCCACGTCTGTTCTCGGACGAGCGGGGTGTGGTCCTCTCCAGTGGCTATCGCGGCATCGGTCACCTGAACCTGGAGGATCCCTCGGATCCCCGCATCGACTGCTGGAGCGACTCCGTGTCCACATCAAGCGGGCGAGACCTTGTCGCACTGGGTGAAACCGTCTATGTGCTCGATGGCGGCCTGAGGAGTTACCGCTACACGGCGCAGACGGCCCTGGACCGGGAGCCGCTCCCCCCGACCTTCGCCCTGGGAGCCCCCGCGCCCAATCCCTTCAACCCGAGTACCCGCGTCACCTTCCAGCTGGCCCAGGCCGGGCCGGTCCGGCTGGAGGTCTACAATCTCCTCGGAGCCCGGGTGGCGAGCCTGGTCGACGAGGCCCTGCCCGCCGGGGAGCACGCCCTGCGTTTCGATGCCGGAAAGCTGGCTAGTGGCGTCTACTTCCTGCAGCTGCGCCAGAACGGAGAGGTCGAAACGCGAAAGCTTCTGCTCCTGCGTTAGGTCCGGTATCAGCGCCTGCCTGTCCAGTTGGCCGGGCAGGCGTCTTTTTCCTTCGAGCCCTCTTCCTTTCCGGGCAGCACCAGCCCTCTTGCTTTCGCATATTCCTTTATAGCCTTCAAGGGCCACCGGCTTTCATGCCAAACTCTAGAAAGAACTCGCACAGAGGGCATGGAGGAAACAGGGAGCACAGAGAAGAGTGTTGATGGAAAGTCAACTACTTGTATATATCTCTTCCTCCGTGATCTCGGAATTCTCTGTGATCTCCGTGCGGGATCCCCAAAAGAGGATTTATGATGAACCTGGCCGAGTACATCCGAACGGTGCCCGATTTCCCCAAGCCGGGCATCGGCTTCAAGGACATTACCCCGCTGCTCGCCTCGCCGGAGGCCTTTCGCGAATGCATCACGCAGTGCGAGGCGGCCTACCCGGCAGAGGGGCATGACCGCATTGCCGGCATGGAAAGCCGGGGTTTTCTCTTCGGGTCAGCCCTCGCATTGCGGCAGGGGCGGGGCTTCCTGCCGATCCGCAAGCCGGGCAAGCTGCCCTGGGAGTGCATCCGCGAAGAGTACGAACTGGAGTACGGCACGGATGCCCTCGAGATCCACAAGGACGCCTGCGGACCCGGCGACCGCGTCTTGCTGGTGGACGACCTGTTGGCCACGGGGGGCACCCTGATGGCTTCGGCGGCCCTGGTGCGGCGCCTGGGAGCCGAAGTGGCCGGCGTGCTCTGCGTCGTCGAGCTGGATTTCCTGCAGGGGCGCAAGCGCCTGGAAGCCGCCGGCCTGAAGGTTCACTCCCTGCTGCATGTGACTGGCGAATAGGGGGGGGGAATGGCCGCGAAGACATTCGATCCCGCGAGTGTCACACACGAGGGCTACCGGGAGCGCGTGACGGCGCTCAACCGGCACAGCGTGCTCTACTACCAGGGACGGCCGGAGATCGCCGACAGCGAATGGGACCGCCTCTACCGCGAACTGCAGGCCGTCGAGCGGCTCCACCCGGAATGGATCACGGAAGACAGCCCCGGCCACCGCGTCGGGGCTCCCCTCGAGGGCGACCTGCCGGTCGTGCATCACGAACCCCGCATGTACTCGCTCAACAATTCCTATTCCACGGAGGAGCTGGGCGACTTCCTGCAGCGCGCCGCCCAGGGCCTGGAGCGGGAGGCCGGGGAGCTGGACTGGCACTGCGAGTACAAGCTCGACGGGGCCTCGATCTCCCTGGAGTACGAAGAGGGGCGCTTGCAGCGCGCAGCGACACGCGGAGACGGCCTGCAAGGCGAGGAGATCACCGCCGCCGCGCGCACGCTCCGCAACCTGCCCCTGGTCCTGCCGGCCTCGGCGCCGAAGCGCCTGCTGCTGCGCGGCGAGGTCGTGATCCACCGCCAGGACTTTGAGCGGCTCAACCGCCAGCGCGCCGAGGCCGGGCAGAAGCTCTTCGCCAATCCGCGCAACACGGCGGCGGGCAGCCTCAAGCTGCAGGATCCGGCCCAGGTGCGCGAACGCCTGCTGCGCGTCTACCTTTATGAATCCCCGCTGGCCCCGCCCGGCATCGGCAGCCAGGAGGACCTGGTTCGCCAGCTGGCCGACTGGGGCCTGCCGGTCTTCCCCCACGGTCGTGTCTGCCGCGGCTTCGGCATGCTCGAGGCTCTGCTGGAAGAGTGGCGGGAACAGCGGCTGGACCTGCCGGTGGAGACGGACGGTGTCGTGATCAAGCTCAACGAGCTGGCGGCGCGCAAGGAACTGGGCTTCACCAACCGCGCTCCCCGCTGGGCGATGGCCTTCAAGTTCCCTGCCCTGCAGGCGACGACCCTGCTCAAGAAGATCACCTGGCAGGTGGGACGCACGGGTATTGTCACACCGGTGGCCGAACTGGAGCCTGTGCTGCTCGACGGCAGCACGGTGGCGCGGGCGACCCTGCACAACGCGGCGGAGATCCGTCGCAAGCGGGTAGCGCCGGGGCAGAAGGTCTTCGTCGAGAAGGGCGGGGAGGTGATCCCCAAGGTGCTGGGGCCCGTCGTTCCCCCGGAGGGCGAGGTGGGGGTGGAGGAGCCCACCGGCTGCCCGGTCTGTGATACAACACTCGAGCGGGAGGAGGTCGCCCTGCGCTGCCCCAATCCCGAGTGCCCGGCCCAGCGCCAGGCGCTGCTCGAGCACTTTGTCTCACGCAAGGCCCTGGATGTCGACGGCGTCGGCCCCGCCCTGCTGGCGGCCCTGCTCGAAAAGGGGCTGGTCCGCGGGCCCTTCGACCTGTATCACCTGCAGGAGGAGCCGCTGGCGGGGCTGGAACGCATGGGGCCGAAGAGCGCCGCCAGGGCCCTGGGTTCGCTGAAGGCTTCCCTGGAACAGGCGCCGGAACGCCTGCTCTTCGCCCTGGGCATTCGCCACGTGGGCGAGACCGTCGCCCGCAGCCTGCTGGCCGCCTTCGGGAGCATTTCCCGCCTGAGCGAGGCCGGGGAAGACGAGCTGCTGGCCGTCGCCGATGTGGGGCCGGCCATTGCCCGCAGCCTGCGCGAGTGGTTCGACTCGCCGATCGGCATGCAGCGCCTGCGGGAGGCCCGCGAAGCAGGGTTCGACCTGGAGCGGACCAGCCCGGCAGCCGCCGGCGCTTCGGCGATGGAAGGTTTCTTCAGCGGCAAGACCGTCGTGCTCACCGGCACCCTGGCCTCCATGGGCCGGCAGGAGGCGGCGGAGAAACTCCGTCGCCAGGGAGCGCAGGTCAGCAGCAGCATCTCCCGAAAAACCGATTATCTTGTCGCCGGTGACAAGGCGGGCAGCAAACGCGCGAAGGCCGAAAGCCTGGGCGTGCCCGTCCTCGACGAAGAGCAGTTCCTGGATGCTCTCGGGGACTGAGCCCTGCCACGGACACACAGTCGCTCACAGTGAGAAAGGATAGACCCCATGGCCTCGACGGCGGATTTCCGCAATGGCATGACCATCAAGTTCAATCATGATCTCTTCAGCATCATCGAGTTCCAGCACGTGAAGCCCGGCAAGGGCGGCGCCTTCGTCCGCACCAAGCTGAAAAGCGTCACGACGGGCAAGGTGATCGACAATACCTTCCGCAGCGGCGAAAAGGTCGAGGAAGTGCGCCTCGAACGCCGCGACATGCAGTACCTCTACAAGGACGCCAGCGGCTACACCTTCATGGACAACGACACCTACGAGCAGATCCTGCTGGACGAGGATGCGGTCGCCGACGTGGTCGACCTGATGAAGGAAAACGTGATGGTCAGCATTCTCTTCCACGGCGAAAAAGCCCTGGGCCTGGAGCTGCCGATCCACGTGGAGCTGGCCATTGCCAAGACCGATCCCAACGAAAAGGGCGACACCGCCTCCGGCAGCAAGAAGCCGGCGACCCTGGAAACCGGCGCCGTCGTCCAGGTGCCCTTCTTCGTCAGCGAAGGGGAAATGATCAAGGTCGACACCCGCAAGCGCGAATACGTGGAGCGCGTCAAGAATTAGCCCCTGCGATGGCCGGGGACAGTCTTGCCCCTGAAGCGGGCGTTTGACTTATTGCCACGCAGTCAGGTGCCACACAGCCCCAAGGGCTCCAAGAGAAAGCGCGCTATGGATTTCAACGAAGTACGCAAGCTGGTCAAGCTGGTCGAAGGCGCAGCCATCTCCTCCCTGGAAATCGAGGAAGAGGGGCTGGCGATCCGCATCGAGAAGACCCTTCCTGCCGACGAGGCCCTGCTGCCGGCCGCGCCCCAGGTGATCCCCGCGCAGGCGGCTCCGGCGCCCGCCGCCCCGGCCCCTGCCGCCCCCGCGGAAGCGGCCCCCCAGGCCACGCCCGAGCCGGCTCCCAAGGCCGGAGGCGTCGAGGTCCGCTCGCCCATGGTGGGCACCTTCTACGCCGCTCCGAATCCCGAATCGCCGGACTTCGTCAAGGTCGGTGATACAGTCAAGAAGGGGCAGACCCTCTGCATCCTGGAAGCCATGAAGATCATGAACGAGATCGAGGCCGAAGAAGCCGGAACCATCGTCGAGATCCTCGTGGAGAACAGCCAGCCGGTCCAGTTCGATCAGGTGCTCTTCCGCATCCAACCCTAGCGCCCGCGCGGCCAGCCTGGAGGCTTCCCTTGTTCAAGCGCATGCTGATTGCGAATCGCGGCGAGATCGCCCTTCGGGTGATTCGGGCCTGCCGCGAGCTGGGCATCGAGACCGTTGCCGTCCATTCGACGGCCGACACCGAGAGCATGCCGGTGCGCATGGCCGACCGATCGGTCTGTATCGGGCCGCCCCCCTCCAAAGACAGCTACCTCAATACGCGCAGCATCCTGAGCGCCGTCGAGGTCAGCGGCGCCGACAGCCTGCATCCGGGCTACGGCTTCCTGGCCGAAAACGCCGAATTCGCCGACATGTGCCGCGAGCACGGCGTGGCCTTCGTCGGGCCCACCGGCGAAATGATCCGCGGCATGGGCGACAAGGCGACGGCCAAGGCCACCATGCGCGCCGCGGGCGTGCCCGTGATTCCGGGTTCCGAGGGCCTGCTGGAGGATGTGGAGGAAGCCGCCCGCCAGGCGGAGAAAGTAGGCTATCCGGTCATTCTCAAGGCCACGGCCGGCGGCGGAGGGCGCGGCATGCGCATCGCCCAGGGCCCCGACGACCTGAAGAAGGCCTTTGATACCGCCCGCAGCGAAGCCCAGGCGGGCTTCGGCAATCCGGGCCTCTACCTGGAGAAGTTCCTCGTCAAGCCCCGCCACGTGGAAGTGCAGGTGCTGGGCGACCAGCACGGCAATGTGATCCACCTGGGCGAGCGCGACTGCTCGATCCAGCGGCGGCACCAGAAGCTGCTCGAGGAAAGCCCCAGCCCGGCGGTCGACGAGGAGCTGCGCGATCGCATGGGCCGGGCGGCCGTGGCGGCAGCCCAATCGGTCCACTACCAGAGCGCCGGCACCATCGAGTTCCTGCTGGACGGGCGCGAGTTCTATTTCATGGAAATGAACACGCGCATCCAGGTCGAGCACCCGGTAACCGAACTGGTAACCGGCGTCGACCTGATCAAGGAGATGATCCGCTCCGCCGCCGGCGAGAAACTGAGCATCCGCCAGGAGCAGATCCGGCTCAAGGGCCATTCCATTGAATGCCGCATCAACGCCGAGGATCCGGCGCGCAATTTCATGCCTTTCGCCGGTCCGGTGAGGGCGCTCAACCTGCCCGGCGGTCCGGGCGTGCGCGTCGACAGCCACATCTACCAGGGCTACGAAGTGCCCACCCACTACGACAGCCTGCTCAGCAAGCTGATCGTGCACGCCGCCAACCGCGAGGCGGCGATCCAGCGCATGCTGCGCGCTCTCGACGAATACGTGATCGATGACCTGCGGACCACCATCCCCTTCCACCGGCAGCTGCTCCAGGACGAGACCTTCCGGAGCGGGGATTTCGACATCCGCTTCCTCGAGAACTGGCAATACACACCGGAGGACTAGGGGCCGCCGCGTCCCGCTGCAAGACAAGGGGGAACTCCAATGCGAGTGCCGAACAATCTGCTGTATACGGAAGATCACGAATGGATCCTGGTCGACGGGGACGAGGTCACCATCGGGATCACGGAATACGCGCAGGGCGAACTGGGCGACATCGTCATGGTCGAGACCCAGGACGTCGGACTGGTCTTCGAGAAGGGCGACAGCCTGGGCACGATCGAGGCCGTCAAGGCCACGGCCGATGTATACGCCCCCGTCTCCGGCGAGATCCTCGAAGTCAACCCGGCCCTGGACGACGATCCCCAGGTGATCAACAACGATCCCTTCGAGACGGGCTGGATCTATCGGGTCAAGATCAGCGCGCCTGCCGAACTCGACGACCTGATGAGTCCCGACGACTACGACGAGCAGATTGCCGACTAGCCGCCGGACTCCGCGCGGTGCAACCAGCCATTCCGAAGCCCCCCGAGACTTCACTCCATCCGGTCGCCCGACAGGCGGCCGGCTCTGCCTGAGGACGCCATGCCCTATATCCCCAATTCGGACGAGGATCGTCGCCGGATGCTCGCCGAGATCGGTGTTCCCGACCTGGAGGCCCTGCTGCAGGGCATTCCCCCGGACAACCGCGTGCAGGGCGAACTGCCCCTGCCGGCCCCGCTCAGCGAGAGCGAGCTGACGCGCCACATCCACGAACTGTGCGACAGGAACTTCACCCTGCCCCCCGAACGCTGCCTGCTGGGCGGCGGCGCCTATTTGAGTCACATCACCGACACGGCGCGCTCCCTGGCCCTGCGCAGCGAGTTCATCACGGCCTACACGCCCTACCAGGCCGAGGTCAGCCAGGGCACGCTGCAGGTGATCTACGAGTTCCAGAGCCTGATCTGCCGCCTGACCGGCATGGAGATCGCCAATGCCAGCCTCTATGACGGCGGCACGGCGATTGCCGAGGCGATCCACATGGCGGAGGCGATCCGCCCGAAGGGGCGGGTGCTCCTGAGCGAGGGCCTCTTCCGCAAGCACAGCGAGCTGGCGCGGACCTATGCCACCCCGGCGGGCCGCGAACTGGCCGAGGTGCCCGTGAAGGACGGCCGGCTGGACCTGGAGGCCCTCGAAAAGGCCCTGGAGCAGGAGACCTGCGCCTTCGTGATCCAGAGCCCCAACGCCTACGGCTCGATCGAGGACCTCGAGCGCATCTGCGGCTTGTGTCACGCCCAGGACGTTCTCGTGATCCATTCCTTCGATCCCCTCGCCCAGGCGCTTTTCCTGAGCAGCGGGGAGGCGGACGTGGACATTGCCGTCGGCGAGGGCCAGAGCATCGCCCAGCCGATCCAGTACGGCGGCCCCAACCTGGGCCTCTTCGCCAGCCGCAAGCAGTGGGTGCGCCAGATGCCGGGCCGGCTGATCGGCTCGACGGAGGATTCCGAGGGACGCCGCGGCTATGCCCTGACCTTCCAGACCCGCGAGCAGCACATTCGCCGCGGCAAGGCCACCAGCAACATCTGCACCAACCAGGCCCTGGTGGCGACCTTCGCCACCATCGGCCTGAGCCTGCTGGGCCGGCAGGGGCTGAAGGACCTGGCCGGAGGATTGTATACGCGCGCCAACTGGCTGGCCGAGCGCCTGGAGGGGATCGAGGGAGTGGAACTCTTCAGCCGCAGGCCCTTCTTCCGCGAATTCGCCATCCGCCTGCCGCGCCGCAACGAGGTGGTCGCCGCGCTCAAGGGGAAGGGCTGGCTCGCCGGCACTCAGCTCGACGAGAAGCGCCTGCCGGAAGGCCTGCTGCTGTCGGTCAACGAATACCAGCGCCGCGAGGACCTGGAGGCCTTCGCCGGCGACCTGGAAACCTGCCTGCGGGAGGCGCTCGCATGAAGAAGCACATCATCTTCGAGTATCACAAGCCGGGCTGCGGCAGTTTCACCCGCGAGAACGGGGGCATTGCCGAGGGCGGCTTCGAGCCCCGCGAGCCGGAGCAGTTCCGGCGGCGCAGCGAACCGAGCCTGCCGGAGGTCAGCGAGAACGAGGTCGTGCGACACTACACGCGCCTCTCGACGCTGAACCACCACGTGGACAAGGATTTCTACCCCCTGGGCAGCTGTACCATGAAGTACAATCCCAAGGTCAACGACGCCCTGGCCCTGCGCGAGGGCTTCACCGCCCTGCATCCGGCGCAGCCGGACACGGACTGCCAGGGCTCGATGGAGCTGATCCACGAGCTGGGCGAGCTGCTCTGCCGCATCACGGGCTTTCCCTCCGTGACCCTGCAGCCGGTGGCCGGCAGCCACGGGGAGCTGACGGCGCTGTTCATGATCCGCGCCTGCCTCGAGGCCCGGGGGGACGCCCGGCGCCAGGTGGTGATACCGGACAGCGCCCATGGCACCAATCCGGCCTCGATCGCCTTCGCCGGCTACGACGTGGTCGAGGTCAAGTCGGACGAGAAGGGGCTGGTCGACCTGGAGCACCTGAAGCGCGTGCTCGGTCCGCAGACGGCGGCATTCATGATCACCAATCCCAACACCCTGGGGATCTACGAGCCGCGCATTCGCGAGATCACGCAGCTGGTCCACGAGGCCGGCGGCCTGTGCTACATGGACGGCGCCAACCTCAACGCCCTGCTGGGGCTGGTCCAGCCGGCGAAGAGCGGCTTCGACATCATGCACATCAACCTGCACAAGACCTTCAGCGTGCCGCACGGCGGCGGCGGTCCCGGAGCCGGACCGCTGGTGCTCAGCGAGGAGCTGGCTCCCTTCCGGCCGGGCCCGGTGGTGGTCCGCGACGAGCAGGGCTTCCACTGGCGAAAGCCGGAACAGTCCATCGGCCGCGTGCACATGTGGCACGGCAACTTCGGCGCCCTGGTGCGGGCCTATGTATACATCCGCCGCCTGGGCGCCCGCGGCCTGCGCCGCGTCAGCGAGAACGCCATCCTCAACGCCAACTACGTGCGCCACCGCCTGAAGGATGTCTACCGCCTGAGCTACGACAGCCCGACCCTGCACGAGGTCGTCTTCAGCGCGCGCAACCAGAAGAAGCTGGGCTACAAGGCGAGCCATATCGCCAAGCGCCTGCTGGACTTCGGCCTGCACGCGCCGACGACCTATTTCCCGCTGATCGTTCCCGAGGCCCTGATGATCGAGCCGACGGAAAGCGAGAGCCGGGAAACCCTGGACCGCTTCTGCGAGGCCATGCTGCAGATCCATCACGAGTGCGAGGAGAACAATCCCCTGCTGGACAGCGCGCCCAACACCACGCCGGTGGGCAGGCTGAACGACGTGCTGGCCATCAAGCGCGCGGATCTCTGCTGGCCGGAAGAGAGTCATGGGGAATCCTAGTCCTTCAAGGCTGGGCGACTTCACCGCCTTCGACCTGGAGACCTCCGGTCTCGAGTTCCGCAAGGGAGCCGAGATCATCGAATGCGGGGCCGTCCGTATACGGGGCGGGGATGTGGTCGAGCGTTTCTCGGAACTGGTTCGGCCCGAAGGCCCGGTGCCGAAGAACATCCTGCAGCTGACCGGCATCGACGAGGCGCGCCTGCGCCGTGCGCGTTCCCTGCGCGAAGTGCTGCCGGACTTCCTCGAGTTCCTGGGCTCCGACGTCCTTGTGGGACACAACGTCGATTTCGATCTCGACTTCACCCGCCACTACGCGGAGCGGGAAGGGCTGGACTTCCGGGAAGCGGGCAGCTGGGATACCCTGGGCCTGGCCCAGATGCTGCTGCCGACCCTGGCCAACCACCGGCTGGCGACCGTGGCCTTGCGCCTGGGCGTGAGCCTGGAAGGAGCCCATCGCGCCTGCGAGGACGCCGAGGCCAGCGGCCGAGTGCTGCTGGAACTGCGGCGCCGTGCCCTGGGCCTGCCCGATCACCTGCTGGCCGAACTGCGCGAACTCTGCGCCGGCACCGGCTCCCGCCAGGAGGGCTGGCTCGAGGGCCTGGCCGCGGATGCGGAGCGCGCCCCCCTGGAAAGCCTGCATGCCTGCGAGCTGGTGCCACGCGGTGATTGCCGGGCGCCGGTCTACGAGCGCGAGGGCATTCCCGGAGCGCCGCCGGCCACTGCCGAGCACTGGTTCGGCGAGCAGGGCCGCCTGGCCCGCGCTATCGAGGGCTTCAAGCCACGGGCGATGCAGCAGGAAATGGCGACGGCCGTCGCCGAGGGTTTCCGCGAGGGACGCTTCCAGGCGGTCGAGGCCGCCACCGGCACGGGCAAGAGTTTTGCCTACCTGCTGCCCGCCCTGCTGGAAGGCCGGCGCCTGCGCGCCAACGACCTGCGCGGCGTGGTGGTCTCAACGAACACCCGCAACCTGCAGGAACAGCTCTTCCACAAGGACCTGCCTCTTCTGGGCAGCGCGCTGGAGCAGGAGTTTTCCGCGGTCCTGCTGAAGGGGCGCGCCAACTACATCTGCGGTCGGCGCTGGCAGAGCCTGCGCCGCGAGGCCCCGGTGCGCCTGGGCGACGCCGAGCGCCTGAAGCTGCTGCCGATCGTGCTCTGGCTCGAGGTGACACAGAGCGGCGACATCGAGGAATGCAGCGCCTTCCACCACCACGCCAACCGCTCGCTCTGGGCCCAGCTTCAGAGCGACACGCGCCACTGCCGCTCGGCTGCCTGTCGCACGTCGCAGCCGCGGGGCGCTTCCCGGCCCGCCGAGCCGCCCTGCTTCCTGAGCATCGTGAGACGACGCGCCCAGCAGGCCGAGCTGGTGGTGGTCAACCACAACCTGCTGCTCAGCGACCTGGGAGTGGATGGGGCGATCCTCGGGGACTACGCGCACCTGGTGCTCGACGAGGCGCACAATCTCTGCCGCACGGCCGAGTCCCAGCTGCGGCGGGAGTTCAGCCTGCCCGAGACCGCGCGTCGCCTGGCTTCCGTATACGACGCCCGGCGGGAAGGGCGGGGACTGCTGCGCCAGCTGCGCAACCGGCTGCTGGATCCGGCCCTCGCCGGCGAACAGGGAGCACGCCTGCTGCCGCTGCTCGAGGACCTGGCCGCCGCGCTGGCCGACCTGCAGGAGGAGCTGGAGACCTTCTGGCAGCGCTTCAACAGCCGCCAGCGCGAGGAGCACGAGGAGACGATCCGCGTCCAGCGCTACACCCTGAAACGCCGTGTGACACGGGAGCACAATCCGCTGCTCTTCTTCCACGAGGAGATCCGGACGCTTCTCTCCCGGCGGGGAGGGCTGACGCTGGTCGGCAGGCCCCTGCTCGAGAACCTGGACGAGCTGGGCCAGGGCGAGTCGGCCTTCCTGGAAGAGGCCGCCGAGCTGCAGGCGCAGCTGCAGGGCCTGCAGGAGGCTCTTGGCGAGCTGGAGACGCTGGTGGATCACGGCGAGGGCGAGGAGGTCGCCTGGTACGAGATCCATCCCGGCACCATGGAGACGCGCTTCTTCCTTTGCCCGCTCAAGGTGGGGCAGACCCTGGCGGCGCAGCTCTACCCGCGTTTGCAGAGCCTGCTGCTGACCAGTGCCACCCTGGCCGTGGACGGCCGCTTCGACTACCTGCTGGCCAGCACCGGGCTGGCGGACTGCGAGCGCGAGACGCGCTGCATCACGCTGGGCACCCCTTTCGACTACCCGCGCCAGGCGCGCGTCTACATTCCCACCTGGCTGCCCGACCCCAGCGCGCGCAATCGCCAGGACTTCTGTTCGGGGCTGGCCGAGCTGGTGGCCGAGCTCAGCTCGCGCTACGAGAAGGGCACGCTGCTGCTCTTCACCAGCTATGCCTTTCTCAACGCGACCTACGACGAACTGCGCAAGCGGCTCGACACGCGGCGCATTCCGCTGCTGGGCCAGGGCAAGGACGGCAGCCGCAGCGATCTGCTGGAGGCCTTCCGCGCCTCCGGTCGCGGCATCCTGCTGGGCACGGACAGCTTCTGGGAGGGCATTGATGTGCCCGGCGAGGCCCTGCAGCTGCTGGTGATGACCAAGCTGCCCTTCGAGGTGCCCAACGAGCCGATGGTCGAGGCCCGCTGCAAGGCCATCGAGGCCGCCGGCGGCAATGCCTTCATGGAGCAGAGCGTGCCGGAAGCCGTGATCCGTTTCCGCCAGGGATTCGGCCGGCTGATCCGCCACGAGGGCGACCGCGGCATCTTCCTGCTGCTGGACCAGCGCGTGATCCAGAAGCGCTACGGCAGCCGCTTCACCGGCAGCCTGCCCGTGGAGGCGAAAAGCTTCTTCGACGGACGCGGCCTGCTGCGCAGCGTCGACAACTTCTGGAGCAAGGGATGATCAGCAAGGCCAAGGGCGGCGCACTGATTCACGGCTTCGACCTGGTAGGCTACCGGCGCAGCCATCCCATCATCCAGACCCTGCTCGACGAGGACGAGCCGGAGATCCACGGCACCAAGGTCTGGGACTCGAGCTGGCTGATCATGGACTACCTGGAGCGCAAGGGCCTGCCGGAGAACGCGCAGGTCGTCGACGCCGGCTGCGGCTGGGGCTTGACGGGCATCTATTGCGCGCGCCGCTGGGGAGCCTTCGTCAGCGCCTTCGACGCCGACGAGTGCGTCTTCCCCTTCCTGGACCTGCACGCCGACACCAACGAGGTGGAGATCGCCACCCGGGTGGCCCGCTTCGGCGAGATGAAGCAGAAGGACTTCCGGGGCGTGGACCTGCTGGTCGGCGCGGACATCTGCTTCTGGGAAGACCTGACGGAGGAGCTTTTCGGCATGATCGAGCGCGCGGTCAAGGCCGGCGTGCCGCGGATCCTGATCGCCGACCCGGGCCGCGGCCCCTTCGACGACCTGGCGGAGCTCTGCCGCAGGGACTTCAAGGCCCGTGTGACACGCCGCGAGATCAAGCGGCCCAGGGTGGCGGGAGAACTGCTCGTGATCCAGGGAAAAAAGTAGACGAAGGGATTCCGGTCGAACTGGTGCTCGACCCCAATCGGAGAGATCCACATGCATTCGGAAAAAATCGATCACATCGGCATTGCCGTCCAGAACCTGGACGAGGCGCAGCCTTTCTGGGAAGAAGTGCTCGGCCTGCATTTCGAGCCCCGCGAACACGTGGAGGACCAGCGCGTGGTCGTCGCCATGGGGCACCTGGGCGAAAGCCACATCGAGCTGCTCGAGCCCACCGGACCGGAAAGCCCGATCGCGAAGTTCCTCGAGAAGCGCGGTTCCGGCATCCATCACCTGTGCGTCAAGGTGGACGATATCGAGGAAGCCCTGCGCAGGCTCAAGGACAAGGGCATGCGCCTGATCGACGAGCAGCCCCGCGCCGGCGCCGCCGGCAAGCGCATCGCCTTCGTGCATCCCAAGAGCACCTCGGGCGTCCTGCTGGAGCTCAGCGAAGGCTAGGAGGGAGTTCGCCTGCTGCGAGGCGGGGCGTCGATCCCGATAGCGATAGCGATAGCGATTTGTGACACCGCCCATGGGACTCTTCGAGTTTGATCCTTCCCTGTACCCCAAGGAGCCCGGGGTCTACCTGTTCCGCGACGCCAACGGAAAGGTGCTCTACGTGGGCAAGGCGATTGCCCTGCGAGAGCGTTTGCGCAGCTATGCGCGTGGCGGGGACGGAAGGGTGCACATCGGCGTGATGCTCCGGCGGGCGACCCAGGTCGAGACCATTGTCACCGACAACGAGGTCGAGGCGCTGATCCTCGAGAACAACCTGATCAAGGAGCACCGCCCGCGCTACAACGTCACCTACCGCGACGACAAGAGCTACCCCTACATCCGCGTGACGAAGGAAGAGTGGCCGCGGATCTTTGTCACACGCAACCTGGTGCGCGACGGCAGCCGCTATTTCGGCCCCTACATCGACGTCAAGCGCCTGCGGGCCTTCCTGCGCTCCTTCAAGGCGCGGCTGCAATTGCGCGACTGCGAGCTGGCGATCACGGCGGAAGGCGTGGCTGCCGGGAAGTTCCAGTCCTGCCTCGACCTGCACATCGGCAAGTGCCTGGGGCCCTGTGTCGGCGGCGACGACCGGGCCGACTACCATCGCCGGGTCGAAACGGTCGTGCGCATTCTCAAGGGACAGGTGCTCAGCCTGCGCCAGGAATGCGAGGCCGAGATGGCCTCGGCCGCCGGGGAGCTGCGCTTCGAGGACGCGGCCCGCTGCCGGGACACGCTGGCCGTGCTCGAGCAGCTGGACCGCGGACAGAAGATGGAACACGGCGACCGCAGCGACCAGATGGACCTGCTGGCGATGGCCCGCGAGGACCGCGACGCGGCAGTCGTCGTGCTGCGCGTGCGCGAGGGGCGCATGGTCGGCCGCTTCCACAGCCTGATGCGTGTGACACTGGAGAGCAGCCGCGAGGAGATCCTCGAGCGCTTCCTCTTCCAGTACTACACGGAAGCGCACATGGTGCCGCCGCGCGTGCTGCTGCCCCTGGAGCCGGGAAACCGGGAACTGCTCGAGCGCTGGCTGGGGGACCTGCGCGAGGGCAGCGTGCGCATCGACTGGCCGAAGCGCGGGGAAAAGAAGAACCTGCTCAAGATGGCCGAAAGCAATGCCCGCCACCGGCTGGGCGAGTGGAAGCTGGACAAGGCCAAGCGCGAACGGGTGCCCGAGACCCTGGCCGCCCTGGCGCGGGACCTGGACCTGAAGGGGCCGCCACGGCGCATCGAGGGCTTCGATGTGAGCCACTACGCCGGGGAGGCCACCGTGGCCAGCATGGTCGTCTTCCAGGACGGCAAGCCGCTGAAGCGCGACTACCGCATCTTCAACATTCGTGAGACGGCAGGCATCGACGATTTCGCCTCGATCGGCGAAGCCGTCAGACGACGCTACTCGCGGATGCTGAAGGAGGAGAAGACCCTGCCCGACCTGGTGCTGATCGATGGCGGCAAGGGCCAGCTCGGCCGTGCGCACGAGGTGCTGCGGGAGCTGGGCCTCGACGCCCTGCCCGTGATCGGCCTGGCCAAGCGCTTCGAGGAGGTCTTCGTGCCCGGCGAGAGCCTGCCGCGCAACATTCCCAAGACCAGCGCCGCCAACCGCCTGCTGCAGCACATTCGCGACGAGGCCCACCGCTTCGCCATCACCCGCAACCGCGACCGCCGCAGCAAGGAACGGAAGATGGACTTCCTCGACGAGCTGCCCGGCCTGGGGCCCGTGCTCCAGGAACGCCTGCTGAAGCACTTCGGCAGCCTGAAGAAGATCCGCGCGGCGACAGCGGCGCAGCTGGCGGAAGTGCAGGGGATCAGCCTCAAGAAGGCCGAAGGCCTGGCGGCGGCGATCGCCGAGTTGGGCTAGAAGGTCCTAGCGCAGCAGCGTGACCTTCCGCACGACCTCGCCGTGCTCGGTCTTCAACTGTACCAGGTAGACACCGCTGGCCAGCTCCCCTTCCGGCCCGGCGGCCTGGAGTACGGCGTGATGCGTACCTGCACCCAGTGCGACACCATCCAGCACTTCACGCACCAGGCGGCCCTGGATGTCGTACACCTTCAAGCTGACCGTGGAGGGCCGCAGGAGCTGGAAATCCAGCTGCGTGCGCGGGTTGAAGGGATTGGGTTTGGCGCGCAGGGCCAGGGTGGCGGGACGGGTAGCGGGGTCGTCCACCGCGGTGCTGATCTCGCCGAGGCGTGTGACGACCAAGCGGCTCATCGAGCCCATTCGACTGTGGCGGTATGGAATGCGTTCGATCCAGGCCAGGTACATGCCATGGTCTTGACTGTGGGTGCTGTGCAGGGACTGGATGCCGTGCCAGTCGCGATCCCGAATGACAGTGCCACGCCACAGTTCGGGTATTTCCATGGGATCGGAAGAGGAGATGCCTGCACCCTGCAGGTGAAACAGGTAGTGGTGCGGGTAGCTGACATTGTTGATGATGGCCAGGCTCAGTGTATGGCCAACGGGGGAATCCCAGAGTCCCATTGCCGAAAGATTACTGCTCGAGACAGAGGCAGGCAGGTCCAGGATTGGTTCATCCTGCCAGCGCAACGTGCCGTCTGCGAGAATGTGCAATAGACGCCAGGACTCCGAGTGCCACTCCGAGTAAAGGAGAAAGAGACCTCCATGGCCATCCTCTTGAAGAGCGATGTCGTTCCAGCGGATTCCTTGCGGTTCCGTCTGAAGATCCCAGGCAATCTCACCGTCTACGGTCAATGCCATGGCACGCAGGTTCCCCTCCGCCGTATGACCGACGATGGCCACGTTGCCACTGGCAAGCTCAACAGTCTGAGGACTCCTGAGTTGCCCCTCCGGGGACAGCTCAATCTGGCCGAGTGTTTCTCCGGTTTCGGCGTGCAGGCGCAAGGCATGCAGGATCGGGTTCTCCCAGTTGCCTTTCTTGTATACAAGGACGATCTGGTTCGGCCCGAGCCGATTCATGCTGCGCAGAGTGGGCCAGGCCTCCAGTGGCAGTTCCTGGGTCGGAATGGTGCCGTTGCTGCCCCAGAGTGGCTGACCAGAGGCATTGAAAGCTTGGGCAAAAAGGTCCAGGCGGTAGGAGTCATTGCCCAATGAACCATACCAGGCGACGATCAGGTTGTCCTCGTGTGTACACAGGTGTAATCCATCGTGCAGGTTCACATCCTCTTCCGTTGCGGAGTAGTCTTCGGGCCAAACGGCAGTCCCGTCGGCCGCGTGACGTTGCAGCCGTATGCGCGAGTCCGTCAGGATTGCCGAGTAGAAGTCCTCTCCTGGACCCGGGATATGCCTGTTCGCATTGATACTCCGATTCGGGAAGAGCCGGACGCCCTCTTCGGGAAAGAGGGGCTGTCCGCTGGAACCATCGATTCGCTGGTAGGTCAGACCCGGATCCCCGTCTTCCTGCCAGAAGGCCTGAAGCCCGAAAGAGCGGCCCAGGATGCTCAGCTGGAAAATGCCCGAGAACGGGCTTCCCGAAAGGTGCTGCTGTTCTTCGTTCAGCAACAGGGTTCCGTCCCCGGCAATGAGCTGATGGCTGAGAGCATATGGCCCGTTTCGCGGAAGGTGTACTACACGCAGGCCTGAGTCTGTGGAGACGAACTCAACAAGGCCGGAATGCTCGATGAACACGACGTCTTCTTCCCAGACGGGTTCCAGAGTTGCATCCAGTTTGCGCACATAGGACAAGTATGCGAGATCCGGGTCTCGTTCTGCCCAGTTGAATACAAAATGGTCTCCCATGGCCGTGAGTTTTGAGTGCTTCGTATACAGCGGACCAGAGTGCACCAACCGGCCTTCCGGCTCCAGGACAACCTGACCTTCACTGTTGACCTGTTGCATGATCAGACTGGTGCCTGAAGAGAAGTTGCCAGACCACAGCAAGAGACAAGAGCCGTCATCCTGAAGGATCACGTCATGCAGGGACAGATATGAAGGGGTTGTATTACTGGCCGGTACGCCGATGCCCGGCCACAATGAAACGAGATCCCCCGTGTAGCGCTGTGCGTATACCGTATAATCGCCGTTGCCGGCCTCGATCCAGCCCAGGGTGGCTTCCGAGTTGTTTACGACAAGTACTGGGTCCTGGTTGTGGTGACCGGGGTCGCCTGCAAGAATTCCCTCAGGAGGTCCGAGTGCTTGCCCGTCTTCATCCAGATGCTGTAGACGGACTTCACTGTAACCGGATTGCCAGGCAAGCCAGACACCCCCGTTTCCGTCGACTGCCAGTTGCAGCTCTCTGTCGTCCTCGGAGGTTGACGGTACCACCAGGCCACCTTCAAATCCCTGCAATATCTGGCCTCCTGCCGTGATCCGGCACACAAAGGGGTCGAGGTTTCCGTTCCGCCAGTCCGTCCAGGCCAGCCAGCACCCGCCCTGACCATCCGGAGCGCCGCAAAGACTGCCGCTTTCCAGCGGTTGACCACGCTGCGACTGATCGAACTCGGCGTGATTCCCTGAGTGGATCAGGACTTCCTGAGGCCAGTGCCATTGTGCCCCGCCGCCCGGGGCGTCACCGATCCTCTGCATGTACAGTGAGCCCCCGGGTACGCCACCGCGGAAATCAAGCCAGGCCACGAAGGCACCGCCCACTCCATCGTCAATGACAATGCCTTTGCTCTGCTCGTCGGGCGCAGCATTGATCACAAAGGGCGCCTCTTCATCTCCCCAGAGCAGGCTCTGCCCGTCGGCGCTGATCTTCTGGGCATAGAGATCCAGATTACCCTGACGGGCATCGCTCCAGACCACAATGCTCTCGCCGGCAGCGTTTATCGTCAGACCGCCGGCCCAGTTCGTGTAGTGTCCTGAGCGAACAACCTTCATGGCCTCGTTGGCTGTCTCGCCCCAGGCATAGGGCACCTCCGTGGCGCGGGCCAGCGCTGACAGTCCGAAAAGCGTTGCAAGCAGCAGGGTCGGTTTCATGGGGACTCCATGATTGGTTGAGCGGAACCTCGGCTGTCTGATTTAAAGCTCATACAGTTCGTATCTGTTTGCAGACCTGCCGGCGGCAGGATCGCGATCGCAGGGAAGTGCGGGTGCTCCCGACCGGCCGTCCAGGTGGCCCGCCTGCCGATGGTCGTCCCGACGGCTGTCGCTCAAGCTCATGGCCCGTGTGCAGGGTCTCCTGGATCCGACAGCGTGTACAAACCCGGCTGTTGAGAGATGGCGGAAATCAAGAGATCCATCCTGTCTCCGGCGATGGGAGAAGGGAACAGGCACTTCTCCAGCAAAAGTCATGCCGCTTGAAGCGAACAGGGTGTATGAAGAAGATGCGGCAGGGAAAGCGTGAAGAGCTTTTCCGGTTATCCGGCACGAGTTCCTCAGTCTGCTTCGGCATCGCCTTCCACCCTGACCTGGAACCACCTGGCGTCCAACGGCAAAGCCGCCAGCGGAAGAACGAAGCCGTGCCCGGTCGTCGATCCGATGGCAGAACTTTCATCCGGCGTGAACCAGGGCTGCGCCGCCGCGTGGATCACGAAGGCCTGCCCCGGCGCCAGTTCGCCCGGCGCGCTCCAGGCCATCCGCAGTTCCGGTCCGAAGATCCGCAGCTCGAGGGAGTCGATCCGCAGGGGCCATTCCAGCAGCAGGAGCGCCGTGCCGCTTTCGGTCGTCGTCCAGAGGCCTTCCGGCCCCAGCATCGTGTAGTCGGTCGCGGGCGTGACGCTGTGCGGCTCCCACTCTGCCCAGTTCGTATACGCCGGCAGGCTGCTGTCCGGGTAGCTCCAGATGCCGCTCTGGTTCTCGTGAGACAGCCCCAGCCAGGCCGGTCCCGCCCCGTTCGTCGCCAGCCACTCGGCCAGGCTCCGGTTCTTGGAGCCGGAATCGATGCGCAGCAGGTCGAGGCCCAGCCAGCGCGAGATGGCGTGGGCCTCCGTCGCCTCGATCAGCGAATCCGCCAGATAGGGGGCGATGCAGGTATTGTCGACCAGGAAGGGGGCACCCAGGTCCCCGGTTGTATACGGCGGACAGATGCGGTCGTAGGGGCCGAAGGGGGGACCTTGTTGGGGAGGGCCCGCAGGGCCGGGAAGATAGAACAGGTGGAAGGGCGGGTAGTCCCAGGAAAAAGGATTCACTTCTTCCTCTTCCGCACAAGGAAAAGCCAGTTCGAAGCGCACAATGCTGTGGATTTGTGGGACGATATCATCGGCCTGAAACGCAAAAAAGTATGCCGGCGGTATCGACATTGGTCCCAATCGGTTCGCCTGGATTTCAAGGCTGTCCTGCATGTCCAAGCTAACGAGAAGAGCCCGCATCTCCGGTGGATTGCCTTCTTCGTAATACAGCGGGAAGGAATCGATAGGATACTCGATATACAACTCCGCTTTCGCGGAGAGAAACAGTAGGTGCGTTCCTGCCAAAAGCAGTAGGTGTCGCATGTGTTCTTTTCAGGCAGAATCCGAAAGCGGCGCTTGTCGTCTGCCCTGAATCTCATTTACTCAATGGTCTCTACCCTCACCTGGAACCACCTTCGCCCGTCCTCAAGTTCCTCTGGCGCGATGGTATACGACGATTCAAGTGTGTATCCGACTCTCGTACTCGCGTTCGGCGTGAACCAGGGATGCTGCGAGGAGTGGATCACGAAGGCTTGCCCAGGAGCGGGCTCTCCTTCGACCTGCCAGTGCAGGTGCAGCCAGGGGCCAATGATCGAGATGTCTACATCCAAGCCCAGTTCCCACTCCAGCAGGACGCGTGCTTTCGGTCCTGGCCAGGGACGCCAGAGGCCATCGACCTGCAGCACGGCGTGATCCAAGGGGATCGGAGAGGAGCCCGGTTCGCCCTCGGCCCAGTTCGTGTACGCGGGCGGGCTTCCGTCCTGCCATACCCATTCCCCTTCTGTTTCCTCATCGCTCAGGCCGAGCCAGGCGGGGGTAAGCCCGGTTCCGGCGATGAAACCGGATAAAGCGCTGTTCTCCGCCTCCGTATCGATGCGGACGAGGTCCTTTTCCAGCCACTCGGCGAGTCCCTTTGCCTCCGGCCATGTGAATCGCGTCGATAACCTGAAAAAGGCATAACTGCGGTTTTCTGCCAGCAGGACTTCGTCCAGGTTATCGACCCTGGGAGGACAGATCACGCTCAGTGTGTCGAAGGGAAAGACGGTTGGCGCCAGTGGCGGCAGGGCAAAGCCGGGAGTGTAGATCCATTCATAGGGGGCGAAATCCAGATGGCTTCCGATTTCGCCGAGGCAGAAGAATCGCAGGTCCAGACGGGTAATCATGGCTCCCTGCGGAAACAGGGAGTCGGCCTGGATCCGGAATTGCAAGGCCATGGGTTCGCCGGCCGGACCCATGGGGTCGGTCTGGACGGTATGCCCCATGCTGTCTTCGAGGGAGATCATCGTGGTATGCAGGATCGGCATTTCGGCGTAGAGCCAGAAAGGCGGAAGCGAGTTCAGTTCCACATCCACCTGGATCTCCGCAGGGGCCGGGAAGGCCCGGAGAAACAGCACGACAAGAATCCACTGCGTCATCATGGACCACTCGGGTTATTCCGCCTCGTTCGGCTCTACCTTGACCTTGAACCACCCCCGCCCGTCGGGCAAATCGCTTAGCGCGATGGAGTACGACGATTCCTGTGTGACCCCGATCCTTGTGCTCTCGTCCGGCGAGAACCAGGGCTGCTCGGAATGGTGGATCACAAAATGCGCATTCTCGTAGCCGCCCGCCGGCGCAGTCCATTCCAGCACGAGTTGGTGCGCTTCGAGCCGGATGCCCAGGTCCATGATCAGCGGGGTCCACTCCAGCAGCACGGTATTCCATTGCTCTATGTCATTGTACTCGGGACCCGTGGTGAACCACAGGCCATTGCCATCCATGTAGACATAATCCCAGTGCGCGGGGCTGTCGACGGGCTGTCCTGGCGCCCAGTTCGTGTATTGGGCGATCTCGCCGGAAGTCCAGCGCCAGACGCCCTCTTCCAGGGAGTCGCTCAGACCGATCCAGGCGGGCGTGAAGTACGCCAGTTCTGCCAGGAAGAGGTTTTCCGCTTCGCTCTCGATTTCGGCCAGACGGCCGCCTGTGACTCGGGCGACCTGCAGGGCATCGTTCCAGCCGCAGTAGTAGTAGCCGTGGTAGCTGGCATACTCCTGGCCCATGAAACGGGATCTTGGGAGATCCGGCAAGGTTGGCGGGCAGACATTGAAGAGCGTGAGCGGAAAGGGAGTCGGCCCTGCAGGCGGCTGCGGAGGTCCGGCAGTGTAGATGAAGGTCAGCGGATCGTACTCCAGACGAGCGGCGCTCTGCCCGAACTCGCAGACTACGACCAGCTCGAGTTCAAGCACCATGGCCTGCTGGGGAAACAGCGAGTCGGCGCGGATGACCGCGTGACACATTGCCGGTACTCCCTGTGCGGGTCCGAGCACTGCTTCGGCCCAGGCTTCGAAGGAAGCGTCCAGCGTTGCGATGCGGGCACGAACGAGGTACTCTTCCGGATAGTAGATCCAGATATACTCGGAAAGGATGGCCGGATCCACATTGATCTGCAGTTCGGCTCTGGCAGAGTACGATCCAAGAAGCAGTCCGATCAGCAGCCATAGCTTTTTCATGATGATGGTCTCCCGGTTGGCGGGACAGGAATGTGTTATCGGCTATTCGCTTACAAGCCGCCGACACTGCATGGTAGGACTGTTCGGAATGGTTGTCAATCGAAAAGGCCGGGCGAACACCCCTGCGGCGTGTCGGGTTCAGCTTTGGCCGCGGCAAAAGCGTGGTGGCTGCACTGCAATTGTCCGATAATGCAGCGACAAGCCGCACCGGATCCGGAGGAACCCTCATGAAAAACTACGACCTGCTGCTCTTCGGCTTCGGCCATGTGGCCCAGGGCCTGCTGGCGCTGCTCGAGCAGTGGCATGCCGACCACCCGGAAGGCCCCCGGTTCCGCATCGTCGGGATCCAGACCGGCAGGCGGGGCAGTGTATACAAATCTTCCGGGCTGGACCTGCGGGAGCTGCAGGGGATCGGGCGCGGAGGCTCGCTGGCGGACCTGCGCTCGGGCCATGGTCTGGAGCGCGACCTTTCCGAGAGGGCACTGCTCGAACGGGACGCCGACTTCCAGCTCGAACTGGGACCGGGCAACCTGGAGACGGGCCAGCCGGCACTGGACCGCTGCCGGGATTCCCTGCGCCAGGGGCGTCCCGTGGTGCTGGCGGACAAGGGGCCGCTGGTCTGCGGCTGGACCGAATTGCAGCAACTGGCGCAGGACTACCGCGCCGCCCTGCGCTACGAGGCCACCGTGATGGCGGGCACGCCCTGCCTGCGCTTCCTGAAGGACAATCTGGCGGGGCAGCGTATCACACGCATCGAGGGCTTGTTCAGCGGCAGCTGCAGTTTCATCCTGCGCAAGCTGGAACAGGGAGAAGGGCTTGAAAGCGCCGTGATCCAGGCGAAGAAGGAAGGCTACCTGGAGGCCGATCCGCGGGCCGACCTGCTGGGCTGGGACACGCGCAGCAAGCTGCAGATCCTGGCGGCTCACATCTGGGGCAAAGTGCTGGCGAAAGAGGATCTTCCCGTGCAGGGCATCGAGGGCCTGGACCCGGATCGCGTGCAGCGCGAGGCGCAGGCCGGCCGTCGACTGCGGCTGCTGGGTGAATTGCGACTGCGCGATGGCCGTCCCCAGGGGCGTGTCCGCTTGGAAGCGCTCGCCGTGTCCGATCCACTTGCCCGGCTGGAAGGGGTGCAGAACGGACTGCGTGTCTCCTGCGAGCCGCTTGGTTCGCTCCTGCTATGCGGCCCCGGCGCGGGTGACCGTGTGACAGCCAGCGCTGTGCTGCTGGACCTGCTGGACTTGACGAGAGTGTAGTAGGTCAAGTGGTGCCAAGGACGGTACCACGGACAGTGCCAGGGACGGTGCCAGGGACGGTGCCACGGACGGTGCCAGGGACAGTGCCAGGGACAGTGCCATGGACGGTGCCATGGACGGTGCCAGGGACAGTGCCAGGCACGGTGCCAGGCACGGTGCCATGCA
>JAUIFJ010000018.1 GCA_030429345.1 bacterium | reverse complement strand
TTGAATTACTTGACGCGTTACACTGTAGACACCGAGAACCAATTCTTCAAACCAATGAAAATCAAATGTTTATATGGTGAAAACTATGGGACACTACTGCCTCCAGATTGAAATCGGAGGATCGGCATTCGTCGTTTTAGTTTGCAGAGTCGAAAGAAGGTGAATGGGCAGAGGAAACTCGTGAACTTGCTGCGCAGCCTGCGGAAGACGAGCCTGTCCAGGGCCCTGGCGTGGTGCGTTGGAAACTGAAACGCATTCCGACACTAGGGGCCCGGACCCTCAGGAATCGTTGCGACACTGTCGAAATGCAATTCTGTAATACAAGCGGCCGATCCACTTCTTCGGGATTCGGCAAGCGCCGGTCCAGTGTACTTCCACATGCTCGAGGAACCTTCGGATAACAAGGAGATGCCCATGCGTGAACTGGTCTACTACATTGCGGCGACACTCGATGGATTCATCGCCCGGTCCAATGGGTCATTCGAGGACTTTCCATGGGATGAGACCTTCATCGACGCGCTGAAGACCCACTATCCGGAAACACTTCCTGCGCCGATGCGTCCGGGCGCCAGCCGCGCCGGGAACCTGCGATTTGACGCTGTGCTCATGGGGCGAGCCACCTACGAAATCGGCGTGAAGCAGGGGTTGACCAACCCGTATCCGACGCTCGACCAGTACGTGGTCTCCGGCTCGATGTCAGCGTCTCCCGATCCGGCTGTGACACTCATCGACTCGATGCTCACTGAGCGCGTCGCTGGGTTGAAGGCGAAGGCGGGGAAAGCGATCTGGATCTGTGGCGGAAGCATGTTGGCGACGACGCTCCTGCAGGCTGGGCTGGTCGACCGAATCATCCTGAAGTCCGCTCCAGTCTGCTTCGGCGAGGGCATTCCGCTCTTTCGCGACGAACTGGATGTCTTCCCTCTGCAAAAGGACGCACACCGCTCCTTCGACAGCGGCTATTCGATCACGGAGTACCTTGTACGGCGATAGCGGCTGGGCCGGAGGCGGCTTTGCCCTGGCCTGGAGGCAACCCGTTTCGATCCCACAGCTTCAATCTCCAGGGTCGTTCGGACTTCTTCTATCCATGACTGAGCACCTGTCATGAAGCACAAAGCCTCCGTGCTCGCCTTCCTGCTGCCGGCCTTTGTCGCGACGATCAGGATCGATGCTTGGGGGCTGCGCGCGAGGCGGAAGCTCCAGCGGTCCTTGGCCGTTCGCCCATGCCAATCAAAGCGTCGAGGTCCTGCGGATTCGCAGGGGCGGGCCTCCTCTGCGCCCGTGTCTGTAAGAAGGTTGGCTGAGTCCTCCCTGCTGGATACATTGGGGCCATGCGCAGCCGCCACCTTGTCACCCCCATTCGCCTCCTGGCCATCGCCGCCATCGTGCTCTTTCCCCACCTGGGCCTGCTGCCCAATTTCGGCTACACGCTGCCGATCCTGCTGCTGGTCTGGCTGTCCCTGAAACAGGCTGGCGAGACCTTCGCCAGCATTGGTTTCTCCTTCAGGTCGATCACGGCGAAGGCGGTCCTTGTCGGAAGCTTGTCGGCCGTCGCGATTCTTGGCGTGATGCAGCTGCTCGTCTTTCCCTTGCTGGAACTCTTCGTTGACTTCGAGTCGGCAGAGGTCGGCCTCTACGACTTCCTGCGCGAGAACCGGATCCAGTTCCTCATCATGCTCGTCATGGGTTGGCTGATCGGCGGGTTCTACGAGCAGATCGTCTTCCACGGCTTCCTCTTCACCCGCCTGGAGAAGATGCTTCCCGGCCGGCAGGCGACGGTGCTGGCCTTTGCCCTGGCGGCCCTGCTCTTCGGGGCCTACCACCTGCAACTGGGAGCCGCCGGGGCCCTTAACGCTCTCGTGGTCGGCGTGGTCTATCTTGGCCTGTTCCTGGCCTTCAGGCGGAACCTTTGGGCATCCATCATCTGCCATGGGGTATACAATACTCTTGCAATGACGCTGATCTACCTGGGATTGCTGGAATGAAGTGCGACGAACTGGAGTACGGCCGGATCGATCACATGAATCCGGCGAATTCCGAGAGCATCCGCCGGCTGCTCTACGAGGCCTACACCGTCGAGGCGCGCTTCAGCGCTGTCAGTGGCTTCCCGCCCCCCGATATGACGTGACACCCCGCGCCGGCGCACTTCGCCTCCTGGCCCAGAGGCACTCGCCGCCTGCCGCTGACTGGCGCGCAGGGTAAAAATCCTGGCGTAGCCTGTAAAGATTCGCGGGGCTGTACGCGGTATACTTTGCTTGTTCGCAATCAATAGATGGGAGCAAGCATATGAGGAACACAGAGAAATCCGCGGCAAGCGACAAGGGACGCGTACTTGTACTGGGCGGAACGGGCAAGACCGGCCGACGCGTTGCCGCTGGGCTGAAAGCCAAGGGGATCCCGATCCGAGTCGGCTCGCGCAGCGCCTCGCCGCCCTTCGACTGGAACAAGGACGCCAGCTGGGATGCCTGCCTCCACGATGTGGAAGCCGTATACATCACCTACGCGCCCGACCTGGCGATCCCCGGCGCGACCGATGCCATACAGGCCTTTGTCGAGCGGGCCAGGCAGAAGGGTGTACAGCGCCTGGTGCTGCTCTCGGGTCGTGGAGAAAGCGAGGCGCAGGCCTGCGAGGGCATCGTGCAGGAAAGCGGGCTCGAGTGGACCATCATCCGGGCGAGCTGGTTCTTCCAGAATTTCTCTGAAAGCGCCTTCGTGGACATGGTCCATGCCGGACAGATCACCTTGCCCGCGGGCGAGACCCCCGAGCCCTTTGTCGATGTAGACGACATCGCCGAGGTCGCGATCGCCGCCTTTAGCGAGCCGGGACACGCGGGCGAAGTATACGAAGTGACCGGGCCGCGCCCGATGACCTTTGCCGAGGTCGCCGACGAGCTGTCCAAGGCCACTGGACGCACGATCCAGTTCGTCCAGGTGCCCCATGACCTCTTTGTCCAGGAAGCCCGCGCTGCAGGGGCGCCGAAGGATGTTGTCTGGATGCTGGGCTACCTGTTCTCGACCGTGCTCGACGGCCGCAATGCCCACCTCGCCGATGGGATACAGCGCGCGCTGGGGCGTGCTCCCAGGGACTTTGCGGACTACGCCCGCGAAGTCGCAGGCACTGAAACCTGGAGGAACGCAGGATGAAACACCGTCTGACATCCGCCTATCTCCTGCTTGCGGGCCTGCTGCTGCTGGCGGTCGGCGGCACTATTCTGCTGGCGCCCCAGGCCCTGCACGCCGGAAACGGGATCGTCCTCGGCAATGAGCCCAGTCTCCTCTCGGAAATCCGCGCCCCCGGAGGACTTCTCGTCGGCTGCGCGGTGCTGATCCTGCTCGGAGTCTTTCGCCCGGGTCTGAGAGTGTCCGCGAAAAGGCTTGCGGTTCTCGTATACGGCACCTTCGGGCTCGCACGCCTCCTTGGCCTGGCCCTGGATGGTGTGCCCGCAACAGGGATCCTCGCGGCAACCCTCATCGAACTGGCACTGGCCGCCATCGGCTTCTGGATGCTTCGTCGCCCGTCCGACACGGCATCGTCGGCATTCGACCGCCACCCAGCAATGGCACCAGACACCCGCTAGCGCGAGGCCTGGGAAACCGGTTGCACATCCTGGATGCGCGCATGCCATCCTGAGCAGGTCCCCATGATCGTGGAGAAGGCAATGATATTCAGAACGATGGTCCGAGCACTGGCGATCCTTTCGATCATCGTCCTTGTCGCGCACGGTTTCGCGACCGACTCGAGCTCGCGGCCGGATGCGCTTGTCACACGGGTTGACGACTACCTGGCGCGGAGCCTGGCCAATGGCTTCGCAGGAGCGGCGCTGCTCGCCGGAAATGTGGATGGTGTGACAATTCGCGAACGCGCCTGGCCACTCTAGAAGTACCGGAGCGGAACGGCCTTGCCGACATTCCGCCCTTGCGCAGGGCTGGGCTTTACATTGAGGGCTCCGGCTCCGCTTTCGTCGGCTCCGGCGTGATACGGACCCCTCGGGGAACACCTGCCCGGATTCATTCCTTCCCATGGGAGCAAAGGGATTCCTGGTACACAGGTCTCGGAATCAACAGGGTCCTTGGACACGATGTGTGATGCTTACTCCTGCCCGCCTGGTCGAAGCCCACGGGAACATTTCGGCCCCGACTCCGCTAAGCCTATACAGAAGTGGCCATAATTACTCTAAAGGAGGACAAATGACTTCGCATCGCCACGGTGTGACCGTAGGCATCGAACGCGTTGGCAGACGCTATTACCTGTACCTGACCGCCCGCGGCACACTGGAACACGAGGACTACGAGATCATTAATCCCATGCTGGAGTCCGCGCTCTACGGCATCCGCCAGCCCTCGATCGACGCGCTCATCGATGTGCGCGAACTGAAAGGCTGGGAGGCCCGCGCCGCCTGGGATGACCTGAAGCTGGGCCTCAAGCACAACAACAGCTTCGCCCGCATCGCCGTCGTCGGCGAGAAAAGCTGGCAGAAGCTGCTGGGCAAGGTCGGCGGCTGGTTCGTCGCCGGAGAAGTGAAGACCTTCGAGACGGAGGCCGAAGCGGTCGCCTGGCTCGGTCTTGAAAGCTAGCACCCCACCGGGGCGGGAGGTCTTCCCGCCCCTTTTCGTTTCCACGCGAATCCATCTTTTCGTACTCTCCTTGTCAAGTGCTTTCCTTCCTGGAACGCCGACGCCAGCAGGCTCCGAAGACCTGTACACAAGCGAAGGTCGTGTACAGGCAATCGATGAAGTGCACACACAGGACAGAGGTGCAGAGTGAAGAAATCCTCCCTTCAGGAGCGCAGGCAAAGAGCGGTCGGGCTGGGAATCTGCTTGGGGATTTGCATCGGAGTCGCCGTGGATCAGCTCGCGCTCGGTTTGGCTCTCGGAGCGGCATGGGGGTATTTCTTCCCGGATGCTTTCGATCGTTTCAGGGAGGACCAGGAAGAGAAGGAGCAGTGATCACGCTCCCGGTGCGGCCAATGCCCTCTCCTTTTCCGTCTAGATCCTGCACAAGCGGCCACTCCCTTTCCTGGCGTAGAGTACAAGGAGCAGGCGCTGTCCTACGAGAGTGATCCGCTACGATGACAGGGAGCGGCCTTCTTCGCGTCACGTTCCACCTTTGTCGCCATGGCCGAACCGGAGGCCCGTGAGTCGACCGGGCCGCATATCGCTTCGTTTCCCGTGCACCCATCCATGCTATCCGCATCGTGAAACACTGGAGCACAGAGTGCGGGATCGCGATCGTGACCCTGCGCTTTCCCGTCCGTGATCCACAATCAAAGCGAGCACAAGCGCATGCCTGACACACCCATCCACCTGCTGCAGGCCTTCGAGCGGCTCCGTGAGACCTGGTCGCCACGGGTTGTCGCACAAATGAACGATGTCTGCTTCAAGATCGCCCGCCTGCAGGGCGAGTTCACCTGGCACCGGCACGAAGACACGGACGAGGCTTTCCTGGTGCTGGAGGGTAGCCTGCGCATCGAGCTGCGCGGCAGCCATGTGGAGCTGGCGGCGGGAGAACTCTTCGTTGTGCCCAAGGGCGTGGAACACCGTCCGGTGGCCCGGGCCGAGTGCAAGGTGCTGCTGGTGGAACCGCAGGGAGTCGTCAACACGGGGGGTGCCGGCGGGGAGCAGACGGCGCCCGTCGACAAGTGGCTCTAGTGCCTCGCGACGGCCATCGCCGCGAGGCCCTTTCGCGGCGCTTTTGCGGATCGCGGTGGGCGCCGTACATTCGGGCAACATCTGGAAAGGAAATCCCCTATGGACGTCATTGCATTGATGGCCGCCTTTTTCGCCTTCATTACCGCGGGTGCAGCAAAGAAGGAGGCGCGGGAACTGAAGAGTGAAGTCGAAGCACTGAAGGCCCGGCTGGCTGCGTCCCCCGAGGATCGGCCCGAATAGGCAAGGCTTGCACGGCGCTCGAGTAGCACGGAATTCCCAGGAACACGCTCGTATACAAGCAGCCAGCAGGTGCTTTTCTTCGCCTTCCGGTGCGAGCGGCGAGTGCCCGCGAGAGCAGGAACCTTGCTCGTGTCGAGTCGTGCCCTTCCGGTCCGGAATCCCTTTCATGCGCGCATTGAATCACGCCCTCCGTTTCCTGCTGGAACTGGCGGCCCTTGCCAGCTACCTGGCCTGGGGCTGGCACCTGGTCGAGCCAGCCCTTCTTCGCGGATTGGCGGCCCTTTCCCTGCCGCTGGCTGTGGCCCTTGCCTGGGGCCTCTTCAATGTTCCCGGCGACCCAAGTCGTTCCGGTCGCGCGCCGGTGCCCGTCTCCGGAGCAATGCGCCTGGCGCTGGAACTGCTGGTGTTCGCCGGAGCGGCCCTGTGTCTGCAGGGGCTCGATATGCCGGATCGCAGTCGCTTGTTCCTCTTCCTGGTCCTTTTGCACTACGCGCTTTCCGGCGGGCGTCTTCGCTGGCTGCTCCGTCGCCGGTAGCCCGGATGAAGCACAAAGCGAGCGGACCTTTGGCGCGTCGCACAGACCTGGCTGCCTTTCCTGCCGAAGGCCCTGTTTCGACTCGGATGCGTAAGGAGACCAGACCATGCCCCGGGGAATCCTGCGTGATACACTGCTGATCGCCGTCTGCTGGGCCGCCGTCTGGGACGGCGCGGCGCTGTTGGCGGAGCTGCTGGCGGAGACCTTTTTCGCCCTGTCCCTCGCTGGGCAGCTGGACCCGCTGATCACGCCGGCCCTGCCGGGTTTCGGCCTGGGCCTTGTCTTCGCCCTCTGGAATCCGCGTCACACATGGCCGAAGAATCCAGGACCGCGGCCGCCGCGGTATCTGCTCTTCCGCGCCGCCTTGCCGGGGCTGCTGGTGCCCCTGGGGGTCGCCTTGGCGGGAAGAGCGCGGGAACCCCTTCCGCAGAACCTGCCAAGCCTGGCGGGCATCGTGATCGCTCTTTGCCTGCTGTCGGCCGTCGCCACCTGGATGCTGCTGCGGATCGGCCTGCTCGGCGCAGCGGAAGACGGGGACTGATCGCGGGCCGCGGGACCTTCCCCTTTTCACGCGAATTGAGCACCTTCGAGCCACACTCGACAGAACAAGGAGCCCTTCGTGCCCACACCCCACGATTCCCTTTCCTTCCAGCGCGGTCCCGGCATGGCCAACCGCTTTGGCCTGGCGCCCCTGACCAATCGCCAGAGCCACGACGACGGCACCCTTTCCGACGAGGAGTACGCCTGGCTGGTCAAACGGGCCGAAGGCGGCTTCGGCCTGACGATGAGCTGCGCCGCAAGCGTGCATCCCGGCGGCAGGTCCTGGGCCGGCCAGCTCGGCGTGCACGACGATACCCTCTTGCCCGGCATGAAGCGCCTGGCCGAGGGCATTCGCGCCCAGGGCAGCCTGGCCATCGTCCAGATCCACCACGGCGGCTGCCGCGCGCCTTCGGAGCTGATCGGCGGGCAAGCGCCCGTCGCGCCCTCGGCGCACGATGTGACCGGCGCCCGCGCCCTGGAGCTGGAAGAGATCCACATGCTGCGCGAGGCCTTCATCCGTGCCGCCGAGCGTTGCGAAGAGGCGGGCTGGGACGGCGTCGAGCTGCATGGAGCCCACGGCTACCTGCTTTGCCAGTTCCTCAGTCCCGAGTACAACCGCCGCGAGGACGCATACGGCGGCAGTCCTGAAAACCGCGAACGGCTGCTGCACGAGATCATCGCCGGCATCCGCGAGCGCTGCGGCAGGGGCTTCTGCCTGGGCGTGAGACTTTCTCCGGAAGGCCTGGGCCTGGTTTTCGGGGAGATGCTGGACCTGGCCCGCCGCCTGCTGGCCGAGGAGCGGATCGATTTCCTGGACATGTCCCTGTGGGACAGTTTCAAGTTCCCGGAAGACGAAGAGCGCAAGGAGAAGCGGCTGCTGGACTGGTACGCCGGGCTGCCCCGCGACAAGGTCCGGCTGGCGGTCGCCGGCAAGATCCATTCGGCGGAGCATGTGCGACAGGTGCTGGAGGCCGGCGTCGACTTCGTCCTGCTGGGGCGGGCGGGCATCCTGCATCACGACTTTCCCAGGCAGGTCGAAGAGAACACGGACTTCGTGATCCGCGATCTTCCCGTATCACGGGAAGTGCTTCGCCGGGAAGGCCTGTCGGACAAGTTCATCGGCTACATGGGTCGCTGGCCGGGATTCGTCGAGGACGGGGAAGAGTAGGCCCTCAAGCGTCTTGTGTCCTCCCGTGGTCAAGCCACGGGAGGACATGGGTGGGGTCAAGCCACGGGAGGACATGGGTGGTGGTCATGCCGCGTGAATGACAGGCTGGTGGTCATGCCGCGTGGAGGAACAGGCGACGAAGGTCATCGCGGAGTGTGGAGGGCCTTGACAATCTTCTGAATGAAAGATCCGCGGTGATTGATAGATTGCCTCTCCACCTGAGAGTCGAAGCCGAAGGGAGCCCCTGATGGACAGCATGGACCGTGTCGTCACGATCATTCTGGGAGGAGGCCGCGGCACTCGCCTGATGCCGCTGACCAAGCTGCGCAGCAAGCCCGCCGTGCCCTTCGGCGGCAAGTACCGCCTGGTCGACATTCCCATCTCCAATTGCATCCATGCGGGCCTGACCAAGGTCTTCGTGTTGACGCAGTTCAACAGCTTCTCGTTGAACCGCCATGTCAACAGCAGCTACTTCATCAAGGATTTCCGCAAGAGCTTCGTCGAGATCTTCGCCGCCGAGCAGACCCCGGAGAACATGAACTGGTTCCAGGGCACGGCCGATGCCGTACGTCAGGTCATGCAGCACGTGCGCAACTACAAGCCCGATCATGTGCTCATTCTTTCGGGCGACCAGCTCTACACCATGGACCTGCGCGACCTGATGGAAACCCACATGGCCGACGAGGAGCGCTGCATCACGGTGGCCTCGACCCTGGTCGACCGCCAGACGGCTCCCGAGCTGGGCCTGCTGCGCACCGGCGAAAAGCACACGATTTCCGAGTTCGTCGAGAAGCCCAAGGAAGACGCGGTGCTGGATTCCCTGGCCCAGCCCGATGGCCGCTTCATGGCCAGCATGGGCATCTACGTCTTCAATACGGACACGCTGGTCAAGCTGATGGACGAGAACCCGGACTTCACCGACTTCGGCCGCGAGATCATTCCCGACGCCATGAAGCGTCTCACGACCCGCGCTTTCGTGCACGAGGGCTACTGGGAGGACATCGGGACGATCCGCTCCTTCTTCGAGGCCAATCTGCTGCTGACCAAGCCGAATACCGATGTGTCGCTCTACAACGCGGACAAGCCGATCTACACCCACGCCCGCTTCCTGCCCCCGACCCATGTCGGCAGCATGGAGGTGATCGACAGCCTGGTCTGCGACGGCTGCTACCTGGACAGCGGCCGCATTCGCGACAGCGTGATCGGCATTCGCAGCGTGCTCGGCCGCAAGGTCGACCTGGAGCGCGCGGTGCTGATGGGAGCGGACAGCTATCGCGACCGGGAAGCGCCGGACGGCGGCTGCACGATCGGGCACGAAACCGTGATCCGCCAGGCGATTCTCGATCGCGATGTGATCGTCGGCAGCCGTGTGCGCCTGGAGAACCGCGAAGGACACGAAAACTTCACCAATGACCTGCTGGAGGTGAAGGACGGCATCATCGTGCTCTCGAAGGGGACGCGCATCCCGGACGGCTACTGCTTCTAGACTCTTCGTCTACATTTTTTCGCAGGGACGATTCCGCAGACCTGCGCCTGTGGTCATCCCGCGGCGCAGAGACCGATTCGACGGTCAAGCCGTGGAAGAAAAGGTGGAGGGGAGGAGCGGGAGAAAGCGCCGGTCGGGACAGCTCAGCGCTGCTCGACGAGCAGCGGGGCCTTTCATCCCGCGGCCTGCTCGGATTTCTGGGCGTCCTCCAGGCATCCGCGAATCAGCGGCTCCAGCTTGTTCAGGCTGAAGGGCTTGCTCAGGAGCACTGCCGGTTCGATGGACTGCGGGGCGATTTCTTCCAATGAAGCGCTGTAGCCGGTCATCAGGATGCCGGGCAGGTGCGGGCGGTCGTTGCGCAGGTGGAAATAGAGTTGGAAGCCGTTCATGCGGGGCATGTAGATATCCGTGATCACCAGGTCGATGTGCTTGTCCTCGATCATCTTCAGGGCAGCGAGTCCGTCGGTCGCCTGGTAGATCGTGTAGTTGATCATTCTCAGATACTGGCTGATGACGGTGCGGAACTCGTCGTCGTCGTCTACAACCAGAATGGCCTCGGTGCCGGTGTGGATCTTGCCGTCTCCGGCATCGCGGCTGGTCGCTCGCTGAATGTTCTCCTGGCGTTGCAGCCGGGCCAGCATCAATAGACCAAGCAGCTCCTCGAGCAGTTGCGCGACCTCGTCCGCCGTGCGGGGCAGTTTGTAGACGGAGCCGACATAGTCCGGCCGGTTGTCCTTCCAGGTCTCGATGGCATCCTCTGGTACGACATAGCTGAAGTTGCAGGCAGGAAACAGCTGGGCCAGGCGCGCCAGACGCTTCATGTCGCGATTCATGCCGCGGGGGTCGATCAGCACCGTGTCCGGTGTCTCGTCCATGAATTCGCCGGCCATCTCGTCTACGCTCTGCACATCGACCAGTTCGAAGGAGTCGTGGCTCTTGTCCTTGTGGACGCTTTCCGTCAGCCAGCGATCGTTGACCAGCAGCAGCAAGCGGAACATGCTTTCTTCGACGGCATTCCGTCGTTCCTGTTGCTGCTTCTGCGCCGCCAATCGCAGGTCGCGGGCCTTGGCGATCTCGCGCATGAAGATCGGGACCGAGGTGCCGGATCCTGTAAGATGCTGTACTCCCAGGGTACGCAGCACCTGGCGCTCGTCCTCGAAAGCTTCGCTGGGGTAGGTAGTGCTGCCGCGGGCAATACAGAGATCCTGTGCCAGAATCCTCTGGTTGCTGCTCAGCATCTGCAGCATTTCCTGCAGCTCTCCGGAGGCGTTCTTGCAGTCCAGAATCAGCATTTTGGGCGGCTTTTCCCACAGGTGCGGCACCAGCTCAAGAGGCTGGTTCAGCACTTCGATGAAACCGCCTTCGCTGCGTCGCAGCTCCCGCTCCAGGTCCCGCGCCCAGTTGGCGTCCTTGGAGAAGATGAGGATGAATTCCTGTTCCGCCATGTTCCCTTCCGCGATTACGCCTAGCGTATCGTCAGCCTGGAAGTGAAAATCCTGCCCGCCGGTGCAGGAATCGCGGTAAAAGATCCACAGGATGAGTTTACCTTGTCGCCGACAGGCAATTCATACCGCTTTCAGGCAGGAGAGCCGCACATGGCCCAACTCGTGGAATGCGTTCCCAACATCAGCGAGGGACGCGACAAGGACAAGATCCGCCGCATTGTTTCGGCGGTGGAGCAAGTCGGCGGCGTTACGCTGCTGGATGTAGATCCCGGCGCCGCCACCAACCGCACCGTGATCACGTTTGTCGGCGGACCGGAGGCTGTCCAGGAGGCCGCCTTCCGCCTGATCGCGAAGGCGCAGCAGGAAATCGACATGCGCGACCACAAGGGCGAGCATGCCCGCATGGGCGCCACCGATGTCTGCCCCTTCGTGCCGGTTGCCGGCTGCAGCATGGACGACTGCGCCCGCTGGGCCGCCGAACTGGGCGAACGCGTCGGAAGGGAGCTGCGGATTCCGGTCTACCTCTACGAGAACGCGGCCACGCGCCCCGAGCGGCGCAACCTGGCCGATGTACGTTCCGGCGAGTACGAGGGCCTGGGCCGCAAGCTGGCGGACCCCGCCTGGGCTCCGGACTTCGGGCCCGCCGGGTTCGGCGAAAGCCAGCAACGAAGCGGCGCGACGGCGATCAGCGCCCGCGAGTTCCTGATTGCCTACAACATCAACTTCAACAGCCGCGACAAGAAGCTGGCACACGACGTGGCGCTGACCGTGCGCGAGGCCGGTCGATTCGGGCGCGACGCCGCCGGCAAGTTCATCCGCAATGCGGAAGGCAGGAAGGTGCGCCAGCCCGGGCTGCTCAAGTCGGTCAAGGCCGTCGGCTGGTACATCGAGGAGTACGGCCGCGCCCAGCTCTCGATGAACCTGACCAACTACCGTGATACACCCTTCCACGTGGCCTTCGACACGGTGAAGGAGGAGGGCGAGAAGCGCGGACTGCGTGTGACAGGCAGCGAGCTCGTCGGCCTGCTGCCGCTGGAGCCGGTGCTCGAGGCCGGCCGCCACTACCTGCGCCAGCAGGGCAAGCTGCAGGGAGTCACGGAGGAGGAGCTGGTGCGCACGGCGATCCTCAGCATGGGCCTCGACGACCTGGGGCCCTTCGATCCCCGGGAGAAGATCATCGAGTACCGCGTGAGACAGCGCCCCGACGCCCTGGTCGACCTGAGCGTGCGCGGTTTCGCCGACCTGCTCTCGAGCGACGCGCCAGCGCCGGGCGGCGGCAGCACCGCCGCTCTCTGCGGCGCCCTGGCCGCCGGCCTGGCGGCCATGGTGGCCAGCCTGACGCACGGCCGCAAGGAATACCGCGAGCACGACGAGGCCATGGACACCATGTCGCTCAAGGCTCAGCGGCTGAAGGAGTTCTTCCTGGCGCAGATCGACCGGGACACGGACGCCTTCAACGAGGTAATGGCCGCCATGCGCCTGCCGAAGAAGAGCGAGGAAGAGCAGCAGGCGCGGCAGGCCGCCATCGAGCAGGCCAACCGCAGCGCGACCCTGGTGCCCTTCGGCGTCGTCGAAGCCTGCGCCGAAGCCCTGGAATGCGCCGCCCTGGCCGCGGCCCACGGCAACCGCAATTCCCTGAGCGACGCCGGCGTCGCCGCCCTGGCCCTGGGGACGGCCATCGACGGCGCGGCCATGAATGTGCGCATCAACCTGGCCGGCATTGAGGACCGCGCCTGGGCGAAGGACCTGGACGCGAAGACCCGTGCCCTGCAGGAGACCTTCCACGCCCGCCGCAGGGAGATCCTGGACCAGGTGGAGAAGGAGCTGGCGTTTGTAGAGTAGGCCAAGGGTCTCCTAAGGGTCGATCGCGATCGACCCCTACGCCGGGCGTATGGCAAGGTGCGATGTATACGCTGCACTCTACAAGGTCATTCCCGCACCCCGTCGTCATCCCGTGGCTTGACCACGGGATCCTTTTCCGCGTCGCAGACCGGAGTGCTGTATTCCGCCCCTGGGTGGGGCGTGCTACATGGAGGGCGCACAGGCGGCTTGCAGCCATGAATGAACCGGCCCCGGGTCGCGACGCGAACCGGGGCCGGTTGTGTTCCATGGAAGAGGGATCACACCTGGAAGCGGTCGGTGATCTGCTTCAGGCTGCTGGTCACCTGCTCGAGTCCGCTGGAGAGCTGGCTCGTGTTGCCGGCCCAGGTGACGGTCTGTTCGGTGACGCCGCTCAGTTCCTGGATGCTGGCAACGATGTTCCGCGAGCTCTGGGCAGCGTGGTCGACGCTGTTGACGATCTCGCTGGTCGTCACGCTCTGTTCCTCGATGGCCGCGGCAATGCTCGACTGGATCTCGTTGATGCTGCTGATGATCTCGTTGATCCGCGAGATCGCGGTGCCCGCCTGTTCCGTGCCCGACTGGATCTGCGCCACTTTCTCCGTGATGTACTCGGTGGCCTTGCCGGTCTCCTTGGCCAGTTCCTTGACCTCGTTGGCGACGACGGCGAAGCCTTTGCCGGCCTCGCCGGCGCGCGCGGCCTCGATGGTCGCATTGAGCGCCAGCAGGTTGGTCTGCGCCGAGATGTTCTGGATCAGCTGCACCACTTCGCCGATCTCGCTGCTGCTCTCGCCCAGGCTGCGGATTGTGGAATCGGTCTCGCCGGCGACCTGCACAGCCTGGTTGGCCACGCTGGAGGCCCTGGCCGCGTTCTGGGAGATCTCGCGGATGCTGACGGTCATCTCCCGTGATGCATTGGACACCGTCTGCAGGCTCTGGTTGATTTCCTCGATGGCGCTCGAAGCGCTGGTGGCCTGCGTCGAGCTCAGATCGGCATTCTCGGCCAGACGCGTGCTGACTTCTCCCAGCTCCCTGCTGGAATGTCCCACATTCCCCGAGACGGAAAGCAGATGTCTCACGACTTCGCGCAGGTTCTCGTTGGCGCTGCCGAAACCGCGGATCAGCCGGCCCACGCTGTCCTCGCTGTCGCTGGCCAGGCTCATCCGCAGGTCGCCGTGGCCGAACTTCTCGACTTCTCCGAGAATGCGGTCCACGCTCGAGCTCAGGTAGCTTTCCTGCTGCTCGATCTGCCTGCGGGCTTCCTGGGCCTCGTCGGCGATCTTGCGCGCCAGCTCCTTCTGGTGGATCGCCTCCGCCTTCTGGCGCTCGGCGTCGGCGATGGCGTCCTTCACCTTCTGCTCGACGGTGGCTTTCTCTTCCTCGAGCTGGACCAGGATGCCCTGGATCTGCTCCGACATGGAGGCGAACTCACGCGAAAGGGTGCCCAGGGCGTCCCGGCTGCGGATCTCGACCTTCTGGCTGAAGTCGCCCTGCCCGACAGCGGTGGCCGCGCGGGCCAGCCGGCCGATCGGCGTGTTGACCTGGCGCGCGAGCACCCAGGAGGCGACAATGCCGATGAGCACCATGGCCAATGCCAGCACCAGGGCCGATCGCTCGGCGGCGCCGATCCTCTCCTGGATCAGATCCGTCGAACTGGCGACGAGGGTCTGCATGCCGCCCTCGCTCAGGGGACCGCGACGGATCACCAGGTCACGGCGGTCTTCCTCGGCTTCGGCGTTCCACTCGAAGGCCTGGCCCTCGCGATCGCGTGCCACGAAGACCTCGCCGCCATCGAAAATCACCACGTACTGAGTGGCGGGATTCCGCCAGGCGAACTCGAAGGCCTTGTCGATGGCGTCATATTCCTGTGCCGTGATCGCAATGTCGACGGCCATGTGGATCGCCTCGGCGAGGAAGGCCGTGTTGCGATCGAAGTTCTCGCGCAGGGTCTTCTCGGTCTGGGCCGGGAAGTAGTTGTAGATGAAGGCCGCCGAGAGCAGGACAATCGTCGTTACGGCGCTCATGATCTTGGTCTGCAAAGTCATTCCGTGCGCTTCCTTGCTTGGGGGAGAAGCCGAGCGGCCCCGGGGGAGCCGCTGCCGCTGTGCTACTCGAAAGTGGCCAGGACCTTCACGCCCTTCGGCACGCTGGCCGAATCCACGTAGCCGATGCCGCCCGGGGTGGCCGCGACCTCGCGGGCCATTTCCTCCAGGCTGGCGACGGCGGTCGGCGGTTCGCCGCTGCCGGTAAGCTTGGCGCGGAGCCAGAGCTTCTTCATCTTGTCGTGTTCCTTCCCGATGGCGGCATAGAAGCCCTCGCGCACAGGGTCGGCGTCGCTCAGGTCGAAGACGATCAGGTCGCTGTCTCCAAGGGCCAGCAGGTCGAGGCTGTAGATGTCCGCGAGTGTGATCTTGTCTACACTGCCCGCGTCTACATCCGGATGTGCGATCACGGAAACACCTGCTGTCGCACGCAGGGCGATCAGGGCCAGGACGAGGAGGGTCAGGGTGTATTTCATGATATGACTCCTAGAAGGCGATGCTGATGCCGGTCTGCACATCAAGTATAGTCCCCTTGTAGACGCCGGCGGCAGGAGCGTTGACGGGTGTCAAGTCCCCTCCCAGGGCGGCCAGGGGATCGGGTGCGCCGAAGAGCGGGTGCGGAACGCTGACCTCGTAGCTGTATTGCGCCACCTGGAATTTCCAGGTGATCGAGTCGGTCAGCCGAATGCCGCCACCCCCGATCAGGGCGTTGACGCCATCCTTGCCCCATGGCTGTATGCCGTCGTTGACGAAGTCATAGTCGCCGTATACGAACCATTTTGCGGCATCGTATTGCAGGTGCGCGTAGAAGAAGCTCTTGTCCAGCGTGTTGTCCGCCGAGGTTCCTGCCGCATGGGAGGCATCGACGACGGCCTGCTGGTCGCTGTCGAGATCGTATACGACGAAGATGCCCTCGCAGACGAAGCTGACGGGACCAGCGCTTCCGCTGAAGTCGACACCGTAGCGCATGCGCGGCACCTTGTAGTCGATTGCAAGGACCACGTCATTGCCCAGGTCGAGCGCGTCGAGCCGATCGTAGTCGTAGCTGCCCGAGACGCCGGCCTTGAACAGGCCGCGACGAATGCCGAATCGGCCGCCAATGCACTTGGCATCCGTGTCATTGCGGCCGTTCTCGGCGAAGTAGGACTCCTCCGAGTTGCCGAGGAAAAGTGCATAGTCCAGCTTGCCGATTCCGGTACGCAGCGTCCCGCTGACCTGGGCCGCCATCGTATTGGGCAGGTAGTCTTCGGGAGGCAGGATGCCGCCGACGCTCTTCTCGAAGATCAGCGGGCGGAAGAGGTAGGGCTGCAGCGGCGTGCGGTTGTAGATCTCGTAGAAGTTGCCGAAGGTCGGGACGAACTTGCCGAACTTGAAGGTCCAGCGGGCGCTGGGAGCGTAGCGCACGAAGGCCTCCTGCACGCTGAAGCTGCCCCATTCGCTTTCCTGGGCATAGTCGGTCTTGTAGTTCTCGACCACTTCGAAATTGACGAAGCTGCTCCACTGCCGGTTGAAGCGCTTCTTCAGGATCACGTTGAGCTGCTGCAGGTTGAAGCTGATGTCGTTGCGCGTGTTGTCCTTCAGGCCGACCAGGCCTTGCCAGGGGAACATTTCCGAACCGGCAATGGCGTTGGCCTGCTGGGCATGATCGATCCATGTGCCGACAAGCGCGCCGTCCGCTTCGAGGGAGGCGCCGTAGTCCTCATCCCATGTCTGGCTGGATCCGGAGACCTGCATGAAGCCGTAGATCTCCAGGTCATCCGCCTGCAGGGGGGCAGCAGCAAGCAGGATCCCTCCCAGCAGGCCGGCCTTGATGAAAGTGCATAATGTCATGAGTCGTGCCTCTGTTTCCAGTTGTCGTTTTCCGATTTATCGGATTACAGAACAGGAAAGTTGACTCGAGTGACTGAAAGCTCCCCACGGGAGGACCCGGTGCCCGGAAGGGTGCACCAGGTGGGATCGGGCCGGGGAACCCATGCAGGAAGGGGCTTGAGGCTTGGTCCAGCTTTGCGACCCGGCTGGCGCGAGTGGGCGGCCGAGCGAAGGCCACAGACTCCTTCGAAGGGGCGCAAACGGGGATAACTCTGCTATGCCTCCTTGATCCCTTCCGTCAGCGCCGCCTCGAGCAGCACTTCGCGGGGGTGCGTCCGGGCAAGGGCCTGGCGCAGGCTGGCTTCCGTGCACCAGAGCTGCAGGTCGCCGCGGGCGCGGGAAAGAGCCGTATACAGGAGCTCGCGGCAGAGCAGGCTGCCGCCTTCGTCGTGGAGGATGGCCAGTACCCGCTCGTATTCGCTGCCCTGGCTCTGGTGAATGCTGATCGCCCAGGCGGGGTCCCAGGCGGGCAGGCTGCCCAGGCCGAGCTCGCGCAGCTCGCCGCCCCGCAGGAATGCGGCCACAAGCCGCTCGCCGCGCCGCAGGACCAGTCCGCTGTCCCCGTTGTAGAGGTCCAGCGAAGGGGCGTTTTGTCTCACAAGAATCGGCAGGCCGGCGAAGCCTTCGCGCAGCCGCGTCGAATCGCCCTGGGCGGCATGGCTGCCGGCAATGCGCCGGTTGAGGTCCTCCACGCCCAGGGGGCCCCAGCGGCGGGCGCTCAGAATGCGGGTCGCCTGGCATTCGGCCAGGGCCTGCCGCAGCTCGCCCTCATCGGGATCCGCCAGGGGACGGAAGGGAGGCAGGTAGGGGCGCAGTTCCCGCATGCCGGCCCCGGCAGGTTCGCGGCGAAGCAGGTTGAAACCTGTATCACAGGAAGAGTCGAACAGCTCCAGCAGCTCTTCCGCCCGCCCTGCGCGGAGCGCGCTGCAGGCGCGGTCGAAAACGCTGCCCGGAGGAAAACGGCGGCTCAACCGCAGATGCACCCGGGGAAGGCCTTTTCCGCTACCGGATGAGGGCCCAGGAGCCGGGAACTCTTCGGGATCCAGCAGCGGGGAGAGTTCGCGAGCCAGTTCTCGCGGAACCTCCGGAGGCCGGGCACAGAGAGCGCCAAGCACCGCTCCGGATTCGACGGATTCCAGCTGCTCCGGGTCCCCGAGCAGGAGCAGCTTCGTTTCCGGCTGCAGGGCCTCCAGCAGGGTGAGCAGCTGCTGTTGGCTGACCATCGACAGCTCGTCGACGACCAGCAGATCGAGGGGCAGCGGATTCAGGCGATGAAAGCGGGGAGGGCTGTCCTCGCCGCCCAGGCCGAGCAGGCGGTGCAGGGTTCCGGATGGCGGACGCCCCTCGGAGGCCGAAAAGCCCTCGGCCATGCGGGCGGCGGCCTTGCCCGTCGGCGCGGCCAGGTGGATGCGCGCCTCGGGAAGACCTTCCAGCTGCCGCTGCCGGCGGAAGAGCCGCACGCAGGCGGCCATGGTCCAGGTCTTGCCGGTTCCGGGACCGCCGGTCAGCAGCAGGCTGCGCCGGCAGAGAAAGAGCGCCGCCGCCAGCCGCTGATCGCCGGCTTCCGGAATCAGGGAACGCAGCTCCTCGCGCAGGGCGACAGGGCAGGGAAGGGCGCCCGCGCGTTCCTCCAGGGCCCGCAGCAGGCGTTCTTCCAGCGCTCGCCAGCGTCCGCTTCGCAGGCGACCCCGAGTGAGCTGCAGCAAGGGATGGTCGTCCAGGCCGCAGTCCACCAGCTTCTCGGCTTGCTCCTTCACGGAGGGCGCATCGCTATTCGTCTCGCGGAGCAGCTCGCAGAGTTCTTCCAGCGGCACGCTGCTGCGGCCGTCCTCCAGTTCGCGGCAGAAAAAGGCCAGCAGGGGCAGCAGGGACTCCTCGGCTCCGCTCCGTTCTTGCAGCCTCTGGGCCATCATCGCGTGCAGGCGCTGGATCTTCGCCTGCTGCACCAGGGGCAACAGGACGGGGGAGAGGGAACTCACGAGAGGCCGACCTCCTTGTCCAGGGCCGCAAGCAGGTCCACGGGCAGCGGACGGTTCCAGATGCCGCGGCTTTCCTTGTCGACGCCCCGCAGGAAGAAATAGCTGACGGACCCCAGTCCCTGTTCCGGGTCGATGCCCCCCAGCCGCAGCCAGCGATAGAGAGCCAGGGCGTAACACAGGGCCTGCAGGGGGTAGCCGTGGGCGAGCATCGCCGCTTCGAGTTCTTCGGGGCCGTAGCCGCCCGGTTCCAGGCGATTCGACTTCCAGTCCAGAATGTGCCAGCGCCCTTCCGCATAGTACACCAGGTCGATGAATCCGCGCAGGAATCCGCTCAGGCGCAGGTCCGGCGGCAGCTCCGCCGGCCAGCCGTGTTCCCGGAGAAGCGGCACCAGCCGCGAGGCCTCGAAGCCCTGAAGCGGCAAGAGGAAGTCGAGCTCGCTGCGGCAGTCGGCAGGGTTCAGCGAGCAGAGGCGCGGGATGCCGCTTCTTTCCGGGAAGCGGCAGCGCAGCGCTTTCAGCAGCAGCGGCTGCAGGCGCGTGGCCAGCTGGGGGTCCATGCCGGCTGCCGCCAGGCCTCTTCGGCAGGCCTTGAGCAGATCCTCTTCGGCCTGAAGTCGTTCGGCTGCTTCGGGCGCAAGCGAGCTGAAATCCAGCTCCTCGAGCAGCTCATGGATCACGGTGCCGAAGGCCGCGCCCGCGGGCAGGCCGTCAGCGCTCTCCTGGACGCCTTCCACCAGGAAGTCTTCATCGTGCTCGCTTCCAGAGGCCTTCGCGTGCCACAGGCTGCTGAAACTGCCGACGCGGAATGAGCGGCCCCGGCCCCGGGGCAAGGCTGCGGCCCGCCAGGTTCCGGAAGAGGAGGCTGCAAGGGCGGGAGCCGCAGCAGCCGCTTGCAGGCCCAGCACAAAGTGCCGGGCCAGGTCCTCGCCGCGCACCGTCTCAAGGGCCGTGATCCACTGCGCGCGGCTGCGTTTCGCCAGCACGGCCTTGAGCGCGTCCGGGGCCAGCGGCTCCCGCGGATCATTCTGCAGAAGGCTGCCCAGCGCGCTGATTCCCGCCTTGCCGCCATTCGCTGGCCCCAGCCAGAGCTGCACCTGGCAGCGCGCGCGGGTCAGGGCCACGTAGCACAGGCGCATGCTGTCCAGGAAAAGGTCTTCGCGCCAGGCCGCTTTCGTGCTCTCGTCGGGGTCCGGAATCAGCAGCCGGCCGCCCTCGCCGTCGGGGCGCTCGGCAGCCCCTTTCAGGCGCACCAGGTCGCCGAAGAGCACCGGGCAGAAGACCCGTTCGTATTCAAGCCCCTTGCTGCTGTGCACGGTCAGCACGGAAATGCGCTGCTCGTCGCTTTCGGGCAGGGGCGCCGGATCCTGCTCGCCGGCCTCCTCGATCCGCGCGCGCCAGGCGTGCAGCAGGGCATCCGGAGAGGGGTGTTCCCGGGAGAGGCCCAGCAGCTCGTCCAGCAGTTGCCGGAAGAGGCCCAGCCGCGCTTCGCCGTGCTCGGCCCCCAGCAGGGCCCGTCGCGTATCCAAGGTCTCGAGCAGGGGCGGCAGGGCCTGTCCTGGCCCATGAACGGCCCAACTCGCGGCGGCCTGCGCCAGCGCGGCGCGCACCGCATCCAGGCCCCTGTCTTCCTCTGCGAAGAGGGCTGTGCCGGGCAGGGGTGAAAGCGGCCCGGCCAACAAGCCCGCCAGCATGGCGGCGTCGGCGGGATCCGCCATGGCGCTGAGCAGTTGCAGCAGGGCCAGGGCCAGTTCATCGTCGAAGATCGAGTCGCGCAGCAGTCGGCGCGCCGGCAGGCCTTCCGCGGCCAGGGCCTCGACCATGCGCCGCGCATGCTCGTTGCTGCGCACGAGCACGGCCAGGCGGCTTCGCTCCAGGCCGGGTTCGGCGCTGCAGGCCTCGCGCAGGCGCCTGGCGCAATCCTGCAGGCAGTGCTCCAGGGCGGTACCGGGGTTCCCGTCCCAGAGATCCTCCGGCAGCAGGTGACACACCAATGCCTCTCCTGCGGGCGCACGACTGCCTGCGCGGGCAGGCGGCACGTCCAGGGGCGCAGGCAGCGCTGCGCCCTCGCCGAAGACACGGCGCGGCGCGGCAAAGAGACGGTTGAAGACCTGGACCAGGGCGCCGTCGCTGCGGAAGCAGCGTGTCAAGGGGAGCTGCCGGCCGCCGGCCTCTTCGAGGTCCCGGCGGGCGATGGCCCAGGTGTGGACATCCCCTCCGCGGAAGCGGTAGATCGCCTGCTTGGGATCGCCCACGTAGACCAGCAGCCTTTCCGCAGTCGGCGGGAAGAGCCGCCTCAGCAGGTCGTACTGCAGGGGATCCGTGTCCTGGAATTCGTCGACCAGCACGGCTGTATGACGCCGGCGCAGAAGGGCGGCGATGCGCGTCCCGTGTTCCCCCTTGACGGCGGCGAGCGCGCGCTGGATCAGGTCGTTGAAACTGAACTGGCCGCGGGCCTGCCGCTCTTTTGCCACCTGGCGCGGGAGATCCGTCAGGACCGCTTCCTTCAGTCGGCGTTCGAAGGCGTCCTGCAACCTGGCCGCGGGCTGGTTGAGTGCCGCGTAGCGTCCCAGGGCCTCGACGGCTGGCGGAGCATCCAGCTTGTCCCTTCGCCAGATCGTGCCGAAGGAGTCCGGGTGATACATGCCGGCCTCCTGCTCGAAGATCCGTGGCGAAGGGGGGGCCGGCCGGGCCAGCATTCCATCCAGCTTGCGCAGCCGCGCGTTCAGCGTACTGCCGTGGAGTGCGCCCGGATAGCGTTTCTTCGACTCCCTGAGCGGCTTGTCCCAGTCGGCGTCCCAGCCTTCGGCTTGCCGGCGGAGTTCCTGCCAGGCGGCGGGCAACTCCTGGGCGCTGTCGATCCAGGCCTGCGCGTCGGCCCGCCCGTCGGGAAGCACGAGTCGCGCCTCGGGCAAGCGTTGGCGCTGTTTGAGTTCTGTCTCGAAGGAGCGCGGTCCCCGTTTCTCGATCCAGCGGAGCATGAAGGCCGGCAGGCGGGCCCATTCGCGGCTGAGCAGCCCCTGCAGCGCGCGGCCCAGGGCCTCTTCCTCGGCAATCTGCTCGGCCTCGGGCGGGAAGTCCAGGCTGTAGCCGAATTCGCCGAGCAGGCGATGACAGAAGCCGTGGATCGTGAAGACCGAAAGCCGGTCCAGGTCCACCAGGGCCCTGCGCAGGCGCTCGCGGTCGCCTTCCTCGTCCGGACGCCGGCTGAGCCACTTCGCCAGCACGGGGTCCTTTTCGGCATCGGCCGGCGGAAGCGTTCCCTCCAGGAGGGCCAGGGCCCAGCCCAAGCGCTGCCCCAGCCGCTGGCGCAGTTCGGCCGTGGCATTCTCGCTGAAGGTCAGCAGCAGGGGGGACGTGGCCGCTTCACCTTCGAGCACCAGACGCAGGAAGAGTGTTGCCAGGGTCCAGGTCTTGCCGGTGCCGGCGCTGGCCTCGATCAGGCTGGCGCCGCGCAGGGGCAGATCCAGGGCGGGGATTCCCGTTTCAGAGCTCGCCTTCATGGGCCTCCAGCTCTTGCAGCAGGGTGCTGGCGCAGGCGCAGAAAGCCTGGCGCAGGGCGTGATCGCCCAGCGGGCCTCGTGGGCCGAAAACGAGCCGCAGCCAGGGATCCCGGCCCAGGCCCTTCGTTTGGAAACCGTCTTCCCAGGCCGCCTGCAGGGCTTCCTCGGCGGCCGTCTCCCCTGAGCGCTTCTGCTGCAGAAACCAGAGCGTGCTCAGGTCGGGATGGAAGGGCAGCAGCCTGCCGTCCTCGCGCGGCAGGGCGGAAAGCCAGGGGCGCAGGAGCTCCGCGGCTGGGCGCTGCGGCGCCTTGAAGCGCAGGCCTTTTGGCTTCTCGTCGAAGCTTACCAGCAGGCAGTCGTCCTGCGGCGCGGCCAGGCCGGCGGCGTGGCGCAGCAGATGCTGCAGCCAGGCCGTCACTTTGTGCTTCTCCTTCAGGCGACCCGTCTGAAGGGAGAGCAGCGGACTTCCGGCGGCCGGCAGGGGCAGGCTGCCTTGCGGCAGGGCCCGTGAATCGATCAGCACCGGAATGTGTTCGCTGAATGCATCTGTGGAAATGGATCGGACAAAGTCAATGATTTCCAGCTGCCTGGCGCTTGCTTCCTCCAGCAAAGCCTCGCCCAGGCTGCCGCCGGGGAGCAGGCCATCGGCCCGCAGACGTCCTTCCAGGTTCTTGTCATCGGCAGGTGGCCAGAGCGCCGCCCTCAGCTGCCAGCCGGCCAGGCCTTTCAGTTCGAAAAAACCTACCTCTTCCGCCTTTCCGCTTTCGGCAAGGCGCAGGCCAAGCGCGCGCAGCTCGCGGCGAGGAGGATGCTGCAGCCATGCCAGACAGGAGGCCAGATCCGGCAATGTCGATGGAGGATCCCCGTCGGGCAGGCGGAAGGGCAGGCCGATCCGGTCGAGCAGGGCGGGGTCCTTGCCGCGCTTGCGCAGGTCCGCCAGGGACTTGTCATGCGAGCGCCCCTTCGCGCTCTTCCCGAAGTAGTCCGGATGCCAGGGGTGGAGGAACTCCTGCTGCACGGGATCCTTTCCGCAGACCAGGCGCACCTCCTCCAGCAATTCTCGCAAGGGAAGTCCCGGGGCCAGCTGCTCTCCGCTGCGCGCGTCCTGCCCCTGCCAGAAGCAGAGCAGATGCTCCTGCGCGGACAACAGGCTGTCCTCGAAGAGCGCCAGGTCTTCCCGCCGCGGGTCACGCAAGGGGAGTTCCTCCGATTCCAGTTCATGCGAGGCGGAGCTGCGGGGAAAGGCGGCATCCGACATGCCCAGCAGGGCCACGACCCGCGCGGGCACGCCACGCAGAGAGGTCAGGCTGCCTGCCGTGATCCGGCCATCCTGCCCGCCCGCCTCCTGCGGAGGCCTTGAGGCGGAGGACAGGGAAAGCAGCTCGAGCAGGGCTCCTGCTTCGCAGTTGCCCTCCAGAGGCTGGCGGCGCGCTTCCTGCTCCAGCTCGGCCAGTCTCTCGCTCCACCGCCGCAGCGACGCCACTTCCGCGTCCGTTTCGGGGCGCAGTTCCTGCTGCAGTCTGCCGTCGAGCCAGGAAAGGCGCTCGACCAGGCTTGCTGCTTCGCGCAGGAAAGAGCGCCACCTGGCAATGCTGGAAACCAGCTCGATCAGTCCGCCCAGACGCCTGCCGCTTTCCACTCCCGCGCTGCACAGGGGGCGAAGCGTTTCGGCGCCTTCCCCTTCAAGCAGGGGAGCCGCCTGATCGCCTTCGCCGGGCGCCGCCAGCCTGCCCAGCAGCAGGCGCTCAAGCAGCCAGTCCCAGCTGCCTTCCCGCAGGGCCGCGTGGCCCAGTTCCTGGCGATGGTTTTCGTCCAGCCCGAAGGTCAGGCCCCCTTCCGCCAGCAGCCGGCGCAGAGGGGCGCGATCGGATTCCTCCAGGTCGAAGCGGCGGGCGAGGGCGGCAGGCGAGAGGAAGTCCAGCAGCTGGTCGGGTCGTCCTTCCCACTCGCCCAGCGCCAGCAGCCGCTGCAGGAAACGGCCCGCAGGATCCTCGTCACCCGCGGCGCCCGGCAAGGCCATCGGCAGAAGGCCGGCCAGGGGTCCGCCGGCATGGAAAACCTGCTGCAGGGCCGGGGCATAGAGCGCCAGGTCACCGAGGCGCAGCTGGATGTCTTCCGGTCCCAGGTGCGGATGCTCCTGCAGCAGGCGGAGCAGGGCCTCGGCCAGGCATTCCACTTCGCGAAGCGGCGTGTGACAGGAAAAGAACTGCAGGCTGTTGTCGATTGCCCGCCTCCCGGCCTCCGGCTCTGCTCCCCGAAGGTGCGCGTCCTGTATACGCTGCAGCAGGGATCCTTCCCGCGGGCCTTCGGGGGCCGTCGCCCGCTCGGCAAAGGCTTCCGCTTCCCGCCAGGCGCGGGCGGCGCTGCCTCCAATGGCCGGGCACTGCGCGCTGCGGCGGGGCAGGTAGAGGTGCAGCTGCAGGTGTTCGCCCAGGGCCTCGAGCAGGCTTTTCTGGGCCGGGGGCAGATCCATCGGCCGGAAAACATGCAGTTGCCTGGGCAGGCTTCTGCAGAGTTCCGCGCCCGATCGGCTGCGTAGACGGTGATACAGTTCCTGCAGCCGCGCGGCGCGGTGGCTGCGCGGACCGCCCCGTGTGACCAGCGCCCGCCAGCTGTCGGCCAGCCCCTGGCCTTCGCCGGCCTGCCAACGCAGGATCTCCTGCGGCTGGTAGACCAGCATGCGGTCGAAGTGGGCCGCCAGCTGCCGCGCGCGCCGGGCCGCCCGGCGGTCCTGTCCCCGGGAAGCCTCTTCGCCAAGAAGGGCCACGGGAAGGGTGCGGGTCGTGAGCAGGGCTCCTTCGGGCTTGTCGAGCAGCTGCTCGTGGAGCTCCCCCAGCCAGCTGGCGATGAAGGGCAGCTGCAGGCCGGCGCAAATGCCGAAACGCTCCGCGAGGCGCAACCTGAGCCAGCGGGCGAGGCCCGTCGAAGGAACCAGCACGATCGGCGCGGCCAGCGGGCCTGCCTGCGGTCCCAGTTCCGGCTGCAGGGTCGCGGCCAGTTCCTCGAAGAGGTCCCGCGTGTCGGCTCCGGCGTGGTCGTGGATCATGACTCCCTGTTCCTGCCCTTTCGCAACGCATCCCGCAGGACCCAGCCCAGGACGAAGAGCAGGGGCAGGCCGTGCATGCAGAGGTCGAAGATGTCCAGGGGGCGGGACAGCGTGCCCTGGAAGAGCATGCGCAGTTTCTCGACGAGGTGGGGCTCGGGGGTGAATGGCGCCAGCGCCAGGACGACGGCGGCGACGATGAAGAGGGTCTTGTTGCCGGAAGGGGAGTCCATGGGTCCTCGGAATTGCTTCCCCCGAAGATGGAGAATGGAAGCAAGATCTCGCAGAAGGATCCAGGCGCCGGCGAAGCTTGTCCCGTATCACGGAAGTCCTTCCGGGCGCTTCCGGCGTAGATCGCACCCGAAGGGGATTGAAATCTCATCCGCCACCTTGCGCCGGTCCGCTCGCCGAGGCTATCTTGGGCTGCTTCCGGAGTCACCGGCAGCCGCCTTTAAACCAGTCCCGCGAGGCTGAAAAGGAACGCTGTGCCGCATCGAACGCCCTTCCGCCGCAGGCCTTCGGCCCGTCTTCGCACGCGCCCGGCCTATCCTTCCATCCACAGAGCGAGGTCCCTATGACATTTCGCGAAAAGAGCCGGCTCTCCGACCAGGAGAACATGGCGCGCACCCTCTCCCGCCTGGCCCACGAGATTCTCGAGAAGAACGGCGGCAGCCGGGACCTGGTCCTGATCGGCATGCAGAGCCGCGGCGTGCACGTGGCCAGCCGCCTGGCCAGCCGCATCGAGGAGCTGGAAGGCACTCGCCCTCCCTGCGGGGAACTGGATGTGACCTTCTACCGCGACGACTGGCGCATGTCGCTCAAGCAGCCGGTGGTGCGGCCGACGCAGATCGACTTCGACATCCAGGACAAGACCCTGGTGCTGGTCGACGATGTCCTGTATACGGGCCGCACCGTGCGCGCCGCCCTCGACGCCCTGATGGACCTGGGGCGTCCGCGGCGCATCCAGCTGGCGGTCTTCGTCGATCGCGGGCACCGGGAACTGCCGATCCGCGCCGATTTCGTCGGCCGCAACGTGCCCACCGGCCCCGACGAGGAGGTCCGCGTGCGCATGAGCGAACAGGACGGCGAGGACGCCATCTGGCTGGTCGAACGGCAGGAGGAGGCGGGATGAACGAGACAAGACGGGACGAGGCCCGGCTGAGCCAGGAGCACCTGCTGGGCCTGGAGCACTACACGGCCGAGGACCTGGAACTGATCCTGCAGACGGCGACCCACTTCCGCGCCGTGCTCGAGCGGCCGATCAAGAAGGTGCCGACCCTGCGCGGCATCACGGTGGTCAATCTCTTCTTCGAGAACTCGACGCGCACGCGCATCAGTTTCGAGATGGCGGAGAAGCGCCTGAGCTGTGATACGGTCAATTTCAGCGCCGGCAGCAGCAGCACCCAGAAGGGCGAGACCCTGCGCGACACGGCGGCCAACATCGAGGCGATGAAGATCGACGCCGTCGTCATGCGCCACAGCTGCCCCGGAGCGCCGGGCTTCCTGGCGCGCAACCTGGACAGCGTGATCCTCAACGCGGGCGACGGGGCGCACGAGCATCCGACGCAGGCGCTGTTGGACATGCTCTCGATCCGCGATCGCCACCCCGACTTCCAGGGCCTGCGCGTCACGCTCTGCGGGGACATCCTGCACAGCCGCGTGGCCCTGTCCAACATCTACGGCCTGCAGCGCATGGGGGCGGTGGTCGGGGTCTGCGGGCCGCCGACCCTGATCCCGCGCGGCATCGCCGAGCTGGGTGTGCGGGTGTATCACCGCATCGAGGAGGCCATCGAAGAGAGCGACGTGCTCAACGTGCTGCGCATCCAGCTCGAGCGTCACACGGCGCATCATTTCCCGGGCCTGCGGGAGTACCACGAACGCTTCGGCCTGACCCGGGCGCGCCTCGAGCAGCACGCCCCGGAGGGCATGACCGTGATGCACCCCGGACCGATCAACCGCGGGGTGGAGATCTCGAGCGATGTCGCCGACAGCGAGTACAGCATCATCCTGGACCAGGTGACCAACGGCGTCGCCGTGCGCATGGCCGTGCTCTACCTGCTGCTGGGCGCAAAGACCGTGGAGGCTTCCTGATGGATCACCCGACCACCCTGCAGGGCGAGTGGCTGCTGGCCGGAGCCCGCCTGCTGGACCCCGGCGCGGACCTGGACCGCGTCGCCGACCTGAGGCTGGAGGACGGGCGCATCGCCGAAATCGGCGAGGGCCTGCAGGCCGCCCGCCGCGTCGATCTGAAGGGCCGCATTCTCTGTCCGGGCTTCGTCGACCTGCGGGCCACTTTCGGCGAGCCGGGCCACGAAGAGCGCGAGAGCATTGCCAGCGGCCTGCGTGCCGCGGCGAGCGGCGGCTATACGGCCGTCTGCGTCTTCGCCGACAGCGATCCGGTGGTCGACAACGAGGGCGCCCTGCGCTTCCAGCTGGAGCGCGCGCAAGGCGCACTGACCCGCCTGCTGCCGGTGGCCCGTGTCACACGCGGCGGGAGCGGGGAGCGCCTGGCCGACCTGGGCGAACTGGCCGAGGCGGGAGCCGCGGCCTTCAGCGACGGGCCGGGCGGCCTGCCCTCGGCGGCGGCGCTGCGGGGCAGCATGGTCTACGCCCACCGCTTCCAGCGTCCGCTCTTCGAGCTGCCCTGCGAGCGCAGCCTGCTGGGCGGGGAGGTCAACGAGGGGTCGGCCAGCCTGCGCAGCGGTCTTAAGGGCATTCCGGCCCTGTCCGAGGAGCTCGGCGTGCAGCGCGCCCTGGCCACCGTGGCCTGGGAGAATCGCCCCCTGCACCTGCAGCTGCTGTCGACGGAGCGCTCGATGGAGCTCATGAGGAAGGCCCGCCAGGAAGACCTGCTGCTCAGCGCCGACGTCGGCGTGCACCACCTGGCCTTCAGCGAAGAGGATTTCCTGGCCAGCGACTACAATCCCGCCTTCAAGGCGGATCCGCCCCTGCGCCCTCACACAGACCGGGAGGCCCTTCGGCAGGCAGTCCGGGAAGGGCTGGTGGAAGCCATCGTCAGCGACCATCGCCCGGCGGACTTCGACCGCATCGACCGCGAATTCAGCTACTGTCCGGCCGGTGCCGCCAGCCTGGAAACCTGTTTCGCCGCTGCCCACCTGTGCCTGGTGGAAACGGGCCTGCTGAGCCTGGCTGATCTGCTTCCCTTCTTCAGCGATGGTCCCCGCCGCGTGCTCGGGTTGCCGGCGGCACGCCTGCAGCTCGGCGAAATGCTCGAGGCGACGGTCCTGGCAGAGGAGATCTGGACCTACCGGGAAAGGGAGGCCTTCACCCGGGGCCGGAATTCTCCCTGGGAAGGCCGCGAGTTCCGCATGCGGCCGGTGGGAGTGCTGCGCGAAGGGCGCGCTTCCGGCCGGGACTTCGTTTAGAATCCGTCACTCCTGAACACTGCCCCCCGGAGCAGGCAAGGCCCACGCGCGAACTAAGCATGCAATTCAGCTTTGGGAAAAGCTGAGATAGGGCAATTTTTCACCTTCAAAGACTGGAGCAGTTTTTGCCATGGTCTTTCACGTTCAGACATACTCTTCCTGAAGTAGCCATTGACTTTTCAGCATTGTGTGATCCGGCCGTACGAGCGCCGGGTCCTAACCACTTTCGAAGGAGCACTTCATGCGCAAACTTTCCACGGTTCTGGGAATCGGACTGCTGGCGCCCGCCTTGTTGGCCAGCAATGCGGATCCTCTCTACCAGCAGGCCTTGGACTTCAAGAAGGCCGGGCAGCCGATGCCCGCCGACCTGAAGCACGAGCTGCTGGCCCTTTCCGATCGTCCGGATGCGGACTTCGGTCAGCGCCAGGGGGGCGATGACCATACGACGGCGGAAGCCATTCCCGGCCTGCCCTATTTCGATTCCGGCTCCACCGCCGGTCTCACCAACTCCATTGGGCCCCTGAGCGACAACTCGGGCGTTGTCTGCGCCTGGACCGGTTTCTACAGCGCCACCTCCACCTGCCTGGGTGCAGATGCCTGGTACAGCTTCACCCTGGCCAGCGACACCGAAGTCTACGTCAGCCTCTGCGGAAGCGGTTTCGACACGGGACTGGCCATCTTCAGCGATCCCGGCGGCGGCGCCGCTCCGGATGTCGTGGCCAACCTGGTCGCCGGCAACGACGATTCCTGCAGCCTGCAATCGGAAGTCACCTGCCTGTTGTCCGCCGGGTCCTACTACCTGGTCGTCGACGGCTACAGCACCGCCGAAGGCGCCTATACGCTGGCCATGTATGACGCGGCGGTCGAGCTCGATCCCCCCGTCATCACCCATACGCCCCTTGGCAATGTGCCCGACACGGATCCCGGCCCCTATGTGGTCAGCGCCGATGTGACGGACGCCAGCGGGCTGTCCAGCATCAACCTGATCTACGACATCGGCGGCGGCGACGTCACCGAAGCCATGGGCAACGTGGGCGGCGACACCTACGAATTCGGCATTCCGGCCCAACCCACGGGAACCAGCATCAGCTACCGCATCGAGGCCCAGGATGCCTCCGCCAACATGAATCTGGCGGTCGAAGGTCCCTTCAGCTTCGGCGTAACCGGCATTCTCAGCACCTTCCCGCTGGAAGAGACCTTCGACGGCGGCATTCCCGGCGGCGACTGGATCAACGGTCCGCGCTTCTGGTCCACGGACAGCGACGGCACCGGCTCCAGCGGCACCGGCGCTTCCGAAGACCATACGGGCGGCGGCACCTACGCCTACACCGAGGCGAGCAGCTACAACAACACCGACTTCGTGCTGGATACTCCTGTCATGGACCTGTCCGGCCTGACGGCCCCCGTCGTCAGCTGCTGGCTCCACATGTACGGCGTCAACATGGGCACCTTCAGCATTGATGTCTACGACACGGTGACCATGACCTGGACCGACGACATCTACAGCATCTCCGGCCAGCAGCAGAGCGCCGACACGGATCCCTGGTTCGAAGCCGTCGCCAGCCTGGCGGCCTTCCAGACCAACCCGGTCGTCGTCCGCTTCCACGGCTTCACCGGCCCGGGCTACGAAAGCGACATCTGCCTGGACGACATCTTCATCGGCGAGCCCGCCGCTTTCGACGCCGCCGTGACCCTGGTCTCCTACGACGATCCCATCGCCGCCGGCTTCAATTCCAACGTGGACCTGGAAGTCGCCAATGTGGGCGCTTCGGCGGTGGACGTGGAAGTCTTCGTCGACATGGGCCTGGGCGCCAGCAGCGTCTTCGTGGGCAACCTGGGCGTGGGCGTGACCCAGCCGATCAGCGTCGCCCTGGCGACTCCCGGTACTCCGGGCAACTACAGCCTCGATGTCGAGGTCGTCACGGTGCAGGCCGACGGCGCGCCGGGCAACAACACCGACGGCGCGACCTACGACACGGTGGACAACACCCTGCCGCCCACCAATCTGCTGGCCAGCGACGCCGAGCTGGACCAGATCACCCTGACCTGGGACGCCCCGGCGTGGTTCCCCGCACCCGAAGCTCCCACAGGCGAGATCAGCGCGGACGACCTGCCCTTCGAGGTGCCGGCCGACATCAGCCGCGAAAAGCTCGACGAGCTGCTGCGCGACTACGCTGCCGCCCACCCCTACTGGTGGATGGAGAACAGCGATCGCGCCTTCCTGAACTACAACATCTACCGTGACGGCGGCCTGGTCGGCACGACGGCAGTTCCCGGATTCGTGGATGACCTGGGCAACGGCGTGGTCGTGGGGCAGACCTACAGCTACACCGTGACGGCCCTGTGGGACGAGGGCGAGACGGTCGCTTCCAACGCCGACGACGGCACGGCGGTGGCCCGTCCGACGAGCGGTGGTCCGGATGCCCTGGGCTACACCTGGGTCAATTCAGACGACGACACCAGCCCGGCGACCTTCGACTGGGTCGAGATTTCCGGCATCGGCACCGACTTGAACATCGCCGGGGACGACGCCGGTGCAGAGCAGGCTCTTCCCTTCGCCTTCCCCTTCTACAGTGGTGCTTTCAGCACGGCCTGGGCCAGCAGCAACGGCTACCTGACCTTCGATTCCGCGGACTTCACGGACTACTCGAATGATCCGGTTCCCAATGCGACCCTGCCCAACAACGCCATCTTCCCGCTGTGGGACGACTTGGTTACCAGCAGCCAGGGCAACATCTACTTCTACGATGACTCGGCGATGAACAACCGCGTGATCTTCCAGTGGAACGACGTGCCCCGTCTTGCTGGCGACGGCACCTTCACCTTCCAGCTGATCCTGAACAGCGACGGCACCTTCAAGGTCCAGTACCTGAGCATCGCCGGCAACACCGCCTCTGCGACCGTCGGCTGCGAGAACAGCGATGCCACCATCGGTCTGCAGGTCAACAACGAAGACGCCGGCGGAACCATTGCGGACAACGTGGCAATCGACTTCGCTCCTGGTGCCGGCGACTTCATCGCTCCCACGATTGACCACACCCAGCCCTTCGTCCTGATCGAGGCCGAGGCGGGCGCGACGACCATCAGCGCGACGATCACCGATGACAGCGGCATCGACAGTGCGACGCTGACCTATGACAATGGCGGCGGCGATACCCCGGTCGCAATGGCCGACATGGGCGGCGGTGTATACGAGGCGTCGATCCCGGCCCAGATTGCCGGTACATCGGTCAGCTACAGCATCTCGGCCACCGACAACAGTGCCAACATGAACGCGGGCAGCGTGGGTCCTTTCTCCTTCGATGTCAGTTCCACAGCCTGGACAGTCAACGACCTGGGCGCCACCGACGGCGGCCTCGACGAAACCGTGCTGACCTGGAGCCTGCCCACGGATCCCGGTACCCTGGCGGCCAGTGTGAGCAATCCCTGGGCCCAGCCCGAGATCGCCACGGTCGACGGCAAGGACCACATCGTGCGTCCCGCCCATGAAACCGCCGACAACGGACGTGAACTGGACCAGTTCAACATCTACCGTGACGGCGTGCTTGCCGGTTCCACCGGTGACTTCACCTTCACCGACAACGCCGCCAACGGCGCTGTCGAGGGTGTGGAGTACAGCTACACCATCCGCTGCGTCTGGAGCGGCACCGAGTACGCCGACGGCAACGCCGACCTGGGCAGTTTCGTCGGTCGTCCGACCAGCGGCGGCCCCGACACCTTCGGCTACACCTGGATCAACAGCAACGATCCCATGGGCCCGCCCGTCGCCTTCACCGACATCAGCGCTGATCTCAATGCGGTGGCGGTTGCCTTGACCGATGACGATTCCGATGGCCCCTTCACCATGAGCAGCGGTTTCCCCTTCTACGGAGTGGACCAGACCGAGTGCTACATCGGTTCCAACGGCATCATCACTTTCGGCATCGGCAGCAGCAGCCTGAGCAACACGGACCTGCCTTCGGCGAGCGCTCCCGGCGACCTGATTGCCATGTTCTGGGACGACCTCGACCTGGGGGATGGCGTCGGAACGGTGCATTACCTGGATGATGTCGCCAATAGCCGCTTCATCGTGCAGTTCACGGGAGTGCCCGAGTTCCCGGGCCCCGGCGGCGCGCCGCACACTTTCCAGGCGATCCTCAATGCCGACGGCACGATCGAGATCAACCTGGACAGCCAGGGTGCGGGAGCGGATCTGCTCAGCGCCACTCTCGGCATCCAGAATGTTGACGGCACGGACGGCCTCGCGGCCCACTACAACAACGTCGGTGGCACGGTGCTGGCCGGCACGAGCTACCTCTTCAGCCCGCCGGCTGCGCAGGAAGCCCCGGTCGTCACCATCACCTACGGTTCCAACCAGGTCACCCTGAACTGGAACGATGTCGGTGCCAGCAGCTACGATGTCTACGGTGCCTCCAGCGCCTACGGCCCCTTCGTCCTGCTGACCTCCGACGCCGGCCTGAGCGAGTCCTACCCGGTCGCCACGGCCATGGAGTTCTTCTACATCGAGGCCAACTTCGAGTAGCGGTTCTCCGGTTCACAGCCTGTGAACACAACAGCCCCGCTGTCTTCGGACAGCGGGGCTTTTTCTTGCCCTCCGGCAGGACCCTGATTTCCCTTCCGGCCACTTTGTCATTGCGCTCTGGCGGCCGGTTTGCGACCCTTCCAGACCGGCCCGGGCCTGTTGTCCGGACAGGCCATCACCACGGCCGGAAACGCACGGCGAACGCAAAAGAGGGGGAATTCCGATGCGCTGCCCGAGAACTGTCCTGTTGTCCGCAGCCCTGCTGGGCCTGGTGGTCCTGAGCGCGATGGCCGGTCCCGCGGATCCGCTGTCGACCCGCCTCGTCGGCGATGCGCAGCCCCTGCTGGACACCACCCCGCCCGAGATCCTGCACACCCAGCCCTTCAGCCTGGTCGAGGCCGAGGCGGGCGCGACCACCATCCTGGCGCAGATCAGCGATTCCAGCGGGATCGCCAGCGCCACGCTGAGCTGGGAGGACGACACCGGCCCCGTCGAGACCCCGATGACCAGCGCTGATGGGCTGACCTATACGGCCGAGATTCCGGCCCAGTCGCCGGGGGCGCGCATCGGCTACAGCCTGCATGCGGTCGACGCCAGTGCCGCGGCCCTGGAAACCACCCTGGGGCCCTTCTTCTATGATGTGCTCTCCAACACCTGGGCCATTGCCGACCTGGAGGCCACGGACGGTCTCTACGACCGCATCGAGCTGAGCTGGGGCCTGCCGGTTCCACCCGCGCCCGAGCCGGGCCGGGAAGCCCTGCCGGGAAGGCCGTGCCTGAATCCGGAAGGCGACTCTGGAGTGGGCCGCGCCCTGGATGCCTTCCGCATCTACCGCAACGGGATCGAAATCGCCAGCACCAGTGGCTTCAGCTATGTCGAAGATTCGACCACCGGCATCTTGCCCGACATCAACTATATCTACACAGTTACCGCGGTCTGGAGCGGGGCGGAGGCCCCCTTTTCCAACACCGACCCGGGCAGCTTCTCCCTGCGGCCGACGGGCAGCTCGGCGCCGGATGCCTTCGGCTATCTTTGGGAGAACAACTACGGTCCCTCAAGGGTGAGTTACGACTGGTTCGAGATCGCCTCCATCGGGGACACCCTGCTGCACAACATCGACAGCGGCAGCGCCTGGACCCAACTGCCCTTCAATTTCTTCTTCTACGGCCTGGGCTACGACAGCGTGCGCGTCAGCAGTCATGGCTTCCTGTGCTTTGATCCGCTGAATTCGGACAATCCGGGCAGCAACCAGTACCTCCCCGACGGCATGGAGCCCGACGCCATGATCTGCGCTTTCTGGGATCAGCTGGACCTGAGCAGCGGAGGCACTCCGCGCGGGACGGTCCTGGGCTACCATGACCCGGTCGAGAACCGTTTCGTGATCCAGTGGCAGGGCGCCATGCGCGCTCCCGCCTCGCCCCAGCACGGTCCTTATACCTTCCAGGTGCTGTTGCACGACGACGGCCGCATTCTCTTCCAGTACGAGACGATGGAGGATGACCTGGACTCGGCGACCGTCGGCATCGAGAACGGGGACGGGGACGACGGCCTGGTCTGCAATTACAACAATCTGGGCAGCACCCTGGTCGCCGGCACGGCAATCCTGATCACGCCCCCCGTGCCGGAAGCCGCGCCTACCCTGGGCATCCAGCGCTCGGCGGGCAATGTCCTGCTCAGCTGGAACAACGTGGGCGCGCAGTCCTACACCCTCTTCGAGGCGAGCCAGCCCTGGGGCCCCTGGCAGCCCGTCGTCACCCTGGCGACGCTCAACTGGGCCTTGCCGGCCGGGCTGGGCCAGCGCTTCTACCAGGTCGAGGCAAGCTTCGGCGACTAGGAGTTGGCGGCACATAGACGCAGGCGGGGAAAGGCCCCGGCCGGAAGTCCTTCCGGTCCGGGCCTTTCCCTTTGTTTCCACTGGCCTTCTTGCGATCTTTGCCGAACCCCCCTTCGGGATTCACAGGTCCCGGGGAAACCACATCTCACCCATCGATTCCCGGTCCCAGGGGCCGGCACAGCTCAGGAAAGCCCTATGTCTTCCTACACAGGAATCCTTCTGCGATTCGCCCTGGCGCTGGCCTTCCTTCTTCCCGTTCATGCCAGCGACATGGACGCGATGATGGAAGTGCATTTTCCCGCGCCCTCCAAGAAAGGCGACAAGAAGAAGAAAGAAGGCAAGGCCTTCGCCGAGGTCATCGAAGAGGCCACGCGCATCGAGGGACTTTTTACACTGTATCACGACGAGAAGAAGAACCAGGTCTGGCTCTCGGTGCTGCCGGAGCAGCTGGACAAGGACTTCCTCCTCAGCATGACCCAGGAAACGGGCATCGGCGCCCGGGGCATGCTTTCCGGTCTTCCGGCAGGGCATTCGGTCGTGCAGTTCCGCAAGGTCGGCGAACACATCCACCTGCTGAAGAAGAACCTCATGTTCCGTCCCACGGGGGGCTATGTGGGAACGGAGCTCATGGTCGAGCGCAATTTCAGCGATTCGCCGGTCGGGGCTTTCAAGATTGTTGCCGAACCGCATGAGGACAGCGGCGCCCTGCTGGTGAAAGCCGGGGATGTCTTCCTGGACGACCTGATCGGTGTCGGCCGCCGCCTGAAGCGCGTCCTGAAGACGCCCTACCAGCAGCAGAAGGACATGAGCTGGCTGGATCGTTTGCAGAGCTTCCCGAAGAACACGGAAATCGGTACGCGCTACGCCTTTGCCACCAAGGAGCCGAAGAATGGCTGGAGCACACTCGAGGATCCGCGTTTCGTCGAGATCCGGGTGCGCTACAGCCTCTCCGAGCTGCCCGAAAGCGACTACGAGCCGCGCCTGGCGGATCCCCGTGTGGGCTACTTCCAGACCGGCTGGCGCACCTTCGGCGATGACACGGTCAATGACCCGATGATCCGAGTGGCCAATCGCTGGCACCTGAAGAAGCAGGATCCGGCCGCCGCGCTTTCGGAACCCGTCGAGCCGATCACTTTCTGGCTCGAAAACGCGATTCCCCTGGAGCTGCGCCCCATCGTCAGCGAAGGAGTGCTGGCCTGGAACAAGGCCTTCGAGGCCGCAGGCTTCCGCAACGCGGTCGTCGTCAAGCAGCAGCCCGACGACGCCGACTGGGATCCCGCCGACATCCGCTATAATGTGATCCGCTGGATCAGCTCGAGTGAACTGAGCTTCGGCGCCATGGGGCCGAGCCAGGTCAATCCCTATACGGGGCAGATCCTCAATGCCGACATCCTGATCGAGGCCGACATGGTGCGTCGCATCGGCTGGGGCTGGCGCGCAGGCGTCTCCCCGCTGGGAGCGGCCCTGCCGGATCCGCGCGAGGAGGACGACGGCGGCGCCCTGGCCGAGCTGCTGCAGCCCAGCGGCACCCAGGAGCGCTTTCCGGGCAGCATGTCTCACGCCTGTTGCGCCAACGCCCTGCTCAAGCGGGAAGCCAGCGACCTGGTGGCGCTGAACCTGCTGGCCAAGGGCGTGGTCCAGCCCAACGGCGAAATGCCCTGGGAGTATACGCGGCAGTACCTCTTCGCCCTGGTGGCCCACGAAGTGGGGCACACCCTGGGGCTGCGTCACAATTTCCGCGGCAGCCTGCTGCATTCCTTCGAGGACCTGACGGACACGGAGAAGACCTCGATCGGCGTCGTCAGCAGCGTGATGGAGTACGATCCGCCCAACATCGCCCGCGACCCGGAAAAGCAGGGCCATTTCTACAATCCGACGGTCGGGCCCTATGACATCTGGGCCATCCAATGGGGCTACACTCCCGCCGGCGGAGGCCTGGAGGAGGACCGCGCCGCCATCCGCCCGATTGCCGATCGCAGCACAGAGCCGCAGCTGATCTACGGCACGGACGAGGATGCCTACAATGTGCGTGGCTGGGGCAGCGCCGTCGATCCCGAGTGCCGTGTCTTCGACCTCTCCAGCGACAAGGTCACCTGGACGAAGGAACAGCTGCTGCTGGCCCGCGAGCTGATGCGCGCCGACCCGGCGCGCTTCCTGGCGCCCGACGAGGACCACCTGGTCTACCGCAGCGCCTTCCAACGCGCCTTCCGCGGCTACTGGCAGAACATCGACGCGCTCAGCCGCTACGTGGGCGGCATCCGCACCCGTCGCGAACCGGCCTACGTGGGACTCAAGCCCCTGGCGCCCTATTCCGGTGAGGAGCAGCGAGGAGCCCTGCAGGCGATCGTCGAGGCCACTTGCGAGCAGGAGACCTGGCAGATCGCCGGCGAACAGCTGGATCACATGGGCCAGGGCTATCGCTGGAGCTTCGACGGCTCGACGGATGTCAAGCGCATCGATTTCCCGCTGTACTCCTACCTGGCCGGCAACCGCTCCCAGGTGATCCGCAACCTCTACGCCCCGCGTCGCCTGGCGCGCGTCAGCGAACACAGCGCCCGCGGCGAGCAGGGTGCCCTGCAGCTGGAAGAAGTCTTCACCGCCTTCGACAAGGCCATCTGGTCCGGTGCCCCGGCGACCCTGCCGATGCGCGACCTGCAGGCGATCCACGCCGGCCAGCTGATCGAGTTGTTGACCGCCAAGAAGGACAAGGCGGACCGCGATGTCCGCCTGCTGGCCGCCGAGCAGCTGCGAAGCTACAAGGCGAAGATCGACCGCTGGCAGAGCCAGAAGATCCGCCGCAGCGCCGTTGACCGCGCGCACCTGGCGGACCTTCAGCGCCGCATCGACGCCGCCCTGGCCATGGAGCGCGACAAGCTCTAGCCTCGGAATCACGCCACGCTCACAAGGGCGGGCCTTCGGAAGAAGGTCCGCCCTTTTTTGTGATACCATGAAGAAGAGCTCGCACGGAGAGCGCGGAGAAGGAAGAGAGAACACGGAGTGATGAAGAGGTTCTCGCGCAGAGGCGCGGAGGGGCGGAGACGCTGAGAAGAATAGGGCTGACTTTTTGCCCACGCTGTCAACCGGTGGCTTGACCACGGGATCCTGCTCCGTGTCGCAGACCGGAGGGGTTCTGCGGAATGCTACGCCGCAGGGAGGGGCCAACCCTGTATTACACTTCTGTCTGCGACATCGAAAAGGATCCCGTGGTCAAGCCACGGGATTACAGGCGTGGGCGGGATGACAGGCGTGGGGGCGAAGGGTAACTCATTTCCACTCTGCGTCTCTGCCCCTCCGCGCCTCTGCGTGAGAACCTTCCTATCTCTTCTCCGTGATCTCTGTCCCCTCCGTGCTCTCCGTGCGAGTTCTTCAGAGAGAAAAGGGGCGAAGGCTTGCGCCTTCGCCCCTTTGTCGGGTCGCGAATCGATCAGGGCCTAGCGCACCAGGCTCAGCTTGATCGTTTCCTGCTGGACGCCGTTGCTCAGGACGGCCAGGTACATGCCGCTGGCCAGGCCTTCGGCATTCCAGGTCAGCTGGTTGGCGCCGGCGGGCAGCATGCCGTTGTGCAGCTGCTCGACGAGCTCGCCGTTCAGGTTGTAGATGTTGAGGCGCACGTGCTGGTTGCTGGCCAGCTCGAAGGCGATCTCGGTGCTCGGGTTGAAGGGATTGGGATAGCTGCCGCTCAGCTGCATGCTGCGGGGCAGGATCTCGGTCGGCTCGACGTCGACGTCGATGTCATAGGTGCCGAAGACGTGGACCATGAAGTTGTCCTCGATCTCGTAGTCCTCCATCACGTCCCAGCCGCCGCCGTCGATATTCAGCATGTTGACGCCCGGCCAGAAGTAGCCCGGCTGATCAACATAGACGCGGTGGTTGGCGATCACGGAGCAGCCCACGTAGAAGGGGCCGGTCACCTCGATAGCGGGATCCACGTCGAAGACGCCGAAGTCGGCATTGGGATGCGTCACGCCGTCGCTGCTGAAGAGCACGGTGCCCGGCTCGCCGGCATTGTCGTCCCAGATGCGCAGGTCGATGGTCACGTCGGGGTCGGTGACGTCATTGTTGAAGCCGCCGATCTCGATCTCGCTCAGGGTGATGGGGTAGACGCCCGGATCAAAGAAGACCGCGCACTCCCAGGGGCTGGCGGGCGAACCGACGCCATTGCTGGTGTCGCCGATCAGGTCGTTGTGCAGCCAGGCTTCGTTGCTGACTTCCGTGTAGTAGCTCTCGGTCTCGGCCGTGTTCTCGTTCTCGCTGAAGTCGGTGGCGACAATCTTCCACTCGACGATGGCGGGACCGCCGATGCCGGGAATCGTGCCTTCCCAGGTGTCGCCGGCGACCGGCAGCATGTCGACGGGCATGAACTCGCCGCCGCCCATGCGGTAGTGGATCTGGGCCGACATGATGTCGGAGGGATCCACGATGTCGGCCATCAGATGGATGCCGGCATTGATGTCCAGATGGTTGTACATGGGAGCCGCGGTGATCTCGGGCGGGAACTCGTCGCCGGTGGCGGTGAAGAGCAGCACATCGTCGACGCCCCAGCCGTAGCTCCAGTTGCCGTCATCCCAGTAGTGGAAAGCGACCTGGCAGAAGTTGCTGCCGGCGAACTCGCTCAGGTCGATCAGCACCTGGTCCCAGGCCAGCACGTCGCCGTTGGCGTTCATGTCATAGATCTGCACGAAATCGCCGCCGTCGGAAGCAAAGAGCACTTCGCCGAAGCCCTGGTAGTCGCCCGTGCCGCCTTCGTTCCAGAGGGTCTCGAACTGCAGGAAGCAGTCGACGCCTTCGGGGATGTCGAAGAGGTCGGTCATCATCATGTCGTCCATGGTCACTCCATCGCCAGCGCCGTCGCTGTTGACATAGGCGAAGGTGGTGTGGTCGGGGAAGGGCATGAACTGGCTGCTGGCGTTGGCGGCGATGTCCGCCTGCCAGCCGGGGCTGCCATTCGCGGTGTCGAGGAACCAGGTGGCCGGCATGCCGCTTTCGAAGTCCGCGGCGATCAGGTCTTCGCTGGTGTCGCGGGGGGTGACGGGAGTCTTGGGAGCAGCACTCTGCTCGGCGTGGTCCCAGGTCGCGCGCAGGTTGATGTCCTTCGCGGCCCAGGCGGGCGAAAGGGCAAGCAGACCGGCGCCCATAGCCGCCGTCAAAAGGACCGTACGTTGACGCATCATGTGTGAGCCTCCAATTGGGTCGGTTTCCCTTTGAGCCGCGCAGCTCCAAAGGGGTAGTTGTAGAACAGTTCAATCTAGGATTCATCGGCCGAATGCCAATGCCTGCCCGTTGCTGCCTTTCAAGGCGCGGGCGGACATATGCAAAAGGCCACAGGGAACGCTGCTGAGTCGTGGAACCGGTTCAGGCGCGGAAGAAGGGAGGAGCCTCCGCTGTTCGTCACGTTCAGGCTTTCGGGTTCCATTTCCAGGTAGATCGGCAAAAAGACGCCGCGAATGAAACCGAGCCCGCTCGAAATCGGTCAGATGGGTGCAAGCGGGAAGCCCGGAAGGGCAGACACCCATTCATCTTTGAAAAGGAGACCCCACATGAACCGGCACAGGTCTGTTTCCCTCATCGCCGGTCTTGCGGTTCTGCTCGCCGCCTCGCCGCTTCTGGCATCCGCGGGGCAGGGAGTCGTGAAACTGGGGCACATCCAGCGGCCACTGAATGTGCCACACAGTTTCATCGAATCGCAGGATCCCGGCATTGACAGCGCACTTCCCATCGCAGCGGTCCATCCGATCCGTCCGTCGAAGAAAGTTCCGGTCCGCGACGGACCGCAACTTCCCGTGATCGTCCCGGAGCACCCGGTATTCGATCCGGACGAGTGATCCTGCACCATCGCCCGGCTCCGCAAGGGGCCGGGCGATCCACATCCGCCCCTAACATAGTCCATCCAACCCTTTTCAGCCAGATTTTTTCGCCTCGCCCCTCAGTTCCCTCTCCTTCATCCCATCGCTATCGCTATCGCTATCGGGATCGCTATCGATCCATGCACCAAGAGAGAGTCCTTCGCGCGAAGCGCCCGGAAAGCCAGGAACTGCTCCTGGCCGCTTCGCGGGGGACAGGGTATGGCTGTGCCAACCGTCGATAGCGATTGCGATAGCGATAGCGATAGCGATTGAAAAGGGCTAGTGGTCCGGCAGGGTGGCCAGGGGTTGCAGTTCCTGGTTCACGGCCTCCTTGACTGCGGCCAGGTCGACCTCTTCCAGCGAGGCCTTGCCCCTGCAAAAGCGCCGCAGCAGGGCCGCCTGGATCTCGCCGCGTTCCCAGGCCAGGCGGTAGGGAATCCGGCTGAAGCTGACCATGGAATAGCGGCTGAGAAAGCGATCCGGCAATTCGGCCTCCAGGCGATGTTCGACCTGCTTCATCAGCTGGAAGAGCGGATCGGCGACGGTGTCGCGCATTTCGACGTAGTTCTCCAGGGCCATGCGGGCAATAGCGTCCGCGTTCTCCTTGCGGTGCTCGAAGGTGCGGGCAAAGGCTTGTCCCAGGTTGTCGGGGAAGGCTTCCAGCTGGCGGTCCAGTTCGCTGACGTCCTCGAAGGCGCAGTTCATGCCCTGGCCGAAAAAGGGAACCACCGCGTGGGCCGCGTCGCCGATCAGGAGCAAGCGGTCCCTCAGGTGCCAGGGCGCGCAGCGGACCGTGCCCAGTTTTCCCACGGGATTGCGGGCATATTGCTCGCAGAGGTCCGGAATCTGCGCGAAGGCGTCGGGAAACTCTTCGCGGAAGAAGGTCTCGAGCACCCCCGGGTCTTCCAGGCCGTTGAAGCCCGGCCAGCCCTCGTGCGGCATGAACAGAGTGCAGGTGAAGCTGCGGTCCAGGTTGGGCAGGGCGATCAGCATGTGCTCGCCGCGCGGCCAGATGTGCAGGCAGTCTTCGCGCATGCGGAAGCCGCCGTCGGCGGCGGGCGGCATTTCCAGTTCCTTGTAGCCGTGTTCCAGCCACTCCGTGCCGCCGCGGAAGGAGCCGGCCTGCTCTTCCAGCGCCGCGCGCAGAACGCTGGCGCTGCCGTCGCAGCCCAGGATGTGCGGGCTGTTGAGCTCTTCCTTCTGTCCGTTTTCTTCCCGTTGGAAGACCAGCCTGCCTTTCGCCGGATCCGCCAGTTTCAGGCGCCGCGAAAAATGCAGGGAGGCCCCGCGCCCCTCGGCGTGAGACAAAAGCAGCTGGTTCAACCCTCCGCGGCTGATGCTGCGGATGGCGTCCTGCGGCCGGCTGCCGTAGGGCACGAAGGTGGTCTGCCCTTCGCGGTCATGCAGCAGGCGCCCTTTCATCGGCAGGCTGATCCGCAGGGCCTCTTCGCGCAGGCCGAGCAGGTCCAGCGCCGCCAGGCCGCGGACGCTGAGCGCCAGGTTGATCGAGCGGCCGGCGGCCAGTGCGTGGACGCGGGGGTCGGGGCGACGGTCCCAGGCATGGACCTCGAAGCCCCGGGCGGCGAGCACAGAGGCGGCCAGCGGTCCGCAGAGGCCGCTTCCCACCAGGTCGATCCTTGTCATGAGGAGCTCTCCCGGCTTTCCCGCAGGCTTTCATCCAACGCGAGGACAAAGGACGCGCAGTCTTCATGGTTGTTGTAGAGAGGGGCCGGAGCGACACGGATCACATCCGGTCGGCGCAGGTCGCAGATCACGCCCCTTTGGCGCAGGCCCTGCATCACGCCGATAGCGCCCTGCGGAAAATGCAGCGAAAGCTGGGCTCCACGCTGTGATGCATCACGCGGCGTCAGCTGGCGGAATCCGCCGTCAACCAGAGACAGGCTCTCTTCCAGGAAGCCGGTCAGGCGCCGGCTGCGCTCGCGCAGGGCCGGCATGCCGACCTCGTCGAAGAGTTCCAGGCTGGCGCGCAGGGCGGCCATCGGGAGAATGGGCGGATTGCTCAGCTGCCAGCCCTCGGCGCCGGGAATCGGGCGGAAGTCTTCCGGCATGCGGAACCGGCTGTCCTTGTCATGGCCCCACCAGCCGGCGAAGCGTGGCAGGTCCTCCCGGAGAGCGTGTCGTTCGTGTACGTATACGGCGGAGAGGCCTCCGGGGCCCGAGTTCAGGTACTTGTAGCCGCAGCAGGCGGCCCAGTCGACTCCCCAGTCGTGCAGGGCCAGTTCGATGTTCCCCGCCGCGTGCGCCAGGTCGAAGGCCACCTGGCACCCGGCCCGGTGACCGGCTTCGGTGATTTCGCGCATGGGCATGCTCTGGCCGGTGTAGTAGTTCACTCCTCCCAGCAGGATCAGCGCGATGCGTGCTCCTTCCGCGTCGATGCGCCGCAGAATGTCTTCTGCGCGCAGGCAGTCCTCGCCGGGACGGGGCTTGAGGCGCAGCAGGTCCTTCTGCGGATCGAAGCCGTGGAAGCTCACCTGGGAGGCGGCGGCGTAGCGGTCGGAGGGAAAGGCGCCGTCCTCGATCAGCAGGGCCGGTCGTTCCGGCGTCGGCCGATAGAAGGAGGCCATCAGCAGGTGCAGGTTGACGCTGAGGCTGTTCATGCAGACGACTTCGTCTTCCCGGGCCCCGAGCAGGCCCGCCAATGAGGGCGCCAGGGCCTCGTGGTAGCTCATCCAGGGACGGGCCGCCTCGAAATGGCCTTCGACGGCAAAGCGCCGCCAGTCGGCGAGCACGTCCCCGACCGCGGAGCCGACCCGCCTGGGCTGCAGCCCCAGGCTGTTGCCGCAAAGGTATACGGGAGCAGTTTCCGGGAAATGGAAGTCCGCGCGACGGCAGGCGGGGTCTTCCTGCAGGTCCAGCTCGCGCGCCTTCTGCAGGAGCGTCGTGGCTTCGATCATGTTGCGGGCTCCTCATCAAGCAGGGGGTAGAAGCGCGGAGCGCTGGGCGCGGCGTCGCTGCGGAAACGGGGCGGCAGCAGTTCGAGCAGCCCCGGGCCCTGCTTCAGTTCCGGGGGCAGCAGGGCCAGTTCCGTGATACTCCGACGTCGGCCCTCCCCGGGCACATCCGGATTGTTCGTATCCGACAGGTTCCACCAGGCGCGGTGCGCCTGCAGCAGGCCGCCGTCGTCCAGGCGGTCGACGGAGGGCAGCTCGCAGAGCAGGTGCTCCACGCCCTCTTCGCGCAACAACCGCAGGGCCGCGGGACTGAAATAGGGAGTGTCACAGGGGTCCTGCCAGTCCCGAAAGGCCTCGTGTTCCAATGGCATGACCCGCAACAGCAGGGCCTGGCGCCAGGCCGGGTCCGCGTGTTCCAGCGCCGCTTCCAGCATCCGGCTGTCGATGACACGGTCGCCGGGAAGACTGGCCGGTCCAAGGGTGTCGGACGACTCGGCTGCGGCCACCGGTTCCACCTGCAGCAGGGTGGCCGGCAGCAGGCTGGGCCAGGAGCAGGCGTCCAGGGCGGGACCTTTGCTGCTCAGGTGCGCCGCGCTTTCGGTATGTGTTCCATTGAGGTGGGGCGAGAGCTGCAGCTGTCTCACATTGCAGGGTCCGCCGCGGCTCGTGTCCCCGCGAAAGCCGCCCTGCTCGAAGGTCTGCGCGCTGGCAAGCGGGCCGCCGAAGGCCCGGGCCTGGGGACCGGCGAAATCCAGCGGGAGGCCCAGTTCGAAGAAGGCCCTCGTGTCCACCCGGCGCAGCTGGCCGCCGTGCTCCAGGTGCAGGATCACCAGCCGAAGTCCTTCCGGCCGCGGCCAAGCCAGGTAAGGGCGCTGTCGCACAGAAGCTGCCCGCGCGTCTTCATGTCCAGCTGTTCCATGCCGCGGATCATGTTCCCCGGCTCCAGCTCGCCCAGCGGAAAGGGATAGTCGCTGCCCAGGGCCAGGCGTTCGGCGCCGACCAGGTCGATCAGCGCCAGCAGGAGGCCCGGGTCGTGGGTCAGCGTGTCGAGCCAGAAGCGTCCCAGGTACTCGGCGGGGTCGACGGGATTGTCGACGGCACACAGGTCGGGCCGCACGGCGAAGCCGTGGCGAATACGCGGCAGGGTGCCGGGAAAGGCGCCGCCGCCGTGCGCCACTGCCACTCTCAGTGTGGGCAGGCGCTCGAGCACGCCGCCGAAGATCAGCGAACACAGCGCGCGGCTGGACTCGGCGGGCATGCCGACCAGCCAGGGCAGCCAGTAGTCGGGCATGGTCTCGCGGCCCATCATGTCCCAGGGGTGGACGAAGACGGCGGCTCCCAGGCGCGCGGCTTCCTCGAAAACGGGGAAGAGGGCCGGATCGTTGAGATTCCGTCCTTCCACATGGGTGCCGATCTGGATGCCGTCCAGGCCCAGCTCCCGCACGCAGCGCTGCAGTTCCCGGCAGGCCAGCTCCGGGTCCTGCAGCGGCACGGTGCCCAGGCCGGCGAAGCGCGTCGGGAAATTGGCGACGATGCCGGCAATGTGGTCGTTGAGCAGGCGCGACAGGTCGAGGGCGTCCGCCGGTTTCGCCCAGTAGCTGAACATTACCGGCACCGTGCTCAGCACCTGCAGGTCGATGCCGAACCCGTCGCACTCCTGCATGCGGACGCCCGGATCCCAGCAGTTGGCCTCGATCTCTCGGAAGAAGGTGTCGTCCTTGTACATCCGCGCGCAGCCCGGGCAATGGTGCTCCAGGCGGATGAAGCCGCCATAGCCGTAGCGCTGGCGCAGGTCGGGCCAGTCCTTCGGCAGGATGTGCGTATGGATGTCTACGGCGCGCTGCTGTGTCACGAGACCGGGTCCTGCGGGGCCGCCGCCGGCTTCTGCATCACCGTGTTGCAGTCCTTGCAGCGCCGATGCTCCTCGCTGGACCAGTACTTCCCGAAGACCACCGGAAGCTGTGTGACAATGTCCGTCAAGGGCAGGGTGTCCCGGTAGATCTCTTTGTGGCAGCTCTCGCAGTACCAGGCGAAGGCGTCCATCTCCTCTGGTCGGCGTTTCCTTTCGACGACCAGGCCGACGCTGCCCGCCTCCCGCTGGGGGCTGTGCGGCACCAGCGGCGGCAGCAGGAAGATCTCGCCTGCGGATATGGGAATGTCGCGGGGCGCGCCGTTTTCCATGATGCGCAGGGTCATCTGTCCCTCAAGCTGATAGAAGAACTCCTCGCCCTCGTTGATGTGGAAGTCCTTGCGCCGGTTGGGGCCTCCGACGACCATGATGATGAACTCGGTGTCCTTGTAGACGACCTGGTTTCCGACCGGTGGCTTCAGCTTGTCGCGGTGCTCCTCGATCCACTGCTGGAAATTGATCGGCGGCAGCATGGCTCCTCCTTCAGGATTCCTCGTCGATGGTGGCGATGCACTTCAACTCGATGGCGATCGGCGTCGGCAGGCTGAGGATCTCGACCGTCGTGCGACAGGGCCGGACATCGGCGAAGTACTCGGCGTATACGCGGTTATAGGTCTGGAAGTCGTTTTGCATGTCGGTCAGGAAGACCGTCACGTCGACCAGGTTCCGCCAGTCGGAGCCGGAGGCCTGCAGAATGCGGCGCACGTTGTCGAAGACGCTGCGGCACTGGGCCTCGATGTCCTTGGCGACCACCTCGCCAGCCTCGTTCACGGTCACGCCGGGAATCTCCTTGCCCTGCGGGGAACGGGGACCGACGCCGGAAAGGAAGAGCAGCTTGCCCACCTTGCGCGAATGGGGGTAGAGCCCCACGGGCGGCGGCGCCGTGTCGGTCGTAATGCCTTTGTCACTCATCACACACTCCGTGAAATGGATGGAGTCGCTGTCGACCCCTTCCGGTCACATGCCATTCTCGAGCTGCAGGCAGACATTCTTCGGCTCCGTGAAGAAGCGTAGCGCCTCGAGTCCGCCCTCGCGGCCCAGCCCGCTGTCCTTCATGCCGCCGAAGGGCGTGCGCAGGTCCCGCTGCATCCAGCAGTTGATCCAGACGATGCCCGCCTGCAGCTCTTCGGCGAGCCGATGCGCCCGCTGCAGATCGCGCGTCCAGACGCTGGCCGCCAGGCCGTAGCGCGAGGCGTTGGCCAGGCGCAGGGCCTCGTCCGTGTCCCGGAAGGACTGCAGGGTCAGCACCGGGCCGAAGATCTCCTCGCGGTTGCAGCGGCTGTCCGGCCCCAGGCCCTCGATCAGGGCGGGGCGGATGAAGTGGCCCCGCGCCAGTTTTCCGGGCAGGGAAAGTTCCTCGCCTCCGCAGAGCAGGCGTCCGCCCTCCTCGCGGGCCAGGCGAATGTAGGACAGGACTTTCTCCTTGTGCGCGGCGGAAACAAGCGCGCCCTGGTCTGTCTGCTCGTCCAGCGGATCGCCCACTTTCAGCTTATGTATACGCTCGATGAGCGATGCCCGGAAGTCCTCGTAGATCGACTGCTCGACCAGCAGCCGCGAGCCGCAGAGGCAGATCTGTCCCTGGTTGCTGAAGCCGGCGCGCAGGGCGCCATCGAGGGCGGCCTGCGGGTCCGCGTCTGCGAAGACGAGAGTCGGATTCTTGCCGCCCAGTTCCAGGCTCAGCTTCTTGAACTGGCCGGCCGTGGCCCGGGCGATGGCCGCTCCGGTGAGCGTGCCGCCGGTGAAGGAGATCAGGGGAATTTCCGGGTGGGCGCAGAGCTCGGCGCCGATTCGGTCGCCACGCCCGTGCAGGATGTTGAGCACGCCGGCGGGAAAGCCGCAGTCGATGGCCAGTTCCCCCAGGCGGGCGGCAGTGGCCGGGGTCACTTCGCTGGGTTTGCCGATCACGCAGTTGCCGGCGGCCAGCGCCGGGGCGATCTTCCAGGAAAAGAGGTAGAGCGGCAGGTTCCAGGGGGAGATGCAGCCGGCAATGCCGACAGGCTTGCGCAGTGTGACATTGAGCTGCCCCCAGGCCCCGCGATGGCTTTCGCTGGCGAACTGCCGAATGGCGGAGGCGAAGAAGCGCAGGTTGCGGGCGGCGCGGGGAATGTCCACGCTGCGGGCCAGGCCCAGGGGTTTGCCGTTGTCCACGGATTCCAGGAGCGCCAGCTCCTCCAGGTGTTCCTCGACAGCGGCAGCCAGAGCCTCCAGGTGTTCGGCGCGATGCTCAGGGTCCAGGCGGGACCAGGAGGGGAAGGCCTTTTGCGCCGCCCCGACCGCGGCCTGCAGGTCCTCGCTGCCGCTGTCCGGCACGCGGCCGTGGATCTCGCCCGTTGCCGGATTCTCCAGCTCGATCCATTCGCCGCCGGCAGCGGGCCGGTTTTCCCCGGCGATGGTGTTGCCCCATTGTCTCACAAAGAACCTCCGACTGCCGCCAGGCCTAGTTCAGGCTGGAACAGCGTCCGCCATCGACGGCCAGGCTGGTGCCCGTGATGTAGGACGCCGCCGGGGAGGCGAAGAAGAGCACGGCGGCGGCGGTCTCTTCCGGCCGGGCGAAGCGTCCCGCGGGAATCTGGGCCTGCATGTCCCGGCTCACCTCTTCCGTACTTTTGTCCAGTCGCTCGGCGGTTCGCTGGATCAGGCCGTCGAGGCGGGCGGTCTGCGTCGCCCCGGGCAACACATTGTTGACCGTAATGCCGAAGAGCGCCACTTCGTTGCTCAGGGTCTTGGCCCAGCCGGCCATGGCGGCGCGGACCGTGTTGCTCACGCCCAGGCCCTTGAGCGGCTGCTTGACGCTGGTCGAGATCACGTTGACGATCCGGCCCCAGGCACGGGCCTTCATGCCCGGGAGCAGGGCCTGCACCAGCACCTGCGAAGCCAGCAGATGCATGCGGAAGGCTTCCTCGAAGGCTTCGGTGCCGGATTGTTCGAGGGGTCCGGGAGACGGGCCGCCCGTGTTGTTGACCAGGATATCCGCCGAGCCGCCTTCCCGGATCCACCGGGCCAGGGTCTCCTGCAGGGCTGTCGTGTCACGGAAATCGGCGCAGAGCCATTCATGGTCCATGCCGGGAAGCTCGGAGGCCAGGCGGGCCAGTTCGTCCGCGCGGCGGGCCAGCAGGCAGAGCCGGGCTCCCTGGGCCGCCAGTTCGCGGGCGCAGGCCAGGCCGATCCCCTGGGTGCTGCCGCAGACAAGCGCGCGGCGGCCGCTAAGATTGAGGTCCATGGAAATCCATCGCTATTCTGTGTGTTTCTTGCCGGGATAATCCCGCTGCATCATCTTGCGGCGCAGCATGGCGGAACCAGCGATTCACCGCCTTCGAATGTACGACGAGACCGCCTGAGTTGCAGGCAGAAGCGGGAGGGCCCATGATCCGTCACCTGGTCTTCTGGAAATTCAAGCCACAGGCCGCCGGCCGGTCGGGGAAGGAAAACCGCATGCTTGCCCAGGCGGCTCTACAGGCTCTTCCCGAACAGATTCCCGTGATCCGCTCCTTTCTTGTGGCCTGCATCGATTCCGCGGACCCTGAAAGTTGCGAGCTCTGCCTGGATTCCACCTTTGACAGCCGGGAGGACCTGCAGGCCTACTCGATCCACCCCGCCCACCAGTCCGTGGTGCGTCTGCTGCGCCAGGTTCGCAGCGAGAAGCGTTTCGCGGATTTCGAGACAGTGGACCCGGGGAGCGCCCGGGTCCTGTAGCCCTGCTTGATCCGCCTTGCTGCGTAGGAATCAGCAGCAGCAACAGACCGCTTGGCCAGTTTGGCCCTTCGCGTGTCGAACCGGCCAAAACCGGCGTTTTTATTCCCCTGGCTGTGGTCGGGCAGCTAACTTCATCTTTATATTTGCCGATTCCGGGTCCCGACAGGTCACCGGGCTGCGCGCGCCGCCGCAAGGGGGCCACCACACAGCGATCGCAAGCAGACAAGGGGATGCTCCCCGCATGGTCAATGCCGTGTCAGCACTTCCGGCCTTTCCCGGGGACAATTCCTGCCACCCTCCCGTCGGAAGTCCCTCCACCTTGAGAGCCCACGGCGCTATCCGCTTCAGCCGAATGGAAACACCATGACAGCCTTCAGTTCATTGGGGAATGCCGATCCGGCGTCCATGGAACAGCTCTACCGCCAATACCAGGAGGATCCCGCCAGCGTCGATGCCAGCTGGCAGCGTTTCTTCGAAGGCTTCGAGTTCGCCCGCAGTCATTGGGAGGATCCGGCGGAGAACGGCAACGGGGCTGCGGCAGCCACTCGAGTGCCGGCAGACGACAGCAGTTTCGACCGCGAGAACCGCGTGGCGAACATGATCGGCGCCTATCGCCAGCGCGGGCATCTATTCACGCGAACCAACCCTGTCCGCGTACGCCGTGACTATGACGGCAAGATCACGCTCGAAGCCTTCGGCCTCGACGAAAGCGACCTGGACCGGGTCTTCCAGGCCGGCAATCGCATCGGTCTGGGGCCGGTGACCCTGCGCACGATCATCGAACACATGGAGCAGACCTACTGCAGCTCCATCGGCGTCGAATACATTTTCATGCGCGATCCCGAGACGGTCGGCTGGCTGCAGAAGCGCATCGAGAGCAGCCGCAACCAGCGCAGTTTCGATTCCGACGAGGAGCTGCACATCCTGGACCTGCTGACGCGCACGGTGCAGTTCGAGCGTTTCATCCATCGCCGTTTCGTCGGGCAGAAGCGCTTCTCGATCGAAGGCGTCGAAAACCTGGTGCCGGCTCTTGACGCGGTGATCCGCAAGGGGGCAGAGCTGGGCGTGGAGGAGTTCGTCATCGGCACGGCCCATCGCGGCCGGCTGAATGTGCTTTCCAACGTCATGGGCAAGGACACGGCGGACATCCTGGCCGAGTTCGAGGGCAAGGGCTACGAGGACGAAGTCGCCGGCGATGTCAAGTATCACCTGGGCCACTCCTCCGATCTGATGGTGGGGGGGCGCAAGGTCCACCTCAGCCTGGCCACCAATCCATCCCACCTGGAGGCCGTCGACCCGGTCGCGGTCGGCATTACGCGCGCAAAGATGGACAGCAAGTACGGCTCCGACAATCAGCGCATCGTGCCGATCCTGATGCACGGCGACGCCGCCGTCGCCGGGCAGGGAGTGGTCTACGAAGTGCTGCAGATGTCCCAGCTGAAGGGCTTCCAGACCGGCGGCACGATCCACGTTGTGCTCAACAACCAGGTCGGCTTCACCACCAATTACCTGGACGGCCGTTCCAGCACCTACTGCACCGACATCGCCAAGACCACCCTGAGTCCGGTCTTCCATGTGAACGGGGACGATGTCGAGGCGCTGATCTTCGTGATGGAACTGGCAATGGAGTTCCGCCAGAAATTCTCGCGGGATGTCTTCATCGACATCCTGGGCTACCGGAAGCACGGACACAACGAGTCCGACGAACCGCGCTTCACCCAGCCGCGGCTCTACAAGGCCATTGCCCGTCACGCCAATCCCCTGGAGATCTACCGCGACAAGCTGCTCGCCGAAAAGCGCGTCGACCCGGAGCTGCCCGAAAGCCTCGCCAACCAGGAGGCGAGGCGCCTGGAAGAGGCCCTGGAAAAGGCGCGCTCCATGTCGAGCACTCCGCTCAACGATTATCTCAAAGGAGACTGGCAGGGGCTGCGTCGCGCCGTTCCCCAGGACTTCGAGTCCAGTCCCGAGACCGGCGTGGAACTGGGGCACCTGCGCGACCTGGGCAAACGCATCAGCACGCTGCACGAGGCGCCGCGCTTCTTCAACAAGATCCGCCGCATCTACCAGGACCGCATGAAGATGATCGAGGAGGGCCGGATCGATTGGGCGATGGGAGAGCAGCTGGCCTACGCCACCCTGCTCGACGAGGGGCACCCCGTGCGTCTCACGGGACAGGATGTGGAACGCGGCACCTTCAGCCACCGGCACGCCGTGCTCAAGGTGGACGAAAGCGAGGAGGAGTTCCGCCCGCTGGTGCATCTGGGAGACCACCAGGGCGCCTTTCGCATATTCAACAGCCTGCTGAGCGAGTACGGGGTGCTCGGCTTCGAATACGGCTACAGCCTTGCCACGCCCCACGGGCTTTGCATCTGGGAGGCCCAGTTCGGCGATTTCGCCAATACGGCCCAGGTCATTTTCGACCAGTTCATTGCCAGCGGCGAAAACAAGTGGCTGCGCATGAGCGGCCTGGTGCTGCTCCTGCCGCACGGCCACGAGGGCCAGGGCGCGGACCATTCGAGCGCCCGCCTGGAGCGCATGCTCGAGCTTTGCGGAAACGAGAACATGCAGGTGTGCAACATCAGCACGCCGGCCAACTTCTTCCACCTGCTGCGCCGGCAGCTGAAGCGCAGCTTTCGCAAGCCGCTGGTGGTGATGAGCCCCAAGAGCCTCCTGCGCCACAAGGAGTGCGTCAGCGACCTGCAGGAGCTGGGCGAGGGCACCCGCTTCCATGAGATGCTCGGCGACGACTGGGCCACGCCCTCCAAGGTGGATCGAGTGCTGATCTGCAGCGGCAAGCTGTATTACGAACTGCGCGCCAGGCAGCGCGAGCGGGAGCGGCGCGACGTGGCGATCCTGCGCCTGGAACAGCTCTACCCGCTGCCCCAGAAGCAGCTGCTGAAGGAGCTGGCGCGCTACCCGGCGGCGGCAAGGCACATCTGGGTCCAGGAGGAGCCGGAGAACATGGGCGCCTGGCCCTTCCTGCTGCGCAAGTTCCGCGACCACAAGCTGGAATGCATCACGCGGCCCGAAAGCAGCGTGACCGCCACCGGCTTCCACAAGATTCACGAGGCCGAGCAGGAAGAGATCCTGCACCTGGCCTTCATGTAACACGGTGCGCGCCGCCCCTGGCGGCGCGTCGTCCGAGAACACGGGGAACCCATGCAAGTCGAGGTTCGCATCCCCAGTCCGGGGGAATCGATCAGCGAGGTCACGGTGGCCGCCTGGCTCAAGCAGGACGGCGCCCAGGTCCGCCAGGACGAGGACCTGCTCGAGATCGAATCGGAGAAGGCCACCCTGGCCGTGCCCGCCGAGGCCGCCGGCCGCCTGAAGATCCTGGTGCAGGAAGGCGAGGATGTGGCCGTCGGCGAGGTGGTCTGCACCATCGACACGGAGGCCGCCGGGGAAGAGGCGGCTGCCGCCGAACCTGCCGCCGCGGCCGAAGAGCCGGCGCCGCAGCCGGAAGAAGCGCCTGCCGCAGCCTCCGGGCCCACAGGGAGCATGGCCTCCGTCGCCAGTCCCGCGGCGGCGAAGATGCTCGCCGAGGCGGGTCTGGCCGTGCAGGAGGTCAAGGGCAGCGGACCCGGCGGTCGTGTCACGAAACAGGACGTGCTCGCCCACCAGGCCGCGGCTCCCGCAAAGCCTGCTTCGAAGGTCGAGACGAATGAGGCCCGGCCCGAAGCTGCCGCGGCTCCGGTGGCGAAGGAGGGGGAACGCGGCCTGCGGCGGGAGAAGATGTCGCGCCTGCGCCAGAAGCTGAGCCAGCGCCTGGTGGCGGTCAAGAACCAGACCGCCATGCTCAGTACCTTCAACGAGGTGGACATGAGCGCCATTCTCGACCTGCGCCGCAAGTACAAGGAGACCTTCAAGGAGACCCACGATGTCGGGCTGGGCTTCATGTCCTTCTTCACCAAGGCCGTGACCCTGGCCCTGGCGGAGGTCCCGGCGGTCAACGCCGCCATCGACGGCGAGGAGATCCTGTATCACGACTACTGCGACATCGGCATTGCCGTCAGCGCGCCGAAGGGCCTGGTCGTGCCGGTGGTGCGCGATGCCCAGTCGATGAGCCTCTGGCAGATCGAGGCCGAGATCCGCTCGCTGGCCGAGAAGGCGCGCAACAACCGCCTGAGCATGGACGAGATGAGCGGCGGCACCTTCACCATTTCGAACGGTGGAGTCTTCGGGTCGATGATGTCGACGCCGATCCTCAACCCGCCGCAGTGCGGCATTCTGGGTATGCACAACATTGTCGAGCGGCCGGTGGCCATCGAGGGCCGGGTCGAGATCCGTCCAATGATGTATCTCACCCTGAGCTACGACCACCGCCTGATCGACGGCCGCGAATCGGTGACCTTCCTGGTCAAGGTCAAGGAGCGCCTCGAAGACCCGATGCGCATGCTGTTGATGGTGTGAAGAGCTGGCACGGAGAGCACGGAGTAGACAGAGAACGCGGAGAAGAGAATAGAGGCTTGGCGAGGAATCCACAGATCGAACTGGCCTTCCCTGTGATCTCCGTTTCCTCTGTGTTCTCCGTGCGAATTCTTCTCTTTCCGATTGTTTGAATTCAACCCATTCCGGGAGGATACATGAGTTACGATGTGGTGGTGATCGGAAGCGGGCCGGGCGGGTATGTGGCGGCGATCCGCTGCGCTCAGCTGGGACTGAAGACGGCCCTGGTCGAGAAGTACCCGACCTTCGGCGGGACCTGTCTCAACGTGGGCTGCATTCCCTCCAAGGCCCTGCTGGACGCCAGCGAGCACTACGAGAACGCCAGCAAGCACATGGCGGACTTCGGCGTGCAGGTCGGCGATCTCTCCATCGACTGGGAGAAGATGAAGGGCCGCAAGGACCAGGTCGTGCGTGATACATGCAACGGCCTCGAGTTCCTGATGAAGAAGAACAAGATCGAGACCCACCAGGGCATCGGCAGCTTCCTGGACGCCAACACGATCCAGGTCAAGGAAGAGAAGGGCACGATCCACAAGCTGGAAACGAAGCACACGATCATCGCCACGGGCTCCAAGCCGACGGCCCTGCCCTTCGCCGCCTTCGACGGCAAACGCATCGTCAGTTCGACGGAAGCACTGAAGTTCCCGAAAATCCCCAAGGAGATGGTGGTGATCGGCGGCGGCGTGATCGGCCTCGAGCTGGGCAGCGTATACGCCCGCCTGGGCACGCAGGTCAAGGTCGTCGAGTACATGGATGCCCTGATTCCGACCATGGACCGGTCCCTGGGCAAGGAGCTGCAGCGCGTGCTGAAGAAGCAGGGCATGGAGTTCCATCTGTCGCACAAGGTCACCGAGGTCCGTAACACGGGACGCAAGGTCAGCGTCAAGGCGGAAAACAAGAAGGGCGAAGCGGTCGAGTTCAAGGGCGACTACTGCCTGGTCAGCGTGGGGCGCTCGCCCTTCACGGACAGCCTGGGCCTGGAGAACGCGGGCATCCAGCCCGACAAGCGGGGATTTATTCCCGTGGACGGAGACCTGCAGACGACCACGAAGGGCATCTGGGCCATCGGTGACGTGGTCGGCGGAGCCATGCTGGCGCACAAGGCCGAAGAGGAGGGCACGGCGGTTGCCGAGCGCATTGCCGGACAGAAGCCGCACCTGAACTACCGCGCCATTCCGGGCGTCGTCTACACCTGGCCCGAAGTAGCGGGCGTAGGCTACACGGAAGAGGAGCTCAAGGAAGAGAAGCGCGCCTACAAGAGCGGGCAGTTCGCCTACCGCGCCCTGGGCCGCGCCCGCGCCGCCGGCGAGATGGACGGTTTCGTCAAGGTGCTGGCGGACCAGGAGACGGACGAGATCCTCGGTGTGCACATGCTGGGCGCCCGCGTGGCCGACATGATCATCGAGGGCGTGGTCGCCCTGGAGTACAAGGCCAGCGCGGAAGACCTGGCGCGCATGTCTCACGCTCACCCCACATTCACCGAGGCCGTCAAGGAGGCCGCGCTCGCCGCCACCGACAAGAGGCCGATCCATGCCTGATGGCGCGCCACGCGCAGCCCTGCCCTGGGTGCTGGCCGGGCTGCTGGCCTGTGCGGGATCCCTGGCCGCGCAGCAGGGAGCGCCGCCCTGCGCCGAGCCGGAGTTCCGCCAGTTCGATTTCTGGCTCGGAGACTGGGACCTGAGCTGGCAGGGCGGCCAGGGACGCAACACGATCTCCCGGGTCTACGGGGACTGCGTGATCCAGGAGGACTTCCGCCAGTTCGACGCCCAGGGCGCTTCCGGCTTCCTGGGGCGCAGCTGGTCGGTCTGGGTGCCGCAGGAACAGGTCTGGAAGCAGACCTGGGTCGACAACAACGGTTCCTACCTCGACTTCCGCGGCGGCCTGCGCGAGGATGGCCAGATGGTCCTGGAACGCAGCGTGATGCGCCAGGATACCCTGCGCCACAGCCGCATGCGCTTCGCGGACATCACTCCCGATTCACTGAACTGGTACTGGGAAGGCCGCAAGGAAGGGCAGGAGCAGTGGAAGCTGTTGTGGCACATCCACTATGCGCGGAGGGTGGAGTAGTCTTTTCGGGGCTGCAGGCTTGCGCCTGCAGCAAGGGGGATGAGTCCGCTGCGCGGCCTGAAATGTGGCGAGCCGACTGCATCGAGAACCGGAATAGTGTAGTACGCCCAATAGATAGGCTATTGTTTACTCATTCTGAATGGCCGAATTTTTCCGTGGGCTGCAGGCTTGCGCCTGCAGCAAGGGGTGTGAGTCCGCTGCGCGGCCTGAATTGAGGCGAGCCGCCTGCATCGAGAACCGGAATAGTGTAGTTCGCCACACCGTTCGGCCCTTGTTCTTCCATCCTGAACGGCCAACATACCCAGGGCGCGAAGCGCACACACGCCCCTTGCTGCAGGCGCAAGCCTGCAGCCCCCTCAACCTCGTGGATCCTCTTCCGGTACATCCGTGTCCAGAGAGTCGGCGGGCGCCTCTTCTTCCTCGAGCATCAGGATCACGTAGTGGATGTAGCGGTCGAGGATGTCGCGCACATAGTTGACCGGTTCGCTTCCCCGGCAGTAGCCGTAGAGGATCTCTTCCCGGTTGTAGACGGCCGGGTCCTCCAGGCGGAGCATCTGCGTCGCCACGTGTTCGTCCCACAGCAGGCTGTCCAGATCCGCCGCCGCGGCCAGGCGCTGGGCGTCGTGCACGTGCCCCAGTCCCACGTTGTAGGAGGCGAGCACGAACTGCCGGCGGATCAGCGGATCCTCGATGTGATCCCATTGCCTCTGCAGCCAGAGCAGGTAGTCGGTCCCGGCGGCCAGGTTCTGTCCCGGGTCGTAGGGATTCTCGGCCCCGTGGGCCAGGGCCGTCTCCGGCAGGAGCTGCATCAGACCTCGAGCTCCGGCCCAGCTGCGCGCCCGCGGATCGAAGCGGCTTTCCTGGTAGACCTGCGAGGCCAGCAGGCGCCAGTCCCAGTCCAGGCGCTCGCCGTGCAGCTGCAGCAGGCTGTCGTACTCGCTGATCCCGCCTCCGCTGAGGCTGGAGTAGGGACTGCGGACCCAGCGACGGAAGGCCGGATTGTTGTCGAAATAGCGCCGGCGGATCACATTGAAGTCCGGAGTCCGCTTGAGCTTCTCCAGCCAGTCGTCGATCGCGAGGCGCAGGCTGTCGTGATCCGGTCTCACGGCCCAGGCCAGGCGCTGGGGAAAGCTGACCTTCGTCTTGCTGTCGATGCCTGGCCAGCGGCTGCGGGCCAGGCGGGCGATGGGCTCGTCGGCGACCGTATACTCGATCTCCCCTTCCGCCACGCGGCGGATCAGCTCCTCCGTGCGCGTCTCCCCGCTGACCTCGACCAGGTGGATCTCGCCGCCGATCTCGTCGGCCAGGTTCTCCAGCCTGTGGTAATAGCTGCTGCCGCGTCTCACGTGGACCTGCTTGCCCGCCAGGTCGACCACGTTGCGCACCAGGCTGTCCTCGATGGCGTGGCGCTTCATCTTGCGCCAGTTCTCCGGCTTGCGCTGCACCAGGACCTGGACGACGGTGTCGTGATACAGGCAGAAGTCGACCTTTCGCGCCCGTTCGCGGGTGCGGGTCAGGCTGCCGGCGATCAGGTCTCCGGCCCCGCTGAGAAGGCTGTCGATCAGCGCGTTCTGGTCGCGGATCACGCGGATCTCGACCGGCAGCCCCAGCGAATCCCCGAGCCGGCTCAGCAGCTCGTAGTCGTAGCCGCGCGGACGGCCCTTGTAGAGGAAGTAGTGCGTGGCGCCGAAGCCGGTCAGGGCGACGAGTCTGCCCCGTTCGCGGATTTCGGGAAGGTCCCTGAAGAAGTGGCTGTTCCTCTGTTCCGGAGTAGAGCTCTCGCAGGCCGAGAGCAGGAAGAGCAGGAGCAGCCCTCTCGCCAGCACGGCCAGCCGGCTGTCGCGCCCTGCCGCTTCGCGCCAATGGATCACGCCGAACGCCGGGAAGTATACAGGCCCAGCAGGAAGAAGAGGATGCCGCTGCCGAAGAGGACCAGCAGGGCGGGCAGCATCTCGCCGGGGGCGAAATTGCGCCACAGGGCGCCTTCCAGGGAAACCACCACCCAGCGCACGGGACTGATCATGCTCAGGGAGCGCATCCAGCCGGGCATGAAGATCAGCGGAATCATGCCTCCGCCCAGCATAGCCAGCAGGCTGAGCAGGCCCCAGCCGATGCCCGAAGCCGCCTGCTCGCTTTTGCCGAAGGCGCTGAAACTGAGCATGATGCCGGTGAAACACCAGCTTGAAGCGAGGCTGGCGGTAAAAAGCAGCGGCCAGCTGGACGGCCGCAGGCCGAAGACGAGCACGGCAAAACCGAAAAGCAGCAGGCAGACGCCCAGCATGACGCCCATGCAGGCCAGGGTTCGCGAGGCCAGCAGATCCCGCTCGCGGACAGCGGCCAGCCTCAGGCGATCCAGGGTGCCCTTGCGGCGTTCGGAAATCAGGCTCAGGCCGAAACTGGCGGCGCAGCCGATCAGGGCCCAGACGATGCCCTGGGGAAAACTGACCGCGAAGCTGCTCGTGGGGCCCTGCCGTCGCACGACCACTTCCTGCCGTTCGAGCACGATCGGCTGGAAGCCGCCAAAGCCGCTTTCCGTCGCCTGCAGGCTATCTGCTTCCGCGCTGAGGCCCTGTTCTTCCTGGCTTTCGTAGAGGCTGTCCAGGGTGCCGTAGAACTGGTCCAGGTGGCGCAGGAAGGAGGGGACCTGCCCGCCGTTGTCCTCGCGCAGCCAGTCCCGCGTCTTCGCCAGGATCTGGCGGGAGTCCTCGCCGCCGGAGAAGACCTGGTTGAAGCGCTGGGCGGCGATCATCTGCAGCAGGCCTTCGAGCATGCCCGCTTCGGCCTTGCGGCTGGGGTCGACTCCCAGCTCGGCGCGCGGAGGATCGCCGAAGAAGAGGCGATCGCCTGCTTCGCCATAGCCCGGGGGGAGCCGCAGCCAGGCCTGGCGCTTGCCCAGGCGCACCAGGTCGCGCGCCTCTTCCAGCCCGGCCTCGCTGATCCTCAGGCTCTTGTGGGCCTGCAGGTCGGCGACAAAGGCGCGCGAGGCCTTGCTGGAATCCTCGTCGACCAGGACCAGGGAAATGGCGCGGTCGCCGGAGCCGCCTCCGGAAAAGATCAGGCCGAAGAAACTGGCGTAGAGCAGGGGGAAGAAGAGCATCGAGAAGAGCGCGCCGCGATCCCTCAGGAGCAGTCGCCAGTCCTTGCAGGCCAGGAGCCAGATCGCTTTCACGCCTCCTCCTGGATTTCATGTCCCGTGCAGCGCAGGAAGACCTGTTCCAGCCCGGGGTACTCGACCCTGAAACGCCCCTGGGCTCCCTGTCGGCGCAGCTCGTCGAGGGTCAGCAGGGGATCGGCGCTGCTGTGGCGGATCTCGCGTCCTTCTGTCTCCTGGATCACCAGGGGATCGCCGCCATGGGCCTCCAGCAGGGCCGGCACGCTGTCCAGTTCCAGCAGACGCCCGCGGTCGATGATGCCGACCCGGTCGCAGAGGCGCTCGGCTTCCGGCATGTAGTGGGTGGTGTAGAGAATGCCGTGCCCCTTGCGGCGCAGAGCCTCGATTCCGTCGAGCAGGGCATTGCGGCTCTGGGCGTCGACGCCGACCGTGGGTTCGTCCAGGAAGAGCAGAGGCGGCTTGTGCACGACGGCCATGGCCAGGTTCAGTCGCTGCCGCATGCCGCCGCTCAAGGTCTCCGCCCGCTTGTCCGCCTTTTCCTGCAGTCCGACGAAGGCCAGGGCCTCGCGGGCTGCCGCATCCTTTTCCCGCCCGCGCAAGCCTTGCAGGCCGGCAAAGAGCTCCACCTGTTCCCGGGCGCTCAAGCCATCATAGAGCGCTCCTCCCTGGGGCGCGACGCCCATGGATCGTCGGACGGCGGGGTTCGCGGGATCGCCCTGACGGTGCCGCACCTGGCCGGCGGCGGGCTTGAGGCGCCCCGTGCAGCAGTGGACCAGAGTGGTCTTGCCTGCGCCATTGGGCCCCAACAGGCCCAGGACTTCCCCGGGGTGGAGCTCGAAACGGACTCCTTCGAGCGCGCGCAGGTCTCCGTAGGAAAAGGAGAGTTGGTCCACCTGTAGCAGCGGGGATTCGTTGTTCACCTGGATTCCGGTTTTTTGACAGCCGACGGTACAAGATTCCACCGCTACGTGGCAAACACAAGATGAACCCTCCTGAGCACAGTCTTATTTTGCCGTCGTGCCAACCCTGACGGGCAGGTTTGGCGAGCGTCGCTTCCCGAAGGAGGCGCTGCTGTCTGCGAACACACGGAATGCAGAAAGGGGTTCTCCTTGCAGCCTGAGATCCTGAGCATACGGCTGTCCCTCGAGGAGGGGCAGGACCCGGCAGCCATTCGTCGTGAGACGGCAAGGGTCCTCGCCGTAGCGGAGAGCGCCCTGGGCGAGGTGCGTGTGCGACGGCGCTCCCTGGACAGCCGCCCGCGGCCGCCGGTCTGGCAGCTTGCCGTGGAACACCTGGCGGAGGGGGCTTTCGCGCAAGAGGCTCCGCTGCGCCCCCGTCCCGCGCCGGAAGGTGCCGAACGGGTCCTGGTTGTCGGCACGGGGCCCGCGGGCTATTTCGCGGCCCTGGAACTCCTGGAGCGCGGATTCCGGCCGGTGCTCTTCGAGCGCGGCCGCCGGGTGCGCGAGCGGCGCCGCGACATTGCCGCCGTGCAGCGGGAGGCGCGTGTCGACCCGGACGGCAACTACGGCTTCGGCGAGGGCGGCGCCGGCACCTATTCGGACGGCAAGTTGTATACGCGTGCCCACAAGCGCGGGGATGTCCGGCGCGTGTTGCACTGGCTGGTGTCCTTCGGCGCGACGCCGGAGATCCTCGTCGAGGCACATCCGCATATCGGCTCGAACCGGCTGCCCCGGGTGGTCACGGCCCTGCGCGAAGGCCTGGAGCGAGCCGGCGCAGAGCTTCATTTCGACAGCCGTGTGACAGCCCTGCTGCGTGACGGAAAGGGCCGGCTGGCGGGCCTGCGCTGCGCCGACGGCCGCGAGTTCGCCGGTCAGCGTGTCGTACTTGCCACCGGACACAGCGCGCGGGATGTCCACGCTTTCCTCAAGCAGGAGGGCCTGCGCCTCGAGGCCAAGGCCTTTGCCCTGGGCCTGCGCATCGAGCATCCCCAGGAGGCGATCGACCGCATGCAGTACGGGAAGGATTACGCTCATCCGCTGCTGCCCGCCGCGAGCTACAGCCTGGCGACGACCGTGCGGGGACGGGGCGTGTTCAGTTTCTGCATGTGTCCCGGCGGCTTCATCGTGCCTGCGGCAACCGCCCCCGGCGAGCTGGTGGTCAACGGCATGAGCCTCGCCCGTCGCGCCTCTCCCTACGCCAATTCGGGCATGGTCGTCGCCGTCGAACCGGAGGACCTGCCCGGCGATCCCGCGGATCCCTTCATCGGCCAGCGCTGGCAGGCGGCCATCGAGAAGCGCGCCTGGGAGCTGGGCGGCAAGACCCAGGTCGCTCCGGCCCAGCGGCTGCAGGACTTCCTGGCCGGCCGTGTATCACAGGATCTGCCCGCCTGCAGCTACCACCCGGGCCTGGCTTCCGTGGACATGGCCGAACTGCTGCCGCCCTTCATCCTGGAGCGTCTACAGAAGGGCCTGGCCGAATTCTGCCGCAAGCATCCCTTGTACGACAACAGGGACGCCGTGCTGGTCGGAGTCGAAAGCCGCACCAGCAGCCCGGTACGCATCCCCCGCGGGAAGGACCTGCGGCACCCGGATCTGCCGGGGCTCTATCCCTGCGGTGAAGGAGCGGGCTTCGCCGGCGGCATTGTCAGCGCGGCGCTGGACGGGATGAGAGTGGCGGAGGCGATTGGGGGATCATGAAGGTTGAAGGTTGAAGTGAGACTCGGATGGGGGGGGCTGACGGATGCAATTGAACATTCAAAGATTGTTTTGCCTAGTGACAACGGTTCTCAGTGCTAGCTTCGGGTGTCAATCCGATGAACCTGATGTTGGGGAGCGTGATCCAGTAGACTGGTGCATCGAAGTTGAACCCGATATCTCCAACCTATCGCCGCCCTTTGTCGGTGAACTCACAGCCTGCTTTCTCCTGTCCGATGGCAATTTGTGGTGCGTAAACAAAGGCACTGGTGATCTGACTACCTTCAGCCATGGATTGGGGCTGCGACCTCTTGTATTGGCACACACAAGGATTGGTTCAATCTTTCTGGTTACGGGGGTAGCTCGAATAGCGGCAGTTGATCTTACAAACGGTGGAGAGATTATCTGGAGTAGAGAGCTTTCTGGTGGGCAAGCAACTGGCAAGATAAACTCGTCATTCGGCGAAGACTTCTTTGTTTTGAACGGAAATAGGCTGAGTAAGATTGACACGGCTGGCACTCTTGTTGCCGAGATTATCTTTGAAAACCAACTCGAGTCCGTACAGACGGACGGCGAGGTCGTACTAGTGCACGAGTCCAAGGAGCAGAGTGGCACAAACAGTGTGATTCGGTGTACGCCAGAATTAGAGAGTCCGGTTGAATTGATGATGTTTGAGTCAAACATCATTTCATCAGTAATTCAGAATGGACATGCCGTCGTAGCAACAAGTGCTAGTGCAACCTGCATTGACTTGAGCGGATCACTAGCATGGGTTAATAATGAAGTAGTCAGCGAGGTTCAGCTCGTTGTCCGGGATGAAAGAGTATACGGCGCGGGAGGTGGAGACATGTGGGCTATAGATCTGACTACGGGAAGCACGCTCTGGCGTACCTCTGCCTTTGGTGTCAAGCAATTGTTGGTGAATGACGAGCAGGTAACAGGCGTCGCGAGATCAATCTACGTTTGTGCTACGGACAATGGATCGCTTTTAAAGTACACCGACCTTGGCAACGACGTTATAGGGCGAGTCTCCATTGACGGAGAGTTCGCTTACTACCTGGGGCTACGTGGGATATGCAGACAGTCAATCGCCCAATAGTCCATTTAAAGAGAAAACAAAGTATCAGGCACGGTTCGAATCTCTTGTGCTTCGGGTCAGCCGTCAACTTCTCTCACTTATTGATCGAAACATCATGTACGATATGCTTGGTTCGGCTTTCTAGAATTCGGCCATTGGCAAGACTTTTGGGAATCGCATCCCCCGCGGGAAGGACCTGCGGCACCCGGATCTGCCGGGGCTCTATCCCTGCGGGGAAGGAGCGGGCTTCGCCGCAGGGATCGTCAGCGCCGCTCTGGACGGGATGAGAGTGGCGGAGGCGATTGGGGGATCATGAAGGTTGAAGGCTGAAGTGAGACCCGGTTGGGAGGTGGTTGGTTTGGGTGTGATGCATCCGAGTGAAGGATTCCCGAAACACCGTCAAAACCACCAGAGACCCACTTCATCCTTCATACTTCATACTTATCGAAAAGATTGTCCCGCCAGGACTCGAACCTAGAACGTCTGGACCAAAATTCGATGAAGCTTCGATTCCAGTCAATTCCAGTCGATTCCCCTCGATTGATAAGAGCATGAAAAATAGCGCACTAAGTGCTCGGTATTCTGTTGCAACACTACATTTGGATTCCCTACAATTGACGAAAAACATTGGATAGACATTGGATAGCCAATGCGAGTCAGATTGTCGCAGCGTTACATCCAGCAGCTTGAGACTGAGAAGCCGCGCCTGGTCGTCTACGATGACCAAGTCCGGGCATTGGCGTGCATTGTCACCAAGTCTGGTCAGAAGTCGTTCTATGTGATCAAGCACCATGATGGACGAGCGCGGTATGTGCGGATTGGATCTGTGGATGAGATCCCTCTGGCCAGGGCTCGGCAGATTGCATCCGATGTGCTTGTGGACTTCCGATCTGGCAAGGATCCAGTGGCGGCCAGGCGGCCGAAGAGCCGCGGTCTTCGAATCTCAGTGCTGTTTGAAGAGTTCATGGGATATGTTCGTGAGCACCGCAGGCCAAGGACAGTGACGGACTATACTTGGCAGTGGGAGAAGCACCTTCAAGACTGGGCTGGGTCAAAGACGCTGCAGGAACTGCGCAGACGGGATGTCAGTGCACTGCATACCGAGATTGGGCGATCCGGCGGCCACTTCATTGCGAACCGCGTCCTAGGAACCCTTCGGGCGGCGATCAACCATGCCATCCGCGAGCACGAGCTGGACATTCCCAACCCTGCGGCCAGCATTCGCTTCTATGCCGAGCCCAGCAGGACCCGACGGTTGAAACCGGAAGAGCTTCCCCAGTTCTTCCAGGCCGTGCTGGCCGAGCCCAGTGACGGGATCCGGGACTATGTCCTGTTGTCCCTCTACACAGGGGCCCGAAAGGCCAATGTGCTGTCCATGCGGTGGGATCAGCTGGACATGCAAACCGGTGTCTGGACCATTCCGCACGGGGAGGCTAAGTCTGGGGTGGAGCTGCAGGTTGTGCTGCCGCAGGCTGCGCAGGAGATCCTGCACAAGCGGCGGGCAGATCAGGAAGGCCCCTGGGTCTTCCCAGGCAAGGCACCTTCTGGTCATTTGGAGCAGCCGGAGAGCGGCTGGCGTCGAATCCTCAAGCGCGCCGGGCTGGAGAACCTTCGGATCCACGACCTGCGCCGCAGCCTGGCCAGCTACCAGTTGGACACGGGCGCCCCGCTGGAAGTGATTCAGAAGACCCTTGGTCATGGGAATCGGGCGGCCACCGAGGTCTATGCGCGGATGGCCCTGGATCCCGTACGGCAGAGTCTGGAGAAGGCGATTCTATTGATTCACAATGATGCACAGAAATAGTCGGGTTGCATTTTATTGACGTCATCAGATGCGGAAGTTCGTAGCTTAGGCCAGAATTCAAAATTTTGCACTAGCAGATTTCCAGAATGAAAGTGTGTTATCACTCATTAATGACAGCCAGCTGCAATCTGACAAGTAGACTATTTATCTTTTCAATTTCACTCTCTATCTCGATAATCGCACTCGAGCTATAGCGTATGACATCCTCCTCAACATATGTGTTACCTGCTGAAGAAGGAGCAGTGTTTGTCTTCTTTGGTATGCTAGTTAAAATATCCCGTGTATCGCGGATTGTGATACGCATTTGTTCACAAATGTCGTTGTGACTATTAAAGCTGCATAAATTCAAGAGGATGTATAGATCCTGATATCGCGTAAACAATTCCTTTGAATAGGCTGCTGCATTAGTATATAAGAGATTGTTTGCAGCACATATACTTTTTAACTCTGTTGCGAACTTGCGAACACTGGAAATCTGTTCAACTGCCAGGTTCTTTACACTCTGTTGGCTCGTCAGCCTATTGTTGAGAATTCCTGCAATATAGAGGGCGATAGTACAAGTTAATACCGTTGAAATTAATGCTATTGGGTCTACTTCCTTTTTGAACTCGAAAGGCAGTAGTGCTAGTAGAAATCCGAATAGGGATCCAACGATAAAAGCGAGTATATGCGTAAGTCTAAAGGACCTAATTGTCCTGCGCCTCCTCATGTGCATCTTTTAGATAAGCCAAGATGTCATTAATAAGATAAGGCTCTTCATTTGAGATAAACTCAAATCGATTCACCAAAGCCTCATAGGGGATTCCGTCCTCCCGAATAAGTCCTCCAAAGCATTCTTCAAGAAACGAGGTACCATAACCTGCTGTGCCATCCAGGTCCAATACAATAGTCGATTCTTCTTGAATTGCTTTGCGTACCAGATCACGAAAAACTTTTGTCCGAAAAAGCTCACCCGAATTTGCACCTTCAATGATCTGACGCGGACCAGGGTGTCGGGAGAATCCTTGAGCTATGGAATACTTAACTTTGGACATGGCAACACTTCTTCTCGCTATCAAGTTCCCAGTAGATGAAAGTGCCTGAAAATGAACTGCCTAGCGTAGCATACACCTGTCCATCGACATGTGCATGAACATCGTTTGTTATAATGTTTAAATTGCTTATCTGCAACCTTTCAAGCGCCTTTCCAATTCCAGGCAGACCTTTTCCCCTATGTGGTTTACCTGTTGCGGTTTTATGCATAGTGCCATTGAGAATGAGTTCCATTAGTTTTGCATTCGACTTAGCTTGAAACAACCGCCGAAGTGATGAAACAATTCCAAAGAATTTGCTGCCTTCGCGCTTCTCATTTAAGCTTGTAAAAACTCCAACACCATAGTCTACGAATGCAAAGCAAACTTTGGATTCTGCCGTATTATGATAGACAGATAGCCACCAGTGTTTTTCGCCTTTTACACTACTATCAGCATGATTATTAGTGTTTAGCATTAGCTCAATTAGTGTTCTATAGACCCCCTGGCAGCGCTTTGTTTCACCCCATACAGTTTGTGATGCGTCCTCAATAACTTTGCTTGCAAGCTCACCATCCACAATTTTAGATGCATGAGTATGTATCTTACTCCCACCTTTATACTTGTAAGTATCGGATTCCTTTGATCGTCCGATTCTATATAAGTGCTCAAAGAAGTCTGATTCAAGAATAAAATCTCTCACAGTTTGATTTTTTGGCATGTCACCAGTAAATCGAATCAGCTTATACTCAAACTTTCGCATAACGGATAGTAGAATAGTAATTGAGTCTAAAGAAATCTTCTCAACATTCTCGAGAACAATATAAACTGACTTTCTTTTAGAAAGACAGTCCTGAATATCTGCAATAAAATCAACAACCTTGTTGGGATTTTCAATTAGCGAAAAAACAGCGGGTGCAGGGATTCTCTTGTAAGACTTATACGGCTCAATTTCCTCTCTATAGTGTTTTCGAACTGCTTTCGATTTGAATTGTAGTTTTCTTCGTTTTCGCTTCAGAAGTATTGCAGAGTGGAGTCTTCTCTTCAGAGAGTTTCTTGCATGGCGAAGACATCTTTGCTTTTGAATTGGAGAAAGCTTCTTCATAGCTGTGTCTACTACAACCCTACATGGCTGTTGCTTGGGCAATCAATGGGATAAAGAGGACTGTCAATCATGGTTGTGAATAGCTTGATTTGTACGGAACGAGAGCATTTTAGTACTGGGATCAGCATAAGTCCCTTTCTGCTTGGAGCTGAAATGAACGATCGCGACTAATTAAACGAACGGGCGTGTGAGAATCTAGATACGAATCGACCAAACAGAATTTTCAATTGCCTTGGGGAGGATCGAACGCCACCTTCCTTCCGGTGCCGGGCTTGCCAGGGGATAGTCTGGTGCCGGTTGAGCCAGATGCCTAATCCTTCTCCTTCACTGGTTTAGGGCACACTCAGCCAGGGGTTTCCATCCACTGAGGAAGCCCCGTCTACGAACTCCAAGCATCCTTGCACAACTTGCTCGCGAGTGGGGCCCTGCCGAATCGGTGGGGCCTTTCTCATTTCGACCTAGTTGTCCGGGTAAACTCGGAAGTAGGTCATGCTTCTGATTTCGCGTTCCCCGACGCTGTACCTTCCAAAGGCCCAGTACTCACCCTGGCGCTTCTGTAATGTGTGCCAGACGAATAATCCGAACAGCTTCGCAGAAGTGTCATAGTCGGAATCAGCCGCTTTGGTATAGATGCACTGGAAAGGGGTGTCTGACCAGTCATTGCCAGGAAGCCATCCAGCGGTTGCTACTTCATTGCTTTTGGCCCCGTCGATCAGGCGATTGATCTCTTCGACTATGCCATCGAACTCGGAACTGGATAACTTCTTTGTGTGGCGCCAGGTGTCTGGGTGAGGTTGATTTGTGATTTCTTTGTCTTTTTCAATGTCCCAGAGCATTTCAGGACCTCCTATTTCACCAGCGAAAACTTCTTCGTCTCCACATAGCTCCCCACTTGAAGCGTGTATGTGTATACCCCGCTGGCCAGTCCCTGCCCGTCGAAGTTCACCGTGTGTTCGCCGGCCTGCATCAGGCCATCCTGGATGACCTTGACTTGCTGACCCAGCATGTTGTGGACGGTCAGCTGGACATGGTCGGTTTCGGCTAGGGAGAACTCGATGCTGGTGGAGGGGTTGAAGGGGTTGGGATATGCGGGCTTCAATTGGACCATCCGCGGAAGATCTGTAGCATCAGCCGTTTCGCTGTTAGCTGCATCCAAGATTTCTTGTTCGGAGGTTATGTAGACACGGACATTGTTATCCCAAACATCATTGCCCTGAAGCTGATAGATGTATACAAAACCTCCAGAGTGCACGACATGAAATGGGTACTCAAAAGTGCGGAAGCTTCCATCAATTCTTACCACATCAGGTACAACAGACTGCCCAAATACATTCGAAACTAGAAGCAGTGCAGTAGTTAGTATTAGCGTGAACGACTTCATTTTTTTCTCCTCGGATTGCAACGTGATTCATTGATCTATTCCATTGCCCCAATGGCCCTCGAGCACCTTCAGCGCGAACTCCAGCTGCTTCCAGTAACCATCCTTCAGTCCGACGGCCTCCAACACTCGATCCAGCCAGGCTTCGAATTCAGCCTGTGTCCAGCGCGCCCGTTCTTCCTCGGATTGCAGCTGGATCGCGGTCATCAGCATCTGCGCATCCGACTTCTTCAACCGCTTGCGCGCAGGCAACGGTTTCTTCCTGAGAGGTGGATCCACCGCGAAGGACGGCCAAGCGTCGGCAACACTTGGCCCCCAGGCCCCGCGGACAATGGTTTTCACCCACCGAAACCTCTTGGCCTCGGTCTTGTCCAGGCCTGGGCAATGCTTCAGCAGCTGGGTCCACCATTTTCGAAGGTCGGCCTCCGTCCACCTGGCGCGGGCGGAGCGTTCCTCGGCCTGGATCACGCTGTGGATGAATGCCTGGACTTGGGGCTTGGGCATCCAGCCTGGGGTTTGGCGGGCAGCCACCAGATTTTGAAACCGCTCTAGACTGTCAACTGATTTCTTCATCAGGTGTCAAATTCCTCAGCCCGATCATTTCACTTGCGAAATATACAAACCGAGTCTATTCTCCGAACAGCTTGCACGCGACCAAATCGAATCCAACTCAACCGGAGAAGACCAATGAAAGACTTCTTTCCTCCTGTAGGTGTCTTCTTTGCTGCCTTTCTTCTTTGCTTGGCAACGCCACGGCCGACGCAGTCAATCGGGTATGCCGGGTTTGCTGGGGCGCTCATCAGGCCATTGCTGGGCACAGCCGTACGCGGCCTGGGTCGACAAGCACTAAGAGGGACCGCGCGCGGCCTTGCCACAAGGGGCGCGAGTAGATCGGTCGTCGGGAAAGCAATTTCCGGGCAGTTCCGGAAAGTGAGGAGAGGATACAATCTGTTGAGCTTGGTATACGATGTGGCCAATGCAGATGTGTTTGAGTCCTTTCCTGGTGGTGTCTCGGTTGACGAACCGATCTACCTGAAGGAAGTGGACGAATGGATCGAATTCAACCCCAAGTTCTTCCAGCTGATTGATCAAGAGCTCAACCCCATATCGGGGCTTAGTCTGGCATTTGAAGAGACCTGCTCTGGCAATAGTTGTCACCTTCCCCCTGACCATTTGCATGAAATCGGAGACGATTTTGGAGATATAATCTGTAACTATGTCGTCTTCTCTGGAGCTTCCCTTGGAAGAAACGTATCACGGATGGCAATATGCCCATCCATACGCCGCTTTCGTGCTGGAGGGGGAGAGCCGACTTGTCCACCAACGTCCTCCTTTCGAATGGTTGAACTGGACCGTCTCTATGCATTCACAGAGCTAAGCAATCTGAGTTGGTGGGGCAATACTGTATACTACGATTGGTACAGAAATGGCCAAAGAACTGATCGAATTCAGGTTCGAGTTCCTTCAGGCCAACGCTATCGCAACTGGACCTACAAGGAGAACGGGCTTTTGCCTGGCGATTGGCGAGTAGATGTGGTCCATCGAGGGGACACGATTGCCAGTTACGCGTTTGAAATCCTTCGCAGATAGTCAAATCTGTCCACACTAAAACCCACTGGGAGGTAGTTACGATGTATAGCAGATGCATTCTCGCACTTGTAGTGACTATGTTGCTTTGTCACAGTGCTCTTGGTGATTTCACGTTCAGTGACGATTTCAATGGCACAGAACTGGACCCGTTTTGGAATCCAGTTGTGAGTAACACCTATGGTGACGCATACAACTACTACTTGGATAACAGCAACCTACATTTCACAAAGCAAAGCGGCGCTTCCAGTGGATGGATTGAACTAGAGTCCTGGTTTGCATTGACTGGCGATTTCACGATTGAACTTGACGGCCAAAGACAGAATGGCACTACCGCATGTGGACTCCGTGTCCGGAGTGTAGACAATCCAAGTTCTCGCCGGGCTGCTGTTCACTTTGCACACAACGCCAATGGAAACATCATCTATGGCTATACATGCGTGGGTCCAGGTACTTGTCACGGAGGTCAATCGCCTTATGATTCACCTACTACATTCAGGATTGAACGTAGGGGGGCTGAGATTAATTTGCTACATGAGCTAAATGGAGTCTGGTCTCCAGCTGGGTCCGGAACTGGTTTAACTGAAGCGATGCAAGTCGAGATCTTCATGGCCCAGGAACCAGCTGGTACTACAACCGCGCACTGCCTGTTTGACCGTATCACGGTTGAGTCGGATGGTATGATCGACCTTCGACCTGCAGCAGAGCTTGAAATCAGTACGGCTGTCGAATTTTGCTGGTTCGGCCAAATTGGATTGACGTATCAAGTGCAGCGTGCATCTTCACTGTATCCTACAATCTGGGAGAATTTTGGTTCTACTGTTGCAGGCACTGGAGCCCAAATCTGTCGATTTGACTCTACTCCTTCTGATGAAGCCTGGTTCTATCGCGTAGTGCAGTACTAGTGGAAGGTCCTTTTAATACAACGGAGCCCGCTTCTCGTATCTCTTAGGAGGAACCTGTTATCCGTGTTTGGAATGGATGTGCCTGGGTCGAAGGAACAATGAAATAGGTTGTACGCCAGCAATGATGTGGCAGTTACAGCTGAAGCATAGATACGGCTGTTTGTAAGTTATAATATGAACCGTTGGCCCCACTCCGCCGTACTGTTTGTCCTAATTAAAATTCAGCATCAGAACATCAAAACTACAGCCCATAAGGCCATTGTAATGAAGACTACTATCAGCAACAGTTGCGATGTTGTGAGTCTCGACCTTACAAGCGCACCACCGAATTTAGGCTTCCCAGACATTTCACCGTTTCCTGAATCCTCGATTATCAATTCGACCTCGGGTGGAAGAGTTTTGCGCAGTGCTTCTTCGGTGTGCTCCCAGTAGTTTCGATAGGTGTCAATGTGCTTTTTACTATTACGCATTGTCCAATAAAAGGCACAGCAATAGAAGATTGCAACAATCGGAATTAAGTTCACAGCTCTATTTACGGCAATCTGTCCAACAGTAGCATAGGCTGCCATCATAGTGGAGTTAATCCAGAAAAAATTCCGTGCCTTGCTCCATATCAATAAGTCCTCATGAATATAAAGTTGTACATAAGTTTTGTGTAGTTCTAGGAGACTTGTAGACGTCGCCCGACTGTGCATTGAATCAGTTATTTGCATTACGAGGAGCAAACACTAGTGTGAGCGAATGGCCGGAGGATCGGACTTGACTATGGCTTGCAGATAATCCTATATCAGATAATTCTGCCTCAAATCCCTTTCCCATGTTTCTAGAAAATTCAAGCTGAGCCGTCACAGTTAGCTTTGTAAGTGCTAGCGTTTCACTGCTATGAATGGCTCTAACTGCCTCGATTACTTGGTCTGCAAGCTGCCGACCTATTGATTCTCCAGATTTTGTAGACCTTGGCATCTTTGGGGCCAATTCTATAACTATCTCACTAGAATTCGATTTCGAAGCCTTGCCCTTGGCAAATAAAATTAAACTTGCTTCCGCTTCACCTTCGTGAGATACTGCCGAATTCAGCTTTATTGTGGCAGATTGTAACTCCGGAAACACATGTGTATGGTCGTCCCCGGAAGTGGGAACGCTGCCAGCACTTTCCTCATAGATTTGATCTATTGCATCTTGTAGTTGCTCAAGTGCAGAACTTACTTCCGTGCCTGTTACCATCATCATCTTCACAGAAGTACAGCTGAACAAGATTGCTGACAGGGTTGAAAGGAGTACGATTCGAATCTGCATGATCTCTCGCTTTGTTAGGTTTATCTAAACGGAGTTTATCGCAAAACCGTCAAACAAGCAAGTCTAAAGTCCAATTGAGAGGTATTGCGATTTTAAAGTAATGATAATGATATCATAGATGCGTTTTGGTGGGTACACCTTCTTGTGCATGATTAAATCATCGGAAATGTGAGTAGATAACCTTTCCAAGGCCAATGATAACTACTATAACAATTGAACTGACTATTGTGAGTAGTGTATCGATTGGAAAAGACAGTCCGGCAATCGTGGTTACAATGATTAGTAAGATCATTGCTATTTGCGCTTTTCTTTGAGTCAGAAGAATGCCAAGACTGAAGAAAACAAGAGCAATTGCACTACAAACAGTAAATGCCCATCGACTGCTTAATGGGGCAGATTTAATTTGATTAACCCATGGGATACGGTTTTTCACCGGGGGGGTTGGTTCAGGTACAGCTTTAGCAGAGTCAATCGGAACTTGTGGGAAGTTCTGTTTTAGGATATCAACAACATCTAGACTGCTCTTAGTCTTTGTAAGATGGTTGAAGGATCCAATGTTTGCAGATCTGAATTCATTACCAGCTGAACTGTAGTAGTAGAGCGATATCCAAACTGGACTCGAATATGTACTTGGCCATACCGGTTTTCGGTGATGATCCCCCGGCTTCACAAGGAAAACTGATACCTTATTCAAATTTGAACGAATCCCGTATGAGATTGGAAAAGCGTACGCATTTACACTAATCAGGTCAGTATCCCTGTTTGGAACACATTCCAACAAGTATTCATTGGATCCTGGCATACTACCGTGAGATATCTCACTTTCTTCTATAACATGCCCTTCATTATCTACCAACTCGTAGACCATTCCAACATCTGGATGCGGCAGGTATGCTACTATAAACAGGCTATCACAGCTTTGTGCCTCACACGGTTCGTGACATAACAGACAATGAAAAAGAGAAATGAAAATGAATTTAATTGACCAATGTATTCTAATGATATTGTTTCTGTTATTCATTTTGAGCCACCACTCCAGTCTTTTGTTCTGTGTACTTCAGATTCGTGGGTCAAGGTCTATTCAAAGCGTCTTCGGCAATTTGCGAATACAACTCAAACAAGAATGCCACACGCTTGGCTTCATTGCTGAATCGTGGCGCACCGTATGCTTTATCTACAGCCTGATCAAGTTTCCGGTGTGCCTTCACCAAGTTGGCTGGCATTGTGCGCGGGTCGTAGAGGTCTGCAAGAGTTGCATCACCGTGAACATCTCGGGCAGACAGCACAGTCTTGGCGGCATTTTCGATTGCTAGGCTAGATTTCTTGTCTGGATCCGGCCAAGGAAAATTGTTGTACACAATTTCAGCAGAGTAGCGATATCGACTCTCTAGTCTCCCACATACTGCTCTAGTCCATGCCATGTGCATCCTCGATTGAAGCACTCCGAAGTGAAAGAGTGATGCGTGACGCATGACCTTCAATAGATTGCTGGCAAGTGTGTCAGGACCTAAGAACCCCAATGGGATGTACTCTCTGCGCTCAGAGGAGACTTCAGGTATTGCCAGGTAGTCAGAATCTGGAATGTTCTCAACATGAAACCTTGTAGGTGTCTCTGCCAATTTTCTTGTTGGTGCAGATTTGCTGGCTTTACGTAACGCTCGAACCGCTGCGATGCGCTCCATGCAGTGGGGCATCTTTCGAAGTTCGGATGGTGGGCACTCACCAAGCCAAAGACACCACCGCTCCTTTCCGTTTAGGAGTTCATCGGCGCCATACCACCGGCGGAAACATTTTTTTGCTTTGGGTTCCGACTGAAGAAACTCAGCCTTTTCGTCAGGCTTGAATAGATATTGGCCGCCATCAATAGGTTTGTTTCCGATTCCGATTTCTGGCGAATCACATAGTGGGTGAGATCTACTTCTGAGTACAACATCTGGACCGTCAACCAGGTAGGGATTGATACGTGATACGGCCACACGTTCTGGCGCTGTTAGAGGATCCTTGTATTGAAAGAGATACCTTTGCGACACATCCTGCAAGCCAAATCCTATGATTACGCATTGCACAGTAGCGCGTCCGCGACCTTCGCTTGACCACTGAAAGGTCCTATGTGCAAAATGAAACTGCAGACCTTGTTCAAGAAGAGGCAACCAAAGCGCAGACGGCTGTTCGCCCTGTGTGATCGAGTTAGTGGATACGAATGCCACTCGAATTGAAGGGTTGCTGGAAATAAAGTTCATAGCCAGAACATACCAGCAGGATACATAGTCTAGCAGGCCAGATCCTTTGCGGGCTTTGAATGTAGATGCCACATCTAGTTTCTGTTCATCAGTCAAGAATTTTGATCCGACAAAGGGTGGATTTCCCACGATGTAACTCAACACTGAAGGGTCTACTACCTCGCTCCAATCCATCCGCAGCGCATTCCCCTGTACGATCTTAGCATGCTTCGTAAGCGGCAACCGTGATACAAGCTGGCCGAATTCCTCACCAGCTAGCAGGTTCATCTGGTGATCCATGAGCCAGAGCGCAACCTGAGCGATCTGGGCTGGAAACTCCTCGATCTCGATGCCATAGAACTGGTCTACATCCAGAAGCAGGTACTCATCGATCGACAGGCCCTCTTCCATGCCCTTCTTCAATCGTGATTTGTAGAGCGCACGCAGCACATCCATCTCGAGCATGCGCAGTTCACGGTAGGCGATGACCAGGAAGTTGCCGCAGCCACACGCTGGATCGAGGATCCGAATCTTGGCCAGCTTCTGGTGGAAGGCGGCCAGCTGTTTGCGGCTCCGCTTCACACGGTTGAACTCTGCCTCTAGGTCTTCCAGGAATAGGGGCCGCAGGGCTTTCAGGATGTTGGTTTCGCTGGTGTAGTGTGCCCCAAGATTCCGGCGCACTTCCTTATCCATGATGGACTGGAAAAGGCTTCCGAAGATGGCGGGACTGATTCGGCTCCAGTCCAGACCACAGGCCTGCAGGAGCGCAGTGCGCATTTCGGTGTCAAAGGCAGCGATGGGAAGCGGTTCCTCAAACAGTTTCCCATTCACCCAGGGGAAGGCGGCCAGGTCTTCATCCAGCTTCTTCTGCCGCTCTTCCACACGTGTGTCCAGCACCTGGAACAGGTCGGCAAGCCAGTGGCCCAGATCGGCGCCGTCGATGCTTGTACGCTGTTCAATCAGGTCCTGGAAGGAGCGCCGCTCAAACAGTCCCGTGTCGTCGGCAAACAGGCAGAAGAGAAGACGAACCAGCAGCTTTTCCAGCTTGTGACCCGTGTAGCCGGATTCACGCAGCAGGTCGTGCAGCCGGCCCAGCCGCTCGGCCGCCCGGACATTCACCGGGTCCTGCTCACCGTAGCTCTGCGTCTGGTAGCCGACCATGAAGCCGAAGCGCCGGACTTCCTTATGTAGATCCTTCAGCTCGAACTGGAAGTCCGTTCCACCTTCCAGATCATGGAGGCGCAGTCGAGCGAAATCAGATACCAGGACATACTGGGGAAGGTCCTGGTCCGTCAGGCCCGGGAAATAGTCGAGCGCCTGGTGCACCGCAGCATTCAGATCCTTGCCCAGCGACTTGTGCTCCACCATCAGCACCTGCTTCCACAGCAGGTCAATACGGCCGTCCCGCCCATCCTGCTTCTTGACCGGCTCCTCGAACGATGCCACACGCTTGCGCGACAGGCCGAATACATCGAAGAACTCGTTCCAGAAGGTCTGGGCCTCAGCGTTCTCGCTATGCGCCCCTGCCCATTCCTTGGAGAATTTTGTAGCACGGCTTCGGATCTCATTCCAGCTGAGGCGGTGCTGGCCTGCAGGCAGGGGGGATTTGGTCTTCGGCATTTCTATGGGCCCTGTATAGGTCAGCAGTTGATCGGGCCGACAGGGCAATCTGTCGGCCTGGTTTCATTTCAGCCCTGTGTAAACTTCACAGCTTTGTTTGAGGGCATTCTCCAAAAGATCCGATACATTGAGCAGTGAAGTGGTTTATCGATCACGTAGTTCATCAACAAGCTGCCGTCTTGCTGCAGCTCGCCCACGACATCAGACTCATTTTGCCAGGGTAGTTTCGATGTATCGATCATATGTTCCTTGCGGACTAGATTTGTAGGATAGCGGGTGTATTGCGCGAAGCATTCTAAAGGTCTTACATCTTGGTTCCAGCGAACACGGATCACAATTCGAGACGCCCCACGTTCAGGGCATGCCACTACGAAATCATGAGAAGGACGAACAAAAGCCCTGCGCCATATTGATGCCACTTTGACGCGAATACCTGCAGGTCTGCCAAATGCGAACAATCGACTTCTATGTCGTGACACCTGGACATGACCATGCCATAACTTATTCTGCTTTTCAGTCCATGACACAGGATCATCAGTACTAACGTTCTCAATCCATCCTGTTTCTGAAGATAAACTTACTAGCACTTCTGTCTGACGAACTGGAGCAATCCACGGCAATACTGCTGTTTCGCGTGTATAATTTGCATCACCATCATTGTTATACAGGTGAACAGAGTGGACGGTTTCGAGTTTCTGAATATAGTTGAGAAGCCTTCTCCAGTGCCACACCAGCAGACAGAGGACAACCACGCCAATGGCTGAAATGGATTGTTCATAGCCTGTCCGTTGTAGGGCAAACAGGGAAGTTGGGACAATGGAGAGCAATCCAATCCAGGCGAATGTAGATTTCAAAGCATTGCTGAACATGGCGTCCTTTGAATCCCAATTTATAGTCGATCTAAGTCTTTCTTTGACAAGCCCCGCCCATACTAGCACAGCGCAAAGCAGAAGTCTACAACCCGACTCAGAAAAACGAACGCTTTTCGTTCTGAGTTGATGCATTTCACCCAATTCTCCCCTACATTCAGCGCCCCTACCCCTAGTCGGGGCCCCGCAGCCCTGGCCACAGCGGTCGGCTTTGCTCCCGGTTCCCCGCCCTGCCAAAGCTGACAATCAAAGCCAATGAAGTTTGTTCTTGCGTAAGCGGGAACATATTTACACACTGAGCGTGTGTCCTAGCGAACATCCGTTGCGCTTGCGTCACCCGCTTGGTCTTGGGATCGAAACCGAGTCGCGGGTAGTCGTGAGGCCCCGGATGCCGCCTTGTGGGCATTTTGACGACTCGGTTTCACTCTCCCTGGGGTTGCTCAAACAGCCCCTTGGAGCTACACGCACAAGGAGAAACCCCCCCATGCGCTTCGCTCTTCCCCCTACCCGCACGACCACTCTTCCTGGGATGTCCCGTTTGAAACGGCCGACCTTCCGAACCAGCTAACCCAGGGCCGACAGCCGCTGATGCCAGCGGCTGGCCACCCGGATGTGATTCCGGCCTGACCTGTATCACCAGGCGTAGGAGAACTCTCTCCTAAGCCTGACAGGGACCACTCTGTCCCCGTGTCCCGTGTCCAGGCCCTGTAGCACCAGCCTTCCACCACAACCACCTGTCGGCCCAGTCGTCTTCTTGACCACTGGGCCTAGAGCCAGTTTTTGGCCCAGAGGGAGAGGTACGCCCTGCGCCGGCACCATGCCGGAGTGCACCAATGCCTTCCCCCCTGCGCATCGAACACGTTTTGACCGCCGAATCCCGTGCCGAATACCAGAAGCTGGTGGAGCAGAAGCCAGAGCTGCCGCCTGACCTGGAAGTGCTGTTCGAGTTCATGACGTCCACAAGACAGGAAGATCAGCAGCGGCAAGACGACCTGGTTCGAATCCTTGTCACACAGTTTCGCGAGGCAGGTGATGCGGTAGGATGCCTGCAAGTCTGGCTCCTATGGATTTTCCGGAAGCCAATTCAGTCGATAGCGTCGCGGCATTTTCGTCCGCAGGGAGTCTCATCGGAAGTCGAATCTGATGCTTCGTGGTGCTTTCTGGAGGCGTTGAATCGAGTGAAGACTGACACTCCATTCCTCATTCGAAACCTTGTTCGTGATACGAATAAGCTATTGCGCAGAGATCGCGGACTAGAGTCATCAGTAGACGATCCCGTGTTCAATTCCCTTGATGAATTGAGTTCTGCCGGCAAGGAGTTCGAAGCCCAGCAAATCCAGTCCATTCTCTCGGACTTAGATCTGCAGAAGGATGAGGCTGAACTCCTGTTTGGCCGCTACATCTATGACTACAGTTACGATGAATTGGCTGAACAGATGGGGATCGCGGCCGCAACACTGAGGCAGCGTGTGCATCGACTACTCCTGAAGGTGCGCAAAAGAAATCTTCGAGATTTTTGACCCCCCCTGTCACAAATCAAAAAATCATTGCCCCATACGTGAGTAGGCAACGCACCAACCAAGGAGCCTACTCATGTCTGAAGCCACGATGCCAGCCCAGCCACCCGCACCCGCGGCGGAGATCCGCCAGGCCTTCCGGGACCTGACCCTCCGGCTAGGGGGCATCGCCGCCATCCATTGCCTGGAAGACGAAGCGGTCTGGGCCCTGGCCAGGGCCGTGGATCACGCCTACCAGAAAAGCCTGCACTCCGTCGCCCCGCCAGCCCTGCCCGAGGGCCAGGATACGGAGGTCCGGAAGCACCCGGCAATCACCCACCTGCTGAGCAAAATCGAAATCAACTAGCCACTTCAACGGAGGAATCCCACATGGGACGCTTTGACGACATGAACCGCCGGTTCGAGGAGAATGACAAGGAAGGCGGGAAGTTCTGGAAGATCGATGACGGGGCCGCCGGCCTGGTCGCCTTCCTGGGCGATCCTCACATCCGTGAGACATTCTGGGACGGGTCCAACTACCAGGACTGGACACCCGGGTGCGGGAAGTCCAAGGTGCTGAAGACCAAGATGAACGTCGCGGTCTTCGAGATGGAGAACGGCCAGCCGGTTTACCAGGGGCTGCAGATCCTGGAGCAGGGGAAGAAGTTCTTCAAGCTGGTGAACAACCTGGACATCAAGTACGGCGTGGACAACAAGGTCTTCGAGGTCCGACGCAGCGGAACCGGCAAGGACACGGAGTACACGATCCTGCCCGAGTGTGACATCACGGCCGAGATGCGCAAGCACCTGACGGGCTTGACCCTCCATGACCTGGCCGACGACGGAGAAGGTGGAGGGGGCGGGGGCACCGAGACGGACAAGCCTGCGACCCTGGCGACGGAGGAGCAGTTGGCGCCGCTCTTGAAGGACCTGCAGACCCTGCATGCCTACAACGCCGACATCCCCAAGGACTTCACCCAGCACTTCGGGCTCCGCAAGATCAAGGAGCTGACGACGGACAAGCTGCAGGCCGCCCGGTCCTGGGTGGACGGCGAGCTGGATGCCATGCGGCGCGCCCAGGCCGATGGCGAAGGCGAGGGCGATCCCTTCTCCTGATTGATGACCCTTCTCCCTGACCCCGGCTGGGCCCACGGGCTTGGTCGGGGTCTAGTTCATTCCTGCAGGTGATCCATGGCATTCAGTGTAGAACCGGCTGCCCCGCAAACGGGTAGCACACAGCTTTTACTCACCCCTGCCCAGGTTCTGGGACCCAATGGTCTGATGGCCGGCAGTCTAGAGGGCTACCAGGCACGCGAGAGTCAGATCCGAATGGCCGGGGCGGTGTACGACACGCTGCGCGATGAGCGCGAGCTGCTGGTCGAGGCCCCCACGGGTACGGGCAAGAGCTTGGCGTATCTCATCCCGGCGATCCTGCATGCCGTGCCGAACCTGCAGCGTGTGGTGATCGCCACGGCCAACATCGCGCTGCAGGAGCAGCTGGTGGGGAAGGACCTGCCCTTCCTGCGGGACCTGCTGCCCGTGGACTTCAAGTTCGCACTGATGAAGGGCCGGCAGCAGTTCGTGTGTGTGGATAAGCTGACCGAGCACAACAGCGGGTTCTTCAAAGGTGGCGGACTGGCCCAGGAAGACGAGGAGGAGTTCCGGGCCGTTTTGGACTGGGCCAACAAGACCGGCAGCGGGGATGTTAGTGAGCTGGACTTCAAGCCCGGTCCCCGCGTGTGGCGCCAGTTCGCGGTCACGGACACCGGGGAATGCGCGGGCTGTGAGCTTCCCTGTTTCCACAAGGCAGCGATCGAGGCAGCCGCCGATGCGGACATCGTGGTCACCAACTACCACCTCCTGTTCGCGGACCTGCAGGTCCGGATGCGGACGGCCGACCGGGCACGTGTGCTGCCCCCGTATGACATCTTGATCGCAGATGAAGCACACGAAATCCCGGAGATCGGGGCCAACTTCGCCGGCGAGGACATCGGCCGCTGGTCCTTCCGGTCGCTCAAGTCCTTCCTGTCCGGCGAGACGTGGGAGCGGCTGGACCAGGCGGCGGAGCGCTTTGCACGTGCCCTGAACGCCGCGCGCTTCCGCGAGACCAACAGGGTGCGGATCACGCGCCCGGGCTGCGCGGACCCCTCGGAGCTGCTGCTGTGCGTGGACCAGGCGCGGCGGGAGCTGCAGTCTGTGAAGAAGGGGGAGGACCCGGAGGGCAAGCGGTACAAGCAGCTGGAACGCAGGGAGGCCCAGTGCCGGGAAGCCTGCCGAAAGATCAAGTTCCTGGTCGACCAGGAGGATCCGGAGTGGGTGTACTGGGTTGAGACCTGGGCGCCGAAGGCGGGGCCCACTCTGGGAAAGCTGTGTGGCAAACCGGTGTCGGTGGCCAAGCACCTGGCGGCCAACCTGTTTCCCCAGCTGCAGGCCTTCGTGGGCACGAGCGCCACGCTGACTACGACACGAAACGACTTCAGCTTCATTCGCGATCGCCTGGGCTTGCCGGAAGGCCGGACCCGCCAGCTGATCCTTCCCAGCCCCTTCGATTTCCGGTCCAGCGCCCTGGTTGTCGTGCCCGACCAGCTGCCGGAACCGAATGCCGAAGACTTCCGGGACCGGATGATCGATACTCTGGCTCGGGCGGTGCCCGCGGCTGGGGGACGGAGCCTCCTGCTCTTCACGTCCAACGCGGCGATGCAGGAAGCCTGGCACGCCCTGGAGCCCGAGTTCGGCCGTCTGGGATACCGGTGCTTCCGCCAGGGCAGCGCGCCCAGCACGGTGCTGATCCAGCGATTCAAGGACGATGTGTCGAGTGTGCTGTTCGCCACGCGGACCTTCTTCCAGGGCATCGATGTTCCCGGGGAAGCCCTGTCGCTCGTTGCCCTGGATCGCCTGCCCTTTCCCTCGCCCGCGGACCCGGTCATGGACTGGATCGCGGAGCACGATCCCAAGGGCTGGTTCTTCCGCCACAGCCTGCCGCTTTCGCTGATCACCTTCAAGCAGATCTTCGGGCGCTTGATCCGCCGTGATACGGACCGGGGCGTCATGCTGCTGATGGACGGGCGCGTGAAGACCAAGCGCTATGGCCATCAGTTCCTCAAATCCATTCCGGGCGGCATGCTGTCCACCGAGATCCAGGCCATTCAGTCCTTCCTGTCAGACGACGACGACCCCTTTTCCTGAGGAACCCATGATCACCGTCGATTCCGTGATCCGTGTGCCCAGTCGCCTGCTAAGCGCCCTGGCCCGCAAGCAGATTCAGAAGAATTTGAGCTACCCCAACCCCGAGTACCTGGGGGCCAAGCGGCGGGGGAAGCAGCGGCCGATGAAGAAGGTGGACGGGAAGTGGGTGCAGATTCCGCCCAGGCTGGAAGGCTGGACCGAGGACCGGACCGAGCTCACAGTGCCCCGCGGGGCCATCGATCTGCTCAAGCGATCGATCCATCCCTGGCCGGGCGTGCGCGACCTGCGCATGTCACACGACCGTGTGGCCTTCAAGGCCGGGGGCTGGGCGCTCCGGCCCTACCAGCAGAAAGCCTGCGGCGCCATGGTCGACCGTGTCCAGGGCGTGGTGGTCATCCCCGCCGGCGGCGGCAAGACCTTCACCGCCCTTGCGGCCGTCGCGCAGATTTGCCAACCGACCCTGATCCTGGTCCACACGCTGGATCTGGTGGACCAGTGGGCGGAAGCGATTGAGGAGCAGCTGGGAATCGAGGTCGCCCAGTTGTCGGCAAAGAAGCCGGCGATGAAGCCCGGGCAAACCCTGGCGATCGCCACCGTCCAGTCCCTGGCGCGCATGCAGGAGGAGGTGTTGCGAAGCGCCCTCAGCGCCTTCGGCTGCATGATCCTGGATGAAGGACATCACGCGCCGGCCACGACTTTCGACCGGATCATCGGCCAGTGCCCCGCCAAGTACCGCCTGGCCCTGACGGCCACGCCCGAGCGGGCGGATGGCCTGACCCAGAAACTGACCGACACCTTTGGACCCGTGATCCACGAGACAGATCAGCGGTCGCTGCTGGACCAGGGCTACCTGGTGCCGGCGCGGATCCATGAGATCCACACGGCCTTCACCTTCCCCTACGGCGGGGCAGCCGACTGGCAGGCCCTGGCCGACGCACTAGCCGGCAACGCCGCGCGCAACAAGCAGATCCTGGACCTGCTGGCCCAGCTGTACAACGACCCGGACCGCGTGATCCTCGTGCTTTCTGGCCGGGTGGAGGACCACCTGGTGCCGCTCTTCGAAGCGGCCGCCGATCGTGGCATCCAGGGCGAGCTGCTGGTGGGGAAGGTCAAGAAGGACACCCGGCGGCTAGTTCGGAAGAGCGTGCGCGCCGGCGCGGTCCGCGTGCTCTTCGCCAGCACTGTGGCCGACGAGGGGCTCAACATCCCCGAGCTGAACACCCTGCTGCTCACCTTCCCGGCCAAGAGCGAGAGTCGTGTCGAGCAGCGTGTGGGCCGCGTGATGCGCGCTTGTCCAGGCAAGGAGCGGGGCGAGGTCTTCGATTTCGTGGATAGCGGCGTGGTCCACGTGGGCGGGGACAGCAAGCCTCTGGTGCGCCAGTACAACCAGCGCAAGAAAGCGTATCACAAGCTGCGGGCGGAGATCGTCAAGGGCGAGCCCGTGGCGTCGCGCACGCAGCTGACCATCGATACCGGCGCTCCGATCCTCAAGCCCCCGCGGCTTGGCCCGCAGGTGGCGGGTGCCACACGCTTTGCCGTCGGCATGGATCCCAGTTTTACCCACTTCGGCCTGGTGGCCATCGAACTTTCGGCCTGGTGGCCGGCGGGAATCCAGACCATCGTGACGGCCAAGTCGGACAAGAAACTGGGTCTTCGGGTCTCCGACGATGACACACGCCGGCTGGAGCTGCTGCTGGCCGGGCTGCAATCGTTTCTCACCCGCTTTCCACCGGCCGTCATCTGCTGCGAGACCCCGTCTTCCGGTGCCCAGAGCGCGGACGCCCTGAAAGGCCTGGCCTACGCCAAGGCCCTGGCCTGTGCAGCAAAGGTCTTTCACGAGGTGCCGACGGTGTGGCTGCTGCCCGGGGAGGTGAAGCAGCGTGTGGGCGGCAGCCTCCTGGCCACCAAGGCCCACCTGGCGGATGTGGTGAAGGCCGGGGCTTCGCGCACGGGGCAATCCTGGAAAGGAGCCCAGTGGGACCGGACGAAAGCACGCTCCGAGCATCAGTTCGACGCCGCAGCCGCCGTTCTGGCCGCCCGTGATACCGACCTGTTCCAGATGGCCCTGAAATAGAAAGCCACCATGGCGTACTACAGCGACCTGATCGAGCGAATCAAGCGGGACCTGCCCATCGAGTCCCTGCTGCCCAAGGAGGCGGCGGGGAAGCGCAGCATCTGCTGTCCACTGCCTGACCATGAAGACACGGGCCCAAGCTTCACCATCTACCGCGAGACCAACAGCTGGATCTGCTGGTCCCACCCGGGCGGCCAGTCCGCCGGCAGCGTGCTCGACTACCTGATGGCCGAGCGAAAGGTGGAGTTCCGTGCCGCCGTGGAGATCGGGGCCCAGATGCTGGGCTTGGAAGTCAAACCACCGACGGAGGAAGAACGGCAGGAGCTGGAGACCTGGCGCCGCCGGGAGGACATCCTGACCACCGTGGCCCGCGCCTGCGCCGGCTGGCTGCAGGGGGAGACGGAAGCAGCGCAAGGCGCGCGCGCCTACCTCGAAAAGCGGGGCTTTGGCCGGGATTTCCAGCGCCAGCATCTGCTGGGCCTGGTCGAGATCCGCAAGCTGTACGACATCCGGCCCAAGCATCCGGGGCTGGCGGGCTACGAGCCCGAGGAGTACAACGAGCTGGGCCTGCGCCGGCTGAATGACAAGGGCGAGTGGAGGCGGCTGTTTTACGACACGCGAATCTCCATTCCCCTCATGCGCCGCCAGCGCGTGGTTGGCATGACCTTCCGCTCACTGGATCCGGATCAGCGGGCCAAGTACATCCACTTGCCGGGCCCTGCAGGCCTGTACAACGAGGACGACCTGCATCATCGGCAAGTCGTGCTCACCGAAGGCGTCCCCGACTGCTGGACCCTCATGGACTGGGGAATCCCGGCCGTCGGGAACCTGGGCGTCCATGCCGTCAAGCATGCCCGGAAATTCAAACGGGTCGAGACCCTGACCCTCGTGTGGGACAACGACGAGGCGGGCCGGAAGAACGTGTTGAAGACCGCCCAGGCCATCCAGTCCGAGATACAGGACGGGGAAGTGCGCATCCTGCACATCCCGGACGCCAATGACATCAACGACTGGGCGCGCGCCGGCCACACGGCCGAGGAGTTCCAGCAGCTGGTCCAGCAGGCCCCGCCCCTGCTGGAGTACATGATCGACCAGCTGCCCGATGTGCAGGCGGGCGAGTGGCTGACCCGTGATCACAAGGAACTGCTGAACCAGCTGCTTCTGCGGCTTGCAGCAGAAACCGGTGTCGAACAAGCGCAGTGGTTGAAGCGTCTGCGCACCAGGCTGGATTGCCCGGTCTCCGAATTGCGCAAAGACATGCAGGAGGCTGTGCGCGTTCACAAGGATGCTCAGAAGAGTGGATCACAGGACAAAGCGGAGGGCACTTCTGCAGAGAGCCTGAAGTTCGTCTTTCGAGACAAGAAGTCTTTCAGCCCGGCGCTGGATTTTGATTTCACTGGCACTGAGCCCGTAGGGCACATCGGAGTGTGGCTTGAGCACGAATCCAATGATGAAATTGCAGGGGAGATGCCTTGCCTGATTGAAAGCAGGATCCTTGAGGGAAAGCCCAGTTCGAAGATCATCCTGTATCACGATCGAGACCCTGGTGATCCGAAGTCTCTGAACTTTCCTGAACGTACCCTGCCCAACTGGAGCAAGGAACCGGCAGAAGAATACTCGCTTGCCCGGTTCCTCAATGATCCTGCGTCCTGCACTCCCAGCACGCGGGACCTGTTTCGGGATATCAGGCATCTGTTCGAACAGTACATCTGGTATCCCGAGGAGCACCAGCACGATCTGATAGCGATCTGGGTTATGATGACCTATGTGTATCCCCTCTTCGATGCGATCGGATTCCTGCACTTCCATGGCAGGCATGAATCCGGCAAGTCCGCTGGCATGGATCTCATCAAACTGCTGGCCTTCAATACATCGAAGTCGGACAGTACTTCGGAGGCTGCGATTTTCAGGGAGTCACACGCCAATCGTGGTACATCGATCTATGATGAAGCGGAGAATTTCACGAACCCGGAACCGGGGTCCGTTTACTTCGCCCAGAAGTTGGTGTTGAATGGAAGCTACAAGAAGGGGGGGATGGTCAAGCGTGCCAGCGGAGACGACAACCAGCTGCAGTCCTTCAGAACCTACGGCCCAAAGTGCCTGGGCGGTACAAAAGAGATCGATCGTGTGTTGGCTAGCCGGTGCATCCTGGTCCGCTGCCTGAAATACGACAGGGATGGGGCGCGCAACTTTCTGGATTGGGCGAAGACCAGTACTGAGCTGGACATTCGTACACGAAAACTGCGGAACAAGCTGCACTGCTGGGCGCTGACCAGGTTCGCCCACCTCAGAATCACCATGACCAGTGATCCGGAAGTGGAGTTTCCGGACCTGACGGGCCGCGAGCGTGAGACATGGCTGCCCTTGTTCACCATTGCCCGGCTGATCGATCTGGAGTGCAAGGATGAAACACAATCCATTGTGCAGCGATTGCGGCAAACACAGCTGCAGAAGCGGAAGGACGAGGAAGAAAAGAACCGTCGCACGGACATGGACATTCTGATCCTGCAGACATTGCTGAACATCCTGGAAGGAGACAGTCGCGAAGGGTTGGAGGAGCTTCAGTTTCCACACGAGTATCAAACGGCCAAGATCAAGGATCTGGTTCACGATGAACTTGTCGATGCAGGGCAATGGCCATCCGATTTCAAGATGACCAGTCACAAATTGACCTCTGCACTCAGGAAGGTGAATGTAGTCCGTGAAGAAGGTATACGCAGAAGGCGATTGGGGACGAAACGTTACCAGACTTTGTACCTGAAGGCCGAGGCAGTTCGAGAAGCATTGATTCGCGTGGGTGGGGAAGAGCCGGAAGATGCCGGTGAAGCTTCTGGCAAGACATCAAATACTGCATCTGCATCACAAACAAGAGTTGTCGAGAGCGCCGCGCCTGCCCTAGGAGTCGGAACCGATCCGCCCCAGAGCCAGGGGGACATCCCGTTCGACGACGTCCCATTCTAGAAAGGAACGACCATGTGGCTTTTCACACGTCACGGGTTCTACAGCATCACCCGCAGCCGGGACGAGCCGGACAAGCTGCAGATCCGCGCTCGGGACCGGCAGCACCTTGTAGAACTGAAGCTGCTGCTTCGAACGGCGGAAGGGACGGACATGCTGGGCCCGATTCTCGATACCCCGTCAGCCGACTACGGATACCGCATCATCGCCGATCCGGAGACGGTGCAGATCGTCCAGGCACGGCTGTGTGACGACATCCAGTATTTCAATTTCAAGAACGCGGCGCACGCCCAGCCCAGGCATGATGGCATGTACGGCCGGGCACTCGGCCGTGTGTGGTCCATCATGTACAGGCTGCAGCACCGCGACCCCGCGCTGTAGCACGGAAGGAGTGTCCATGCCCCCGAAGAAACAGAACAAGACCGAACCCCAGCTGGCGGACAGCTACCGCATCTACGGCGTGCAGGCCGACAACTTCCTGCGCCTGAAGACCGCGAACGTGCGCTTTGACCCCGATTCCAGCATGGTGATCCTGAGTGGTAGGAATGAGCAGGGGAAGACGAGCCTCCTGCAGGCCATCTGGGTGGCGCTGGGTGGGCCGAAGATTGCGCCCAAAGAAGTGGTCCGCGATGACGCGGAGCGTGCGGAGCTGGTGGTCGACCTGGTGCCGGCGGAAGATCCGCAGTTCGAAAGCCCGGGGCGGATCCGGGTCTGCCGATCCATCAGCCAGGGCGGCAAGTGGTCGCTGAAGATCTACGCCGATGGCCGGACCAACCCCTTCCGCAGCCCCCAGGCCCTGCTGGACCAGTTCTTCAACCACCTGGCCTTCGATCCCAGTGAGTTTTTGCGGATGAAGCCGGAAAAGCAGCAGCAGGTGGTGATCCAGCTGGGCGGCGTTGAGGACCAGGTCAAGAAGCTGAAGGACAAGCGCCAGGAGGTGTACGACGAGCGCACGGCGGCCAACACCCTGGTTCGCAATGCCCAGGCTGC